>JBOHZJ010000257.1:0-15276 GCA_050738395.1 Steroidobacter sp.
GTTACCCGCGACGGCAACAGCGCGCAGGCGTCCGAGCGCATCGTAGGTATACGTCGTAGTGTTACTGGCGAATACGCCAGTAGCACTCACGAACGCTATCAGCGCGGCGCTCCACATCGCCCAACCATTGCACGTGCGAAGCCGTGCAGCGCAACTCCATGAGAACCGCGACGTCATCGGAACCTCCCCCGATCGCGCCGCGCTCCCATAAGCAGAACGGCGCTCCGTGCCCTTTATTTCGTATCGTTCTGCCTGCGGCCGGCGCGCGGCAACAGACCTGCGCGATCTTTCGTTCGCGCAGCCGCTGATCAAGTTGCGCTTCGCAAGGGAGACGATCGGATGATGATCCGAGTTGTTATACGTTCCCTGGCTTGGCGTTCTTCGTGTTATGCCAGTCCGATTCGCTCTTGAATCCCCACGTCCGTGGGTGAATGTTCTTGTAAGTAAATTGCTACTGCGCGGGAATTGTGTCAACAAATTTTTTGGAGAGCTCACAGATAGCCGAGTGCTGCCGTACTTGGGAAGAAGTCATCGACGCGAATTTTGAACGCGCCGACACGACCAATCCATGAGCAATACGCAGTTCGAACTGCGACGCACGATCGAGCGATGCGATCGTGGTTCAATGCGGCGCGTTCGGCGCCGGTGCGGGGTATCGGGGTTTCTGGTGTGATTGCGGAGATACTGCGGTGTCCAGAGAGCGCAGGAGCGCTAACGTAGCTCACAAATCGGAGTGGCAAGGATGCCTGGAGAGCCGCGACTTCATGCGTCCGGCACGTTGCGTATCAGGTGTGCAACTTCGCAAGATTGGCCGAGACCGAAGCCAGGAGCGTGTTGATTACGACATTCGAATCCTGCCCAACTTGCATACCTGACACGCATCGCGCGCGCGCATTCAGCTTCGCACACGCTCGCTCCAGTTCGGGTAGATGTATGTATCCCGCTCGAAAGCGCGGAGACGAGCACCTAGTTCACGCAGCCGCGCGAGCAGTTCGTTGCTCTCTGACCGAGCTCACTCTCGCGTAGGACGCGCACCGCTCGCTCATGACTCCGGCGTGCTCGGTCATGCGCACACCTCGCCCTGTCGAAGTCGAGCGTAGCGTCGGCGACATACATCAGGTTTGCGCCGACTTGCAGATCATCGTGAGGCGAGGTCGTCCCATCGACGCTTGCTCGCGAATTCAACCGTAGCGCACTCACGTTCGTCCCTCCTCCGAACGCACCGTAACGAATGCGCTAACGATGGCTTTTCGAGACAAGCAGATCAATTGAGCAAAGGTTCAGGGGGTGGTGGGCTGTGCGATCTGCAATCGACTGCATACACCCCCTGAGAAATTCACTCTGGCGTCAGTCGTATGGACACCCGTCAATCTCGATCGGCAAGTCGGTGGGTGTCCTCGCGATCCGCTCTCCTCCGGATAACCCCGATACCCGCACCGGCACGGTGCGTGCTCTCGGCGAAAGCTGCCGATGCACAGGCGCAAGGCGAAATGGCGCACGAAGCCGAAGCTGCGAATAACGCCGCGCTGCAAGCCGCAGGAAGTTACCGGGCAGGCGTCGATCTGGACATCCATCTACTCCGGCGCCCAAATGGATGGGTGACACTACGAGAAAATAAAAAAGGCCCCGCTTGCGCGGGGCTACTCACGTCGACGTCGGGTTAGTCCCCATCGCATCAACAATCAACGATTCGTTCAACTTCTGGGAAGCGCTGCGCGCATCCCTTCACCCCTAGCCCTCTCCCAAAAGGAGAGGGTGTGTTAGCGCAGCGCTCTGGCTAAGTCGCTAGTAGCTAGCAGCTTCTCAGCTAACGTCATCCGCACTTCGAATCCCCACAATTCAAACAAGTCATACACCCATCCATCAGCACCACCGCGGCGGTTGAGCATTTCGCGCACAACTGCGCGCCTTCCGGAAAGTGGCTTTTCGCAAAGGCATCTTGTTGCTTGCTCCGCGCTTCGTATTCGGCCTTCTTCTCGTCGATGAGGTGTTTGCGGTGCTCATCCATCTCCGGCATCTTCAGCATGCCGATCATCTGCAGGTGCTTTTCGATCACGTAGCCGAGCTCCGCGATGATCGAGGGCATGAATTTGCCGCCCGACTGCCAGTAGCCGCCGCGCGGATCGAACACTGCCTTCAGTTCTTCCACCAGGAACGTCACATCGCCACCCTTGCGGAATACGGCTGAGATGATGCGGGTCAGCGCAACGATCCATTGAAAGTGATCGAGGTTCTTCGAGTTGATGAAGATCTCGAATGGCCGGCGCTGCTCGTTGGGCGTGCCTTCGTTCAGAACGATGTCGTTGATGGTGATGTACATCGCGTGATCGGAGACCGGCGTCTTGATCTTGTACGTCGAGCCGATCAGCACCTCCGGACGCTCGAGTTTCTCGTGCATCCAGACGACGTTGGCCTCCTTGCGCGGCGCTTCCGCAGCCGCCTTCTCTGCTGCCGCCTTGTCTTCGGGCTTCTCGACCCGGTACTTGATGATTTTCTTGTCGATCTTGGTGGAAGTCATATATCGCTCCGCTGGCTTCGCCAGCTTCCTCAGCTGCTAGCCACTAGCTCCTAGCTGCTAGCCAGAGGCTGAGTTCGTCAGCCGACGTTCTGACTGCACGACAGTGCTAATGCTTGCCGCTCGTGTCTTAAAACCCTCTGGCTAGTAGCTAGTGGCTAGTAGCTGCCGGAAGTTCGCTAGAACTTGCCGTAATACCCTTCTTTCAGCGCGTCGAAGAGATTCGCGGCGCTGTGCTTCTCGCCGTCGTATTCAATCTCTTCGTCGCCGCGAACCTTCGTCTCCGTGCCGTCTTCGAGCGTGAACACGTAGGTCGTGTTCTTCAGATCTTCTTCCTTGACCAGCACGCCCTGGAACGCTTCCGGATTGAAGCGGAATGTCGTGCAGCCCTTCAGCCCCTGCTCGTACGCGTACAGATAGATGTCCTTGAAATCCTCGTAGTCGTAATCGGTCGGCACGTTCGCCGTCTTGGAGATCGAGGAGTCGATCCACAACTGCGACGCCGCCTGAATGTCGACGTGCTCCTTCGGCGATATGTTGTCCGCCGTCGTGAAGTAGTCCGGCAGCTTCTCCGCCGCTTTGTTCGAACCGGGCATCGCGCGCGGATTCACCATCTCGCGATAGGCGAGCAGCTCGAACGAGAACACGTCGATCTTCTCTTTCGACTTCTTGCCCTCGCGAATCACATTACGGAAGTAGTGATGCGCGAACGATGGCTCGATGCCGTTCGACGCATTGTTCGCAAGCGACAGCGAAATGGTGCCGGTCGGCGCAATCGAGCTGTGGTGCGTGAAGCGCGCGCCGACTTCGGCGAGTTCATCGACGAGCTCCGGCGCAGCTTCCGCGACGCGCTGCATGTAGCGGCTGTACTTCGCATGCAGCATGCGACCCGGGATCATCTGGCCGACGCGCCAGCCGTCGCGCGTCATCTCCGGACGCTTACGCAGCATCTCCGGCGTGACTTCGAATTCTTCCAGCAGGATCGGCGCGGGACCTTTCTCGCGAGCAAGATCGAGCGCCGCTTCCCAGCCCGCAATCGCCATTTCGCGCGACACGTTCTGCGTGAAGGCGACCGACTTTTTCGAGCCGTACTTCATGCACTGCATCGTGATCGCGGAGCCCAGGCCCAGAAAGCCCATGCCATGGCGCCGCTTGCGCGTGATCTCATCGCGCTGCTGACCGAGCGGCAGACCGTTGATCTCGACGACGTTGTCGAGCATGCGCGTGAACACCTTCACGACCTTGCGAAACTCTTCCCAATCGAAGCGCGCCTTCTCGGTGAACGGATCGAGCACGAAGCGCGTGAGATTGACCGAGCCGAGCAGGCAGGAGCCGTAGGGCGGAAGCGGCTGCTCTCCGCACGGATTCGTTGCGCGAATGTTTTCGCACCACCAGTTGTTGTTCATCTCATTGACGCGATCGATCAGCACGAAGCCGGGCTCCGCGAAATCGTAGGTCGAGGACATGATCACGTCCCACATGCGGCGCGCCGGCACCGTCTTGTAGACCTTGCAGCAGACGAGTCCCGCTTCGTTTTTCACGTAGCCGCGCGTCGTCGGCCATTCGCGCCAGATGTACTTCGAGGCGTCATTGAGATCGGCGCCTGCTTCGAGCTCGCGTTGCACGATGGGGAACGCGAGCTTCCAGTCCTGATCCGCCTTCACGGCCTGCATGAATTCGTCGGTGACGAGCAGCGACAGATTGAACTGGCGCAGCCGTCCCGCCTCGCGCTTGGCGCGGATGAAATCCATCGCATCGGGATGCCCGATGTCGAACGTGCCCATCTGCGCGCCGCGGCGGCCGCCGGCGGAGGACACGGTGAAACACATCTTGTCGTAGATATCCATGAACGACAGCGGCCCGGACGTATACGCGCCCGCGCCCGAGACGTACGCGCCGCGTGGGCGCATCGTTGAAAATTCATAGCCGATTCCGCAGCCGGCCTTGAGCGTGAGTCCGGCTTCGTGGACCTTCGCGAGGATGTCGTCCATCGAATCGAGGATCGTGCCGGACACGGTGCAGTTGATCGTCGAGGTCGCGGGTTTGTGCTCCTGAGCGCCGGCGTTCGACATGATGCGTCCCGCCGGGATCGTGCCCTTGCGCAGCGCCCACAGAAACTGCTCGTACCAGTGCTCGCGCACTTCCTCGCGCTCGACGTCGGCGAGCGCGCGCGCCACGCGTTTGTAGGTCTCGTCCATCGAGTGATCGATCGGCTCGCCGCCTTTCGCGCACAGTCGATACTTCTTATCCCAGATGTCGAGCGAAGCTTCCTGGAATGGAATGCTGTTGACGTCCATGGGCTCAAGTTTGATAGCAGTTGTTTTCATGCCGGTAGCGTCTTCCGGAAAGTGCGGGTGGGGTGACCCCGAAACACCAGCCTGGCGTTGCGGTGCAGCGAGCGCTGCGCAACGTCCAGACAGACCACCTGACCAATGAGCGATTACGACCCCCGCCTATTGTCTGCATTGCAGAAGCACGCAGCTTTTCTAGTGATCGCAAAACACAACATATTGTGTCAGGGGCGCTAACGTAGACCTGCGTCACAAAGCTGTCAAGAAACGAAACACATTCGGCAGGTTCCCATAAAGTATCTAATAAACAGCCACTTACAAACTTATTCCGCTCGATTTCCGGCTGCGGAAAATGCTGATTCGACTCGCCCTGTCGCGTGGTTGCACCACAATATCTTGTGTCCCGCCCATTCCCACACCTTATCCACAATCAACGCCCTTGCTCCTCCACAGGTTGTTCACCCAATGCGTCCAGAAGGAGGGTTGTTCGCTTCGTCAGTTCACGCTCTTACCGCGCGCTGGGTGCGGATATAGGCGACTGTGGAATGTCCCGAAAAGCAATGCGTCGTGCTCGGCTCCACAGGTCGTGTTCTTTTCCGTAGGCTCGGGCGCAGCAGCGCGGCGCGACGCGCGGTTGCTAGAATCCCGCGCCCGGCGCCGTGCTGCGCCGACCTTCAACCTCGAGCAGGATGATTCATGAGAAAGCAGGCCTTCGCGCTGATCGCCGCCGTTGTGTTCACTGCGCCCGCCGCGGCGCAACTTCCCGAAAAAGTCGGCGATACGCCCGTGCCATCGCTCGCGCCGGTGGTGAAGAAGGCCTCGCCCGCGGTCGTCAACATTGCAACGCGCGGCACGTTGCGCGAACAGCGCCGTAATCCGCTCCTGGAGGATCCTTTCTTTCGGCGTTTCTTCGACGCACCTGAGCTCGGCCCGCGCGAGCGTCAGTTTCAGAGCGCAGGGTCGGGTGTAATCGTCGATGCGAAGAACGGCTACATCATTACGAACGCGCACGTCATCGAGAACGCCGATGAAATCACCGTGACGCTGCTGGATGATCGGCAGCTCAAGGCGGAAGTCGTCGGGCGCGATAAACCTTCTGACGTCGCCGTCCTGAAAGTGACTGCGAACAATCTGATCGAGATGCCGCTCGCCGATTCGAGCCGCGCCGAAGTCGGCGATTTCGTGCTCGCGATCGGCAATCCGTTTGCACTCAGTCACACCGTCACCTCGGGAATCATCAGTGCGCTTGGTCGTTCCGACAACAACCCCGAGTCGTATCAGGACTTCATTCAGACCGACGCACCGATCAATCCCGGAAATTCCGGCGGCGCACTGGTGGATCTGCACGGCCGGCTGGTCGGCGTGAACACCGCTATCTTTTCCGGCAGCGGCGGCAACATCGGCATCGGCTTTGCGATCCCCTCGAACATGGTCAAGGCCGTGATGGGCCAACTCGTACAGCACGGTGAGGTCAAGCGAGGCATGCTCGGGGTGCAACTCGCGAATCAGTTCACGCCTGAAATCGCGGAGAGCCTCGGTCTCGAAAATGCGCGCGGTGCGCTCGTGTCGCAGGTCGTGGATGACTCCGCCGCGGACCGCGCCGGCATCAAGGCGGGCGACGTCATCACGTCGCTCAACGGACGCAATGTCGTCACCGCAGCGGAACTGCGCAACAGCATTGGCCTGCTGCGCATCGGCGAGAAGGTGGAGTTGGGCTTGCTGCGCGAAGGCAAGCCGCGACGCGTTACCGCAGTCATTGGCGAGCGCGACGGCGCGAACGGCGAAGGCGCGGCCGGCATTCACCCGGCGCTCGAAGGCGCGGCGCTCGCGGCAGCGGACGGCGGTGTCGTGATTCAGAGCATCGCCGAAGGCAGCCCGGCAGCGCGCAATGGTCTGCGCCCCAACGACATCATTCTCGCGGTCGGGCGCGTTCGAGTGACGAACCTCGAGCAACTGCGCGCCGCGGTGCGTACTGCGAACGCGTTTGCGATCACCATCCGCCGCGGCACTTCGACGTTGGTGTTCCCGATTGGGTAGGAAGAAAGAAGTGACTGGCAACTGGTGACTAGTGACTAGTGACTAGTCAGAGGCGCTGGCGCGCTTTCATTCCTTCGGAGTCGGCCGGCGACCGACGGACAATGAGCAGTCACTAGTTACTAGTCACTACTCACTTTCTTCAGAGCACACCTCTCGTTGTCGAACTTCTTTATCCAGCGCCGCCAGCCGCTGCGCTTCTTCATAGAACTTCGCGAGATCTCCGCCGACTGACGCGAGCACGCGCTGCAATCCGGGCACGCAGCCGTAGTACGTCGCGGCCGACACCAGATGCGCATTGTTCAGCGTGCGCTCGAACCAGCGGTCATATCCGCCGAAGCCGTTCCACGCGCGCTTCAGTTCGGCGTAGGCGAGCTTCAACTTGCCGAATTCATATTGCTTGCGATCGCGCATTTCATCCGGCGGCAGTCCGGATGCGTAGAGCGCCTCGAGTTGCTCGCGCGTATGCAAGAGCAGAGCGATGAACTGCACGCTGCGCTCGCGCTGCACACGCCAGGCGAGCAAATCCTGCGGCCGTTCGTGTGAGGCCAGCCATCGCTCGACGCCGGCCTCCTCCACTACCGTCGCAAACGCCTCATTGAATTCTGAGTCGCCCGGCGCGTAGGCGACCTGATGCGCAAGCTCGTGGAACAAGGTGGCCGCGAGCTGCGCATCGCTCCAGCCGAGCATCGTGTTCAGCACCGGGTCCTTGAAATGGCCGAGCGTCGAATACGCGGCGACACCGCCGATCGCCGTGTCGTAGCCGCGAAATCGCAGCCGTCGTGCGTAACGTTGCGCCGCTTCCTCATCGAAGTAGCCGCGATACACCACGCAGCCGGCGATCGGAAAACACCAGCGCAGCGGCTCGACGGAAAGCTTGGCCGCGGCGAACACGTTCCATACGACGTACGGCCGCTGCAGGTCTGCGTAGCTGCGATAGCTCTCGTTATCCGGCAATCCGAGTTCTCGCGAGGCGAAGTCGCGGGCGGCGGCGACATAGTCGAGGCGAGTGCGCAGCTCCTCAGGCGTCGCGGGATTCGCGAGGACGCGGGCGATCGGCTGACGTTTCGCGACGATTTCCATCTGCCCGCTAGCCGCCTGCAGCAGGTAGCAGCCCGACAGGTTGAGACTGGCGATGAGAATCGGCGCGCGAATGAACCAGGTCAGCGTCATGTATGTCGGCGGTTTACGGCGGGAGCGTTGGTTTTATAGATCCCTTCGACAGGCTCAGGCGAACGGAAGAAGATAGGGAGGCTCGTGATCCTGTCTCTTCCCCGTTCGCCCTGAGCCAGGTCGAAGGGTTCTTCAATCTTGCACTCATCCAAAGAATGCGAGGCTATCAGACGCGTCGACGCCGTCGGGTCGACCTGATCGCAGACCGCAGACCCTTGCCTGCGCCTTGGCTACACTCCGCGCATGAACACCTACCTCGTGGGCGGCGCGGTTCGAGACGAACTGCTCGGGCTGCCAGTCCGTGAGCGCGACTGGGTCGTGGTCGGCGCGCGGCCGGAGGACCTGATCGCGCAGGGCTATCGACCTGTGGGCAAGGACTTTCCGGTGTTCCTGCATCCGCACACGAATGAAGAACATGCGTTGGCGCGGACGGAGCGTAAGACTGGCCCTGGATATCGCGGCTTCGAAACCCTGTTCTCACCGGATGTGACGCTCGAGCAGGATCTGGAGCGCCGCGATCTGACGATCAACGCGATGGCGCGAGATCCCGACTCCGGAGCCATCATCGATCCATTCGGCGGTCAACGCGATGTGACGGATCGCTGGCTGCGGCACGTGTCGAGCGCCTTCGTCGAAGACCCCGTGCGAGTACTGCGTATAGCGCGCTTTTCGGCCCGCTTCGGTCCGCTCGGCTTTCGCATTGCTCCGGAAACCATGACGTTGATGCGTGAGATCGCGGCGCGCGGCGAGCTCGATGCGCTGGTGTCCGAGCGCGTCTGGCAGGAAACGCAACGCGCACTCGAAATGCCCGCGCCGGAGCGTTTCTTTGAAGTGCTGCGCGAGGCCGATGCGCTGCGCGTGATCTTTCCGGAACTCGAGGCGTTGTTCGGCGTGCCGCAACCAGAACAGTGGCACCCGGAGATCGATGCCGGCGTGCACACGATAATGGCGCTGTCGCAGGCTGCGAGGCTGAGCCCGGACCCCATCGTGCGCTTCGCCGCGCTCACGCACGATCTGGGCAAGGGCGTCACGCCGCGCTCCGAATGGCCGCGGCATATCGCACATGAGCAACGCGGGGTTGCGCTGGTGGAAAAGCTGTGTGACCGCTTGCGCATACCCAATGCGTATCGCGAAGTCGCCGTGCTCGCATCGCGCTATCACTTGAATGTGCATCGTGTCGCGGAACTGCGCGCCGCGACGCTGCTCGAGCTGCTCGAACATGCCGACGCGTTCCGGCGCCCGGCGCGCTTCGAGCAGCTTCTGCTGGCGTGCGAAGCCGATGCTCGCGGCCGCAAGGGCCTTGAAGAACGTAGCTATCCGCAAGGCGCTCATGTGCGGCTTGCGCGCGAACTGACCGCGCGGGTTGCACTCGACGAATCCGAGCGCGAAGGACTCGAAGGTCATCAGATCGCGGCGCGCCTGCGTCAGAAGCGCATCGCGGCCCTGCAGGAACTACAGCGAGGCGGCTAGGTCGCGCACGCTGAAGCCGCGCAGCGACTGATCGAACGATGCGGTCAGTCCGAGCACCTTGAAGCGCTCGCCCATTTCGCCGGGCAGCGTCAGCAGCATCGCCTGTCGCGCGAGTTGCACGCGAGCGGCAATGTCCTGCTCACCCACGTCGGCCAGATACTTCTCGATGCCCGCGCCGATCAGGAAATGCGCCTGCGTCGAGAATCCAGACACACCCATCCCCGCGGCGCTCGCGGCCTCGGCGACTGCAGTGAAGTCGACCCAGGCGCCGATGTCCTGCACGCCGACGTTGATCAAGGGGTCATCGTGAAAGCGATGGCGAAAGTGGCACAGCAATGTGCCCTCGCCTCGTTCGCGGCGATAGTACTGACGGCGCGGCAATCCGTAGTCGATGAACAGGGCGACGCCCTCACGCAACCCCGCCGCCAATCCGCGTAGCCACGGCGTCAGTTGCATGTTGATCTCGGATGAATAGCCATCGGGCAGCGGCTCGCCGATATCCGCTTCGATTGCGCGGATCGCCGCCTGCAGGTGTGGATCGGCGCGCGTTTCCGACCAGTCGAGCCGCCCGAGTTGCCAAGTCACGCCGATGGTGTTGACCTGCGAACCGCGGATGCGAAAGCGCTGCACGGGCATGGCGTCGAGCACTTCGTTGGCGAGCACGACGCCGCGGAATTCCTCTGGCCACGCCTCCAGCCATTCCACCCGCGACGCGAGATCCGGCGCGCGACGCCTCAACATCGCCTGCTGTCGCTCGCGCAAATCGCCGCTGACTTCCAGAATGAAATAATGCTCCGGCGCGCGATCCTGCGCGGCGAGCTCCAGAAGAATGTCCGCCGCCATCACGCCGGAACCAGCGCCGAGTTCGAGCACGCAGCCCTGCTTCACGTGCTCCAGAACCTCGCTGCACTGATTGGCGAGGCAGCGGCTGAACAGCGGCGAGATTTCCGGCGCCGTGACGAAATCGCCCGCCGCGCCGAGCTTGATCGCGCCCGCGCTGTAGTAGCCGAGGCCGGGTTCGTACAGCGCCGCCTGCATGTAGCGCTCGAAACTGATCCAGCCGTCATGCGCGTCGATCTCATCGCGAATGCGCTCGACCAGCCGCGCGCTGTGAGCAGCTTCGACCGCGGTCAGCGGCGGCAGCGATATATTGACGCTCATAGGGTCGCCTTCAACCGCCACCGTTGGCTGCGCAGAGCCCGATAGGCAAGGCTCGTCGGTTCAGCCAACATGCGCCCGAAGCTCTGAAGGTTTCCTTCCGCGCTCAGGATGGAAGAATGCAGAGGGCCATACGAAGGCGGCTCCTTCACGAATGGCGGTAGATGGAGGCTGGCGGCGCATGAATCCTTCCCTCGTTCTCTCAGGACGCGTCGTGCTCGTCACGGGCGCTGCACGGCGCATCGGGGCGGCGATCGTTCGTGGTTTTCATTCCGAAGGTGCGAACGTAGTAATTCATTGTCACCGCTCGGCGCATGAAGCGGAACTGCTGTGCAATGAATTGAATGCAGCGCGAACGCGATCCGCTGTGGTCGTCAGCGCGGATCTGCTCGATCCGAACGCCCCGCCGACGCTCATCGACCACGCCGTCGCTGCGTTCGGACGCCTCGACGTGCTCATCAATAACGCCTCCACGTTTTATCCCACACCGGTTGGGCAGATCTCTCAAACGCAATGGGACGATCTCACGGGGACTAACCTGCGCGCGCCGCTGTTCCTGTCGCAGGCCGCGGCGCCGCACCTGCGTCCGACGCAGGGCTTGATCGTGAACATGATCGACATTCACGCGCAGCGCCCCCTGCCGCAGCACCCTGTCTACTCGACCGCGAAGGCCGGGCTCCTGATGCTCACGCGCGCACTGGCTCGAGAACTCGGGCCGGACATTCGCGTGAACGGCGTGGCGCCCGGACCGATCCTCTGGCCAGAAGCCGGCGTCGAAGCCGCCCTCAAGGACGAGATCATTTCCAAAACGCTGCTGAAGCGCAGCGGCTCGCCCGACGACATCGTTCGAGCGATTCTGTTTCTGGCCGCGAATGCGCCCTATATCACGGGGCAGATTCTTGCGGTGGACGGTGGTCGCAGCGTGGGATGGTGAATGGCGGACGGCGGACAGTGAAGAGCAGAACGCGTGCGATCCGGTCTCGTCACCGTCCGCCGACCGCCGTCCGCCATTCACCCAGGTCGACCATCTCGTGGTCGGACTCGAACGCCTGCCATAACTCGCTCATCGTCTTTCCGAGGGTTGGATGCACGCGATCCGGAGCGAGATCCGCCATCGGCTTCAGCATGTACGGCCGTCGCACGAGATCCGGCCGCGGGAACACGAGCCCGGGCGTGTCACTGACGAAATCTCCGTAGAGAAGAATATCCAGGTCCATGGTGCGCGGCGCCCACTTCGGCGCATCCGGCGGACGCTCGCACAAAGCTTCGATCGACTGCAGCCGCATGCGCACCTCGCTCACAGGCAGGGATGTCTCGAAGCCGACGACCAGATTGACGAACTCGGCGCCCTCGAATCCGACGGCGGCATTGCGATAGGCCGGCGATGCCCGCAGCGGGCCGAACTCCTTTTCCAGAAGCGCGAGCGCGCGGCTCAGAAACTTCAGCGGATCGACGTTGCCGCCAACCGCTACGTAGACCTCAGTCATGCCGGATAGTCGGCCGTGCTTCGCTCGATCTCGATGCCGACGTCGCGAGCGCCGCGAATCGCGCCCTGCTTGTTGAGACGCACTTTCACCCAGGCCACGCCGAATTCCATGATGATGACCTGGGCGATGCGCTCGGCGAGGGTCTCGACTAAATTGAACTGCGAATCGCCCACGAACGCGAGCAGCCGCTTGGAGACATTCTTGTAGTCGATCGTGTCTTCGATGTGATCTGTCGCCGCCGCGCGGCGAATATCGGCGCCCATCTCGATATCGATAATGACCGTCTGCTTGACGCGGCGCTCCCATTCCCAGATGCCGACGATGCATTCGACGCTCAGAGCGCTGAGGAAAATCTTGTCCATGCTTGAAGAAGTGATTAGTGACTGGTGAATGGTCAGAGAGGCGGCAGCTGTCTGTGCATATGTTCACATGTCAAAGTGCAGCTGGTCATGACCGAGGCGACGTTTACCGTCTGACTAGTCACCAGTCACTAGTCACTAATCACTTCGTTGGCGTCCGCAGTGCGTCGAGCGGCCAGCGAGCGGTGGCGCGGATGGCGAGGCCGTCGTATTCGCCCGCTGCAAGGCGTCGATAGCCAGCGTACGCGATCATCGCCGCGTTGTCCGTACAGAACTCCGGCCGGGGATACAGGACGCGCAGACCGATGCGTTCACCGAGCGCGGCCAGCGATTCACGCAAATGCCGATTGGCGCCCACGCCGCCGGCGACGATCAACGTCTTGAGCCCGGTCTGAGTCGCGGCGCGCGCGCACTTTGCGACGAGCGTATCGACCACGGCCTGCTGAAACTCGAACGCAACGTCGGCTCGGGTCTGATCATCAAGCTCAAGCCGGCGAGTCGCGACGACCACTGCGGTCTTGAGTCCGCTGAAGCTGAACTCGAGGCCGGGCCGATCGAGCATCGGTCGCGGAAACTTGAATCGCCCTGCGCGCCCCTGCTCGGCCAGTTTTGCCAGAGCCGGACCTCCGGGATAGGGCAAGCCGAGCAGCTTCGCGGTCTTATCGAATGCCTCGCCGGCCGCATCGTCGACCGATGAACCGATGATCCGGTAGTCCCCCAGGGCCCGAACCTCCGCGAGCAGTGTGTGTCCGCCTGACACCAGCAGGGCGAGAAACGGGAACGAGGGCGGCGTCGGTTCGAGCATCGGTGCGAGCAGATGCCCTTCGAGATGGTGGATGCCGACCGCTGGTCGGTTCCATGCATAGGCCAGGCTCCGCGCGACCGACGCGCCGACGAGCAAAGCGCCCACGAGCCCGGGGCCGGCCGTATAGGCGACCCCATCGATTTCCTCCGCCGCCATGCCCGCCTCGGTGAGGGCGCTATCTATAAGAGGCAGCAGCTTGACGACATGATCGCGCGAGGCCAGTTCGGGCACGACCCCGCCATAGGCCGCATGCAGCTCCACCTGACTGTAGAGGCAATGCGACAGCAGACCCCGGTCGCTGTCGTAGACGGCCGCCGCGGTTTCATCGCACGAAGTCTCAATGCCAAGTACTCGCATATTTCGCGGTTTTCCTTTTGATTTTCGACCTTTGCCTCATTACACTTGCGCGCTCTCAAAGGCCGGCCAGCGCTCCTGGTAGGCAAATTCCCGGGAATTCATAGAGGTAGCGATGCCGAGCGTTCGCGTCCGAGAAAACGAGTATTTCGATGCCGCCCTGCGGCGTTTCAAGCGCGCCTGCGAAAAGGCCGGTGTGCTCACCGAACTCCGGCGCCGCGAATTCTACGAAAAGCCGACGCAGGAACGGAAACGCAAAAAGGCCGCCGCGGTGAAGCGTCACATGAAGCGCATCACGCGAGATGTCGGCGGTCGCCCACGCGCCGCTCGCATGTACTGAGTTCCGCCTGTAGGCCGTAGGCGTTTGGTCCGTAGCAAACAAGCTCCCGACTCTGGCTACGGACGACCGATTACCGGCTTCTTCGCTCCCATTCCTCCCATGTCCCTCAAAGACCGCATCACCGATGATATGAAGGCCGCGATGCGGGCCAGGGATACCGAACGCCTTGGCACGATCCGGATGATCACCGCCGCTATCAAGCAGCGCGAGGTCGATGAGCGGATTTCGCTCGATGATGTGCAGGTGCTCGCCGTCGTCGAAAAAATGATCAAGATGCGCAAGGAATCCGTCGCGCAGTTTCACAGCGGCGGCCGCGACGATCTCGTCGCCAAAGAGAACAAGGAAATCGAGCTGCTGCAGGCCTACATGCCCGCCCAGCTTTCGGAAGGCGAACTCGATGCGCTCATCGCCGATTCCATCGCCCAGTCCGGCGCGACCTCGGTCAAGGAGATGGGCAAAGCCATGGCGCTCTTGAAGCAGAAGGCTCAGGGACGCGCCGACATGTCGGCGGTCAGCAGCAAGCTGAAGGCGAAACTGAGTTGACGGTTGACGGTTGACCGTTGACGGGCAGAACCCGGAGCAATTCCAGGCTTCGATTCGCGGTCCAGCCGGCTGCAGGCTTACGCCTGCGATGAACGGCAAGATGCGGCGAACCTCACAGGGAATCCCACGCTAGACTCTGAGCTTGATCGCGCCTCTGCGCACTCTGGCGGTCAACGGTCAACCGTCCACTGTCAACCTGCCGTCATGTCCGGACGCATTCCACAACATTTCATCGATGAGCTGATCGCGCGCGCCGATATCGTCGAGCTGATCGGCAGCCGTGTTCCGCTCAAGAAACAGGGCAAGGAGTTCAAGGCTTGCTGCCCATTTCACGGCGAGAAGACGCCGTCGTTCACCGTCGTGCCCGATAAGCAGTTCTATCACTGCTTCGGTTGCGGCGCGCACGGCACCGCGCTCGGCTTTCTGATGGACCACGATCACCTGAGCTTTGTCGAAGCGGTCGAGGATCTCGCTGCGCGTGTCGGACTCGAGGTCCCTCGCGAGCACCAGCAAGCCGTCCGCACTTCTCCGGCGGAGGGCCTGTTCCACGCGTTGGAAAGAGTCGCGGAGTTCTACCGTGATGAGCTGCGGGATTCGGCGCGCGCTCGGGACTATTTCAAGCGGCGCGGCCTGACGGCCGATACCGCCGCGCGGTTCGGCCTGGGCTACGAGCACGTGGCCGAGCGCAATCCGGGCGTCGTTTACTGCTCGGTGACCGGCTTCGGCTCGGACCGCGCTCCGTCAGGC
>JBOHZJ010000258.1:0-4529 GCA_050738395.1 Steroidobacter sp.
AGCGGTTAGCGGTTAGCGGTTGGCGGTTAGTAAGAATTAATCACTGATGCATCGGATATCGAAGGTGAAAATGGAAACTACGGCGCTCTACGAGCCGAAGCGCGCTCAACCGTTCGGCGCGCGTTCGCGCGCTCTGGCTAACCGCCAACCGCCAACCGCCAACCGCTGAACGAAGTCATGTCCATCGCTATACTCTTCGGCGTTCTCGCCCTGCTGCTCTTCGTCGGCGTACCGGTGGGCTTCGCCCTGATTGCCGCGTCGCTGGCGACGGTGCTGTCGCTCGATTTGCCTGCGATCGTCGTCGTGCAACAGACTGCGGCAGGCGCGAACACCGCCTCGCTGATTGCGATCCCACTGTTCATCTTCGCCGGCGAGATCATGATGCGCGGCGGCATCTCCGAACGCCTGATCTCGTTTGCATCTTCGTTGGTCGGCCATCTGCGCGGCGGTCTCGGTCAGGTGAACGTGCTCGCCTCGCTGTTCTTTGGCGGGGTATCGGGTTCTGCGATCGCCGATGTCTCGGCGATCGGCGGCGCAATGATTCCGCAGATGGTGAAGCGCGGCTTCGATCGCGACTTCGCCGTCAATGTTTCCATCACGGCCGCACTCGTCGCCCTGCTGGTGCCGCCGTCGCACAATCTGATTCTGTACTCGGCCTCCGCTGGCGGTTCCATTTCGATCGCCGATCTGTTCGCAGCCGGCGTCGTTCCGGCGTTGCTGATGACTGTCGTGCTGATGATTACAGGCTGGGCGATTGCGCGGCGACGCGGTTACGCCACCGAACCGTTCCCCGGATTTCGCGAAATCCTCGTCAGGTTCGTTGCGTCGCTGCCGGGTCTGCTGCTGGTCGCGATGATTTTCATCGGGATTCGCGCGGGCATCTTTACTGCGGTAGAGAGCGCCGCGATCGCCGTGTTGTACGCCATCCTCGTGACCGGAATCGTGTACCGGCGCCTTGAACTCAAGGTGTTCATCGAAACGTGCGCCGGCGCGGTGCGCACCACCGGACTCATTCTATTCGTGATCGGCGCTGCTGCTTCGTTCGGCTGGCTGCTTGCCTATCTGCAAGTGCCCGCCGCGACAGTGGAAGCGCTCACCGCGATTGCGGACAGCAAGGCGGCGATTCTGATGCTGCTCGTCGTCGTTCTGCTCATCCTCGGTACGTTCATGGATCTCGCGCCGCTCATTATCATCTGCACGCCGATCTTTCTGCCGGTGGCGAAGGCGTTCGGAGTCGATCCGGTGCACTTTGGCGTGATTCTGATTCTGAACGCGGGCATTGGCCTCGTTACGCCGCCGGTCGGTTCAGTGCTGTTCGTGGGCGCAGCGATTGGCAATATCAGCGTCACCGAGGCGCTGCGTTCGATCTGGCCGTTCTATATTGCAGCCTTCGTCGTTCTGATGTTCGTCGTCTACGTACCGGCGCTGTCGCTCTGGTTGCCGGCGCTGCTGAGATAACCGGCATCGGCGTCAGCCGTGTCCGATCCTGATTGTTTCGCGACGATGCTCGTCGCGGTCAGATCGCCCGTTACGTTGCCCACCGTCGCGAATACGTCCGGGATCGTGTCGACCGCAAGCAGCAGGCCCAGCGGCTCGATGGGAAGACCCATGGATTGCGTGACTGGCATGACTGTCGCCATGAAGCTGACCTGACCCGGCAGCCCGACCGCTCCGAGACTGATGATGACTGCGAGCGCGGCGCCCGCCGTAAGCTGTGCGATCGACAGATCCACACCGTAGACCCATGCGATGAAGACAGCGGCGTTGACGTACTGAACCGGGCTGGTGATGCGAAACAGCGAGACCGCCATTGGCAACACCAGCGCAGTCACCGCTCGCGGATAACCCAGACGCGTCTGTGCGCTTTCGATCATCGCGGGCAACGAGGCAAGCGATGATTGCGTGCTCCCGGCGATAACCTGCGCCGGCAAAATGCCCGGTGCGAAACGACGCAATGTCTCGCCGCCGCCGGTCGTCGCCACAACGTACAACATGAGCGTGATCATCAGGTAAACCGAGCACTGCAGAAGAATGTAGAGCCCAAGGGCGCTCAGAATGCTGATGCCTGCAGTTGCGCAAACTGCAAGCACGAGTGCAAACACGCCGAGCGGCGCCGCCCACAGCACCCAGCGAACGATGACGATCATCGTGTCGGCGATTCCCTGGAAGAAGTCCACCAGTTGCGCTCTGCGCGCGCTCGCGATGCGCGTCAGTGCGAAACCGAAGAACAACGCGAACACCACGAGCGGCAGCATCGCGCTTTGCGCGGCCGCTGCGATGGCGTTGCTCGGAACGATCGCTGAAATCCAGTCAGCCAGACTGGCGGGCGTACTTTGCGCCGTCGCGCCAGTCATCGCCGTGCGCAATGCTTCGATCAGCGCCTCATCTCGCGGGGCGAACGAAAGCAGAAAGGGAGAAACGATCGCCGCGAAGGCCGCGCCGGCGCTCAGCAGGATGATGAATGCGACGATCGCACGCTGCGCGATCCGACCGGAGGCCGCAGCGTCGCTCGCGGTGCTGACGCCGACGACGATGAACGCAACGACCAGGGGCACGACAGTCATCTGCAGTGCGTTCAGCCAGAGTCGCCCGATCGGCTGCACTGCATTCGCCGCCTGTGCGGCGACATCGACGTTCCATAACGCGAGTGCGACGCCAATGATTGCGCCAGCGACAAGTCCCAGAAGTACGCGTGCAGTTGCAGACATGAGGATGTAGAGACGTTATTTGTGAGTGGTGAGTGATTGGGCCGCTGGGTGCTGGGCGCTGGGCTCTGGCCAGAATCAGCAACCGCAGATCCGAAACTCTGGCCAGCGCGAGCGCCCAGCAGCCCCGTATCTCAGTTTTCAGGCAGTTTCCACCTGGCTTTGAGGCGCGCGTACTCTGCCTGCGGCAGCAGAACGAAAACCGGATGTTGTTCCGGTTGCAGCCAACCAAGCAGCGTGTGCATCACGGATTCATCCATCGACGTGCAGCCGGACGTAGGCTCACCGGCGGATCGCCATAGATGCGCAAAGATGCAACTGCCGGCCTGCGGTTCGCCGCCGACGTTGTGTTCGATGACGAAGCCGAGTTTGTAACGCACGTCGCCGTCCGCGTGAATATCCAGGCGCATCGGTTCGGTCGAACCTTTGATCGCGTCCTGACCGACGAGGCGAGCATCGACGATGCGGTTGTAGAGCGGCGAGCCGCTGACGTCGATGCAGTAGTTCGATTCATTCATCTCTTTATACTGCAAGGCCGTCGGCGCCGACTCGTTATAACCGAATGCATCGCCGATGCGGAATACGCCCGCCGGACTGCGACCGTCGCCTTCCTTCTTGATCGGACCAGCCTGCTCCGTATGCAGGCCGACGCCCCAGGCGGAACCAGCGCGACCGATCGCGACGGGAGCAGCGCCGTGCGCAAGTTTCCACTCACCGTTCGCATATTCAAACGTCTGGAGCGTCCCCGCATTTGAATTCCAGTCGGGCGTCGTCACCAGCACGAGCTGCTGCGCATCGCGCCAGGCGGTGTCTGCCGCCTCGAGCTGATATGTAAATGAGAGCGCCGCGATAGCAACGATCGGCAATCGACTGGCGGTTCCCTTCAATGGCAGCCTCATACCTTTCTTTTCTGACTAACCGCCAACCGCCAACCGCCAACCGCTTTTCTCATTACGGCTCCATTACTCGCTGGATCCGCTCAAGATTCTCCGTGAATCGCTTCAGGCGTCCATCGCCGCTCTCGCATAACACGAGAAAGATCAGATCGAGCAGATGCTGAAGCGCAGAGCGATAGAGAAGCGGTTCGATATGCGTGCGTTCGTCGTGCGCCGAGACGACAAGCGGGATGTCTGCGTGGGCGCGCAGCGAATTGGCCGTATGACGCGTGATCGAGACGACCTTGCCGCGACGTTCGCGGAACTGGCGGCTGATCTGCAATAGCTGAGGCTGTTTACCGTCTGCCGAAAAGACCAGCAGCACATCGCCTCTGGCGGCCATCGAGACGCTCGAAACCATGAGTGCAGCATCGCCATGATGCGCGACGGGAATGCCGAGCAGTGCAAGTCTCAATGCAAACGCCTGCGCGTGAACGCAGTCCTCGCCGAGCCCGATGCAGAACACCTTGCTGGCTCCGTCGATGGCTTTCGCAATCCCTCTGAGCGCATCGGGCGGATTGATGTGTCGGGTTTCTTCCTCGGCCTGCGCCTTGCTGCGCCACAGGTCGTCCGCCAGCGCCGTATGCGGATCGCTCTCGGTCGCTTTCGGCGCACCGGCGCGGCTGTTGCCGTTGTCGCGCGCCACTGCTTCGCCAATCGAGAATTTCAGATCCGGATAACCCTTGAAGCCGAGTTTCTGGCTGAACTTCACCACGCTCGACTGGCTGACGCCGAGCGCATCGGCGAGTTGCTGCGAGGAGTAGTCGCGCAGCAGCAAGGCGTTGTCGAGGATGAAGTCCGCGATGCGGCGTTCGATCGCCGACATGTGTTCGCGCTCTGCGCGCAGGCGCAACAAGGCCGACATGTCAGGCGTCGATCGGTTCGAGCC
>JBOHZJ010000259.1:0-24300 GCA_050738395.1 Steroidobacter sp.
GTTCCGGCGTCGTGCTGGAGCCAACGCCCGGTGACCAGAAATACAAGATCCGCGAAGCGATCGATCGACTCGAAGCGGGTGGATCGACGAATGGCGCGGACGGAATCGAGCGTGCATATGAGCTGGCCCGGGCGACGCACCTGAAGGGCGGCGTCAATCGCGTCGTGCTGGCGACCGACGGCGATTTCAATGTCGGCGTCGTGAATTTCGAGGCGTTGGTCGACATGGCGGAACGCGAACGCGCCTCCGGCGTCGCGCTCACGACGCTCGGTTTCGGTTCGGGCAACTACAACGACCAGTTGCTGGAACGCCTCGCGGACGCCGGCAACGGCGCCTACGCATACGTCGATACATTGTCCGAGGCGCGCAAGGTGCTGGTGTCGGAATTGTCGTCGACGCTGTTCACCATCGCGAAGGATGTGAAGATCCAGGTCGAATTCAATCCGGCCGAAGTCGTCGAATACCGGCTCATCGGCTACGAGAATCGCATGCTGGCGCGTGAGGATTTCAATAACGATCAGATCGATGCGGGTGAGATCGGCGCGGGACATCGAGTCACGGCGTTGTACGAAGTCATTCCCGCGGGCTCGAAGGGCCGCACCGATCCGCTGCGTTACGGCTCGGCTGCAAAGAGTGAAGGCAGCGGCGGCGAGCTGGCGCACGTGCGCCTGCGTTACAAACAGCCGGAGGCGAAAACCAGTCAGTTGCTCGAGTATCCGATCATGAAGAGCTCGGTCGCGGCTGCAGACAAGCTCTCGCCTGATTTTCGCTTCGCAGCGAGCGTCGCCGCATTCGGTCAGCTGCTGCGCGGCGGAAAGTACCTTGGCGACTTTGGCTACGATGATGTGGAGTCGCTTGCGAAAGGCGCCCTTGCGCACGACAGTGAAGGTTATCGACGCGAGTTCGTGTCGCTGGTCACGCTTGCGAAGTCGCTGCAGCCGCAGGTTGCGCCAGCGCAGGTGGGGCAGATCGCACCGTGAGTTGGCTGGCGAGGGGGCGAGTCGAGTACGCTTGAACGCATGGAGTTCGATTCAACTTCGGGTGTGAAAGCCGGCGCGGCGGCCGGCAGTTTACGGCTCGTGGCAGCCGCAAATGCGCCGGGCGTCGCCGAACCCGGGCTGCGGGCCATCAACCGCGAGCCGGACGACGCTGCGCTGATGCTGCGTTATCGCGACGGCGACGTACGCGCGTTCGAGGTTCTCTACGCGCGTCACAAGGGCGGCGTGTATCGCTACCTGCAGCGCATGTGCCGCAATCAGGAAGTCGCGGAGGATCTGTTTCAGGAGGTGTGGAGCAAGGTGATCGCAAGCCGGGCGCGTTATGAAGTTCGCGCGCAGTTCAACACCTTCCTGTACCGCATTGCGCACAACTGCGCCGTCGACTACTTCCGCAAGGCCGGGCTTGCGCAGAATCTCGCCGCCGATATCGATGAGCTCACTGACGAGCTGCCTGACGCTGCGCATGAGCAGCCGGATTCGGCATTGTCGGAGTCGCAGTTGCGCGCGGATTTTCGTCGCGCGCTGGATGGCTTGCCCACGGAGCAGCGCGATGTCTTTGTGCTTTACGAGGAGAGCGGGTTGAGCCTGGATGAGATCGGCAGGATCACGGGCGTCGCCATGGAAACAGCCAAGAGTCGGCTGCGCTATGCGCTCGCCAAACTGCGCGCTGCACTCGAGCAGCACCGCCGTCCAGGTTTCGAATCGAGTGTGCAACCGTGAGCGATCCGATCGACGACAAATTGCTCACTGAGTACCTGAAGGGGCGCTCAGATATTTCGCAGCGCTATCGCGAGCTGGGCGGCGACGAAGTTCCGTCGAGACTCGATCAGCGAGTCCTTGATCAGGCGCACAGCGCGGCTGCAAGACGTCCGCCGGCCAGATCGCGATTGTGGATGCGGTGGAGTGCGCCCGTTGCGCTCGCGGCGTCCGCCGTGCTCGTCCTTTCCATCATGATCGAAGGCGGGGTTCAACACGGGCTCGTTGCGGTCAGCCCGGAAGCTCCCGCGCAGAGGTCGGCGCGTACTGAAGAAAAGCGCGAGAGCAGCGTCCCTCAGAGTGCTCCCGCAGAAATTGCTGCTGCGAAGTCCGCCCTGCCCGAGCAGCCCGCCAGCGATTCCGCGGTTGCGCCCGCGCCCGCCGTCGACAAGATCGAAGCCGATAGAGAACAGACAGAAGTCACTGCGAGCGCGCAGCGTGCAAAAAGTGAGCAGATTCTGCAGTCGCCAATCGCGGGGCTCGAAGACCGTGCTTTCGCAGTCGCGCCTCCGCCTGCCGCGCCCGTCGCGCCGCCGCGAACCGTCGAGAGTTCGCCCGCAATCGATTCCGCACCTCCTCCAGGCGCGAGCGGGGCCGCGCAGCCTTCCTACGACTTGAGTGAAGTCACGGTGACCGGCGCTCAGGTCCGCAACGAACCCGAACGTCGCGTCGGTCCACGCGGCACGATCGCGGAAGGCAGACTCAGACGCGCAGCGGAACCCGAAAAGGAATCGCAAGCTCAGGAACAAGCGTATTCGGAACCTGAGCGATGGCTCGAAGACATCCGCAAGCTGCGCAAAGACGGCCGCTCACCAGAAGCCGATGCCGAGTGGGTACGCTTCCGCGAAGCGTACCCGGACTATGCGGTGGCGGAATCAGATCTCGCGAAGCCGGAAGACTAAAGGAGTAACCGCAAAGACCGCATAAAGGAGAAAAATAGATCAAGCAGACAGAGGCGACATGCAGCACCCAATTCGTATCGCTGCTTTTATATTTCGTATTTCTTTTATGCGGTCTTTCGCGGCTCTTCAAAATCTCATGCCGCAGCGCCTGCGATGCGCGGTAAGTACATCCGCACCGTCGTGCCGGCCCCTGGTTCGCTGTCGATGTCCACGCGACCGCCGGCGCGGGCGACGATTTGATCGACAATGACGAGACCCAGCCCCGTGCCGCGTTCTCCCTTGGTCGTAAAGAATGGCTTGAACGCATTGGCGCGCGTCTCCTCGTCCATGCCGCTCCCCGTGTCGGTGACGCTCACGGCGACATATGTTGCGCCTTCGTCGTCGTCTTCGTCTTCGATAACTGCGTCCGCCACACCAATGCGAAGTTCGCCGCCCGACGGCATCGCATCGCGCGCATTCAGCACCAGGTTGAGCAGTGCGCGTTCGAGCTGTGCGGGATCGACGAAGACGCGGCTGGCGGTCTGATCGGTTGCAAGTTTGAGTTGAACGTCGGCTCCCAGCAGCACGCGAAACATGTTGGATGCGGTCGTGATCACGGAGCCTGCATCGAGCACGCGCGGAGACACTGGATCGTCCTTACCGAACTTCACGATCTCCTGCGTCATCTGTCGTCCACGTTCGAGCGCATCGATCACGCGCTGCGCGTAGTGATCCGCCTGCGCGGGCAGCTCCGGAACGCGCCGGATGAGTTCGGCGAAGCCGAGCGCGACTCCAATGATGCTGCGAAAATCGTGGGCTACGCCCGCCGCCATCCGCCCGACAGCTTCCATCCGGTGCAGCTCCATCAGATGCCGTTGATAGATGGCGAGCGCCGATTGCGCATGCCTGCGCTCGCGTTCCCCATAGAGACGCGCGATGTTGTCCGCAACGGCGCTTGCAAAGGCGCAGTCGGCGTCCGACCAGTTCCTTCGCGGTCCGACGTGCTCATGACAGACGACGCCGACGATGCGGCCGCCGAGATAGATGGGTGCATCCAGCATCGAGGTGATGCCGAGCGGTTCGAGATAGGAGCAGCGCAGTTCGCCCGTCAGTCGCGAATCGATCGCATCGTCGGCGGCGATCGTGCGACGTTCCTCCATGGCCCTGAAGTAGTTCGGGAAGTCCTGCGCACGCAGCACTGCACCCTGAAAAATCTGATGACTGGAGCGTTGCAACAAGTAGCAGCAGCGCAACGCGCGGCCCTCGTCGATGAGAGTCCATGCACCGACCCGATCGACGTCCAGCGTGCGCGCGGCGAGCGACGCCACTTCGAGCCACACCTCGCGTAAGGAGGCGCCGGTCGCGCCGTTCAGGCGCGCGAGCTGCATGAGCGCCGCATCGAATTGCGCAGCGTGCTCGCCGCCGCGTCCTTGTCGCCCGTCATCGGTCATGCGTCCCCAATTCCGCGCAGATTCGCTGGACCGCAATGAAGCGCGGAGCATTTCCGACTCTACGCCCCCGCTTGCCGAGCGCAATACGCGGATCGATCACTGGATGCGGGCAGCCCATTGGTCGATTTCAGCAGGTAGAATCCGCAACCTCCACATCCGCAGGATCATGATGGAAAAGACAATCGAGAAGCTCTTGTTTGCGAGCCGCTGGATTCTGGCGCCCGTCTATCTCGGGCTGTCGCTCGGGCTCGTGGCGCTGGGCATCACATTCTTCATCGAGGTCTACAACGTCTTCGTCCATGTCTTCGCGAATGTGGTGACGCATACCGAACAGGGCGAGGCCGATCTCGTCCTGAGTCTGCTGGCGATGGTGGACCTCGTACTGGTAGGCAGTCTGATCGTCATGGTGATGTTCTCCGGGTACGAGAACTTCGTCTCCAAGCTGGACGTCGACGCGGATGCAGAAAAGCTCGGATGGCTGGGCAAGCTCGATGCGAACTCACTCAAGCTCAAGGTGGCGTCATCGATCGTGGCGATCTCGTCGATTCACCTGCTGCGCGCGTTCATGGACGCGAAAGAGACGCCAAACGACAAGCTCATGTGGTACGTCATCATCCATCTGACGTTCGTCCTGTCGGCGCTGCTGATGGGCGTGCTGGACAGGATCGCTTTCGCGGCGCATCGCACCGATCATAAGGGGGGAGTCTGACTGCGGACGTTCTCCGTTCTCAGTTGTCCGTTGTCCGTCAGAGCGCGGGACGAGCGCTTCTGCGCGCAACTCACAACTCACAACACTTCAACCGTCGCTCGTTCGCTGCGGCGGCGTCCTACCCTCGGGGTAGAACTCCATCGACGCCGAATTCAAACAGTACCGTTGATACGTCGGCGGCGGACCGTCGGGGAATACGTGGCCCAGATGGCCGTCACAGCGCTTGCAGCGAACTTCCGTGCGACTCATGCCATGGCTGCGATCGACAATCTCGGCGATATGCGTCGCATCGAACGGCTGGTAGAAACTCGGCCAGCCGGTGCCCGATTCGAACTTCGCATCGGCTTTGAACAGCGGTAGACCGCACAGTCGGCACGCATACATTCCCGACGCCTTGTTGTTGAGCAAGGTCCCGCAGAATGGCCGCTCCGTGCCGTGATTCAGAATCACATCGCGCTCCTCGGTCGACAGTGCGGCCGCGAGCTTGTCGCGTTCTTCATCGCTCAAGGGGCGCAGGTCGTAGCCGCTGGCAGATACTTGAGTTGCTGTCGTCATAGCCTTGTCTCGCAGAAAGATTGCCGCCTTCGAAGGCGGCTGCGGGTTGTCCGTTGTCGGTTGTGAGTTGTCGGCCAGAGTGGGACCTGAGCTTCTGCGCACAACTCACAGCTCACAACTCACAACTCACATCGCGCGTGCGCGCTCACCGGCCCTCGGCCCGCAGTCGACTGTGACGATAGCCGTACAGGCCGTAGATCGAAAATCCGATGATCGTCCACACGAGCAGACGCCACCACGTGTCGGCAGGCAGGAAGTACGTCATGCCGCCGCACACCACGGCGCCGAGCACACACGTGACGGGTGCAAACGGCACGCGAAACGGCCGCGGAGCGCCGGGCTTTGTGTAGCGCAGCACCAGCACGCCAATGCAGACGACGGTGAAGGCGAGCAGGATGCCGATCACGATGAGTTCACCGAGCACATCCAGTGGAAACAGCCCCGCGATCAGCGCCGCAAGGATGATCGTCACAGCAGTGGCGATGTGCGGCGTGCGATAGCGAGGGTGCACGCCAGCCATGCGCTTGGGCAGAAGGCCGTCTTCGGCCATTGCAAGCAGAATACGCGGCTGGCCGACCAATGACATGAGGATGACCGAGGTCATCCCGACGATGATTCCGATCTCCACCAGCTTGCCGAGCCACGCGATTTGCGGATGAGCGTTGAGCGCCACTGCGACAGGATTGGGTACGTCGAGCTGAGTGTATGAAACCATTCCGGTCATCACGGTCGCCATTCCTATGTAGAGAATCGCCGTGATAACGAGGGCCGAGAGAATTCCGAGCGGCACGTCGCGCTGTGGGTTGCGCGTCTCGCGCGCGGTGGTCGATGCGGTGTCGATCCCTATGTAGGAGAAGAAAATGATCGCCGCTCCGTTCAGCAGCCCCGTCATTCCGAACTGTCCCGGCGTGCCGGTGTTCTCCGGCAGGTAGGGCCGCCAGTTGCCGGGATCGACGTAGGACATTCCGGCGAGCACGAATACGATGATGACGCCAACCTTGATCAGCACCATCGCCGTGTTGAGCCATGATGATTCGCGCATTCCTACATAGCAGACGACGCCGAGCGCGAAAATGATCGCCATGGCCGGCACATTGATCAGCGCTCCCGTGGTGACCAGATCGCCCTTCTCGCAGGCGAGCAGCAGCACCTGCTCGTCGGAGCACTTGCCAAAAGGTGAGTTGACGAGAGCGCCTGGCAGCTCGACGCCAAACTTCTCCAGCAAATCCACGACGTACGCGGACCAACTGACGGCGACCGCGGACGCCGACATCAGATACTCCAACGACAGATTCCAGCCGATGAACCAGGCAATGGATTCGCCGAGCGTCGCATACGTGTAACTGTAGGCGCTGCCGGAGACGGGCATCATTGCTGCAAATTCGGCGTAGCAGATCGCCGCCAGACCGGCCCCGAGCGCCGATATGAGCAAGGCGATAGTCAAAGCAGGCCCCGCGTTCTGGGCGGCGACCTGTCCGGTAAAGACGAATACACCCGTGCCGATCGTCGCCCCAAGGCCAATGGCCGTGAGTGAGCGCGCAGTGAGGACGCGCTTGAGCGCAGGCGCGGAATTCAGATCGTTGACGATGGAATCGACGGAGCGAACTGCGAACAGCCGACGAAATACGGACATGGGCCTCCCGAAGAAGAGCGGTTAGCGGTTGGCGGTTGGCGGTTGGCAAGACCGGATCGCTCTCCGCCTATTTGCACCACAGCCTACAGGCTCCGGGGGAATGGCAGAAGATGCGAGGCTGGATTTGGTTCTGAACTAACCGCTAACCGCTAACGGCCAACCGCTTCTTTCCGTCAGCCAACCGCTTCTTCCCCTATCATCCCCCGATGTTCTGGAACGACAGAAATCGCTCTGATCCCGCACCGCCCCCGCTGCCCAACAGTTATTGGGTGCAGCCCGGACGATTGCTGGCGGGCGAGTATCCAGGCGCGATGTCGCGCGTGGAGGCCATGGAGCGCATCCAGGCGCTGCTGCGAGCAGGCGTTACGAGCTTCATCGATCTGACCGAAGAGGGCGAACTGCCCGAATACGACGCGCTGCTGCTGGAGCTCACGGAGCAGCGTATTCACTATCGCCGCCTGCCCGTACTGGATCACAGCGTGCCGCGGTCTGCCGCCCACATGGGCCAGATCGTGGATGCAATCGAAGCCGAACTCGTGGGCGGCCATTGTGTATACGTTCATTGTCATGCGGGCATCGGGCGCACCGGCATGGCGATCGCGTGTCACCTGGTTCGCAGCGGTCTCGCCAACGAAGCTGCGCTCGAGCAGTTGCAAACGCTCTGGCGGCGTTGCGCCCGTTCACGGCGGTGGCCGAACGTGCCGGAGACCGACGAGCAGGTGGAATTCGTTCGTCAGTGGCGCGATACGACCCGTTCACCGGGCGCGGCGCCCGCGAGCACCGAGGCGCGTTTCGAAGGTGCATTGACCGGGCTCGCGTTCGGCGATGCGCTCGGCGCGCTGGTGGCGACCAGCCGATTCGACGCGGCGACCGTCTCCGCAGTCATGCACGCGTCAACAGGTCCACTCGACGCAGGTCTGCACACCGGCGCGCATACGGCGATGACGCGCGCTGTCGCCGAGAGTCTGCTGGCGATCGGAACGCATGATGCAGCCGATCAGATGCAGCGCTATCTTCAATGGACGCGCACGGCGGTCGGTGCGTCGATTCCCGCCGAACTCAAACGAGCGCTCGCCGCGTGGCAGTGGTCGAAAAAGCCGAACGCCGGCACGCATGATCCCAGGAATCTGGATCCCCATTCGCTGCCGCGCACATTGGCGGTCGCCATGTTCATGCATGCTGAAGTGCAGGGTGCAATCGATGCGGCGGCGGGTGTCTCGCGGTCGACGCAGCAAGCGCCGATCGTGCTGGATCTGTGCCGCGTATGGGGCGGCCTGTTGATCGATGCGCTGGCAGGGGTTTCGAAGGACGAACTGCATACGTTCGCCGGCCCGGCCATGCAGCACGTCCGGCAGCGCGCGCTCAAACCGCAGGTGAAGGGGCTGATCGCCGGGCGCGAGGGAAACGACTTGAACGAGAGCGACGCCCTTGGCGTGACGCGCGCAGCGTTGCGGAGCTTTGCGTCCGCCCATACTTTTCGGGACGCGCTGCTCAACGTGGTCACGACGACTCCTGCACCGTCGACGGCGGCTGCGCTCTGCGGCGCGCTCTGCGGCGCGCACTATGGCCTCGAAGCGATTCCGCTGGAATGGCGTCGGCGTCTTGGCGAAGACGCGACGCTGCGTTCGCTGGCGCATCGGCTCCTGACCTGAGCATGGCGACTCCCAACCAACTAGCCGCCGCTCGCAGCAGCAAAAGATCAGGCAAGCGCAAGGTCGGACGCACTGTCAGGCGCGAGCCGGCGTGGACGCGCCTGTCCGATGAAGAACTGCTGCAAAGGCGTTTCTGCGACTTGCGACTTTCGTTGCGCCACACCGCTATAGAGCAGCATCTCACGGAGATTCATCGCGACCTCAAACGTCGCGGCATCGGCTTTCGCTCACATATCTGGTTGTCCACCGAATGGTTTTCGCCGGACGGCGTACCGGGCGTCGCGGTGCCGTTCTATCTTGCGCACCCCCGGCTCATGCGTCTGGAGCGGCGGTTCATGGGCGAAGTGGAAGGCGGCAACGCCAACTGGCTGACGCGCATCCTGCGGCATGAGATCGGGCACGCGCTCGATAACGCCTATCGGCTGCGCCGACGCAAAGATTGGCGGCGTGCCTTCGGCAAGGCGTCGCGTCCGTATCCCGATATCTATCGCCCGCGGCCGGCGAGCCGCGACTTCGTGCTGCATCTGGGCCACTGGTACGCGCAGAGTCATCCGGCCGAGGACTTCGCGGAGACCTTCGCCGTATGGATGCAGCCGCGCGCCCGCTGGCGGCGCGAATACCAGGGCTGGCCGGCGTTGCGCAAACTCGAATACGTCGATGCGCTGATGACGAGTATTCGCGGCGAGCGACCGCCGGTCGTCAATCGCGAAGTGATCGAACCTCTGAGTGAGAACACACGCACGCTGGGCGAGCACTATCGGCGCAAGCTCGCACGCCATGAACCCGATACACCGGATGCCTACGACCTGCGGCTGAAGCGCGTCTTCGGCAAGGCTCGCAAGGACAAACGCCGCACGCGCGCGAGCACCTTCGTGCGTGAATCGCGCCCGCAGATCGAACGCTTCCTGATGCGCCGCTCGCGCCTGTATCCTTATCTCGTTCACCACGTCATTCGCACCGTGATACAGCGGTGTCGCGAGCTGAACCTGGTGGTCGATACCTCGAAGCGCGCAGCCAAGCGCGCCGTGATCGGCCTGACCGAGCGCATCCTCATCGACATCTTGCGTCGCGACCGCGAGCGATACACGCTATGAACAAGAATTTATGAAAACCACGCTCTCATGAAGGGGCGATCATGAAGCCGATGCGGGTACTGGCGCTGATGCACGAGAGCCTCGTGCCGCCGCCGAGCCTCAAGGGATACAGCGACAAGGAGATCGATGAGTTCCGCACCGAGCACGACGTAATGGCGTGCCTGGAAAAGGCGGGCCATACGGTGCGTGCGCTCGGGTTGGGCGACAACCTCGCGGAATTGCGCACCATCATCACCGACTGGAAACCCGATGTCGCCTTCAATCTGCTCGAGGAGTTTCAGGGGATCGTCACGTACGACCAGTATGTCGTCGCGTTTCTGGAACTGATGAAGCTGCCGTACACCGGCTGCAACCCACGCGGCATGATGATCTCGCGCGACAAGGCGCTATCCAAACAGATCCTGTCGTACCACCGCATCCCCACGCCTGGATTCGCTGTGTTTCGCAAGGGCCAGCGCTACCGACTGCCGCGCAAGCTCAAATTTCCCCTGTTCGTGAAGTCGGTGACCGACGACGCATCGCTCGGGATTTCACAGGCTTCGGTCGTCGCGGACGCCGAGCGCCTGAAGGAGCGCATCGAATTCATTCATGAGCAGACCAACGCGGACGCCCTCGTCGAGGAATACATCGAGGGACGCGAGTTGTACGTCGGCATGCTGGGCAACGACCGTCTGCGCACCTTTCCGGTCTGGGAGATGGATTTCGGCACGCTGCCCGACGTCATGGCCGGCATCGCGACGCGCAAAGTGAAATGGGATCGGCGCTATCAGAAGAAGCATGGCATCCAGACTGGCGCGGCGCAGGGGCTCCCGGAGGGTTGCCCTGCCTATCTCGACAAGCTGTCGAAGCGCATTTATCGGGCGCTTTCACTGAGCGGTTATGCACGCATGGATTTCCGTATGCGCGCCGACGGCAGCGTGTTCGTCCTGGAAGCGAACGCGAATCCGAACATCAGCGCGGAAGAAGATTTCGCCGAGTCCGCCAAGGCGGCCGGCATGAACTACTCCGCGCTCCTCGAACAGATCATGCGACTGGGCGGCAACTATCAGGCCGCGTGGCGGCTGGATGAGACGTGAGATGGGAAGCCACTAGCGACTAGCCAGAATGAAGACGCTCTCGCGCCAGATGGCGCCTCGTGGGAGGGTCATTGGATTTCTGGCATTCAGGCGTCCACAGCGCAGTTCCATTTCTGACTAGTCGCTAGTAGCTAGTCGCTTTAGAGGTAGCTACCGCAGCGCCGACAGCCCGCCGTCGACAACGATCGACTGCCCGGTGATGTAGCTTGCTTCGCCGGACAACAGAAAAATCGTCGCGTAGGCGACTTCCCAGCCGGTGCCCTGGCGGCCGAGCGGCGCCGGGGTGCGCGCTCGTGAGGGGCGGCCGCGGCTTGCGACACGGCCGAGCGGCGTATCGATCAACCCGGGTACGACGAGATTCGCGCGCACGCCCAGACGGGCGCCTTCGAACGCGACGTGACGACACAGGCCCGCGAGCCCGGCTTTCGATGCGTCGTATGAAGGGATGCCGGTGCCGGGCTTCAACGATGCGATCGAGCTGACGAATACGAGCGAGCCGCCGGACGATAACTGCGGCAGCGCGGCTTTCGCGATCAGGAAATGTGCGCGCAGATTGATGGCGAACGTCTGATCCCAGGCGCGTGCATCGGTATTCGCCAGCCCGCGCCCCATGCCGACCCCGACGTTCACCACGACGCCATCCAGACCGCCGAGCGCTTCTTCGGCCTCGGCAACGAGTTGCGCGCACTCAGACTCATGACTCACATCTGCGACGATCACGCTGCCATCGCCGCCTTCGGCTTCGATTCGCCGCAGCGTATCCGCGGCGGCGTCTTCATCGCGATCGACGCAGGCGATGCACGCACCTTCGCGAGCGGCCAGTACGGCGATCGCACGACCATTGCCGATCGGCGCATCCTGATCGTCGCAGGGTTGCGAGCCGGCGCCGACGACCAGGATGTTTCTGCCGGCGAGTCGCGCGCGCCCCGAGGCGCCGCCGAACGCCTCGGGCGGCGTCCAGATGGTTTCCGGATCGCGCTCCGTTGAGATTGTGTCGCTCATCTGTGCGTCGACCTCGATTCGTGAGTGGAGAGTGGTGAGTGGTGAGTGGTGAGTCGTGAGTCGTAAGTCGTGAGTTGTCAGAGCGGCGGTCTTTCCACTCACGACTCACGGTTCACCACCCACGCGGAATCAGCCGATCAGTCCTCCTCAATCTGCACGCCAAAGGTATTGAGCACCATCGACACCATTGTGTATTGACCGACGGCGAACACCAGGTCGATGACCTGCTCGGTCGTGTAGCGCGCCGCGAGCGCTTGCCAGCTTGCGTCGCTGACGAAGTGATCGCGGTGCAATTCGTCGACGGCGCGCAGCAGCGTTGCTTCAATCGGCGACCAGCCTGGTGCATCGGGTCCTAGCTTGATGCGTTCGATGTCGGCGGCGGTCAAACCCGCGGCCTTGCCGAGCCGCGTGTGCTGATGGAATTCGTAGCCCGAGCGACACAGCCAGCCGACCCGCAGAATCACCATCTCGCGTTCGCGCGGCGCCAGCGTGGATTTGAACAGCACCTGCGTTCCGAACGCGCTGAAACGTCGATACAGCTGCGGATGCCGGACCAGCGTGCGAAAGATGTTGAGCACGCGCGGTGGATTGCCCTTCGTCAGCAGTTCGCGCTGCTCTTCGGTCCATTCGCTTTCGGGCAGCGGTGCGATGCGCGGTTGCGACAGACGCATGTTATTCACCTTTTGAAGTCCACTGAGCGAGCCACTTCTCCACCTCCGTGTGCCACTGAATGCTGTTCGACGGCTTCAACACCCAGTGATTCTCGTCCGGATAGATCAGCAGACGACTCGGAATGCCGCGCCGCTGCAGCGCCGTGAACGCGGCGACGCTCTGCGAGTACGGCACGCGATAGTCGCGTTGTCCGTGGATCACGAGCATCGGCTTCGTCCATTGTGCAACGTGGTTCACCGGATTGTGCTTCTCGTAGTTCTCCGGAACCTCGAAGGGCGGACCGCCATGCTCCCATTCATCGAACCAGAGCTCTTCAGTCGTATACGCCATCGCGCGGCTGTCGAAGATGCCGGCATGGTTCACCAGGCACTTGAACGGCTCCGCCCAGTTCCCCGCAATCCAGTTCATCATGTAGCCGCCGTAAGAGGCGCCGAGCGCGCACATCCGATCGCCGTCCAGCCACGGGTATTTCTCGAGCGCGGCGGCGAGGCCCTTCTGCAGATCTTCGAGCGGCTTGCCGCCCCAATCGCCGCTGATGGAATCCGTGAACGCCTGCCCATAGCCGGGCGAGCCATGGAAATCGATGAATATCGAGGCATAGCCCGCACCCGCATACGTCTGCGGATTCCAGCGATAGCTCCATTGATTGCCGAATGACACCTGCGGCCCGCCGTGCACGATGAAGGCGATCGGGTAACGGCGCTGTGGGTCGAAGTTGGCCGGACGCATCGCATAGCCGTGCACGATTTCGCCGTTCGCGCCGGCGAACGTGAACTGTTCCGGCTCGCCGATGGCGAGTTGCGCAAACTGTTCGGCATTCATGCGCGGCAGTTCACTCAAGTCGCCGCTACGCAGTGTGAGCGCGTACAACTCGGCGGGCGACTTGAGCGAGGAGAGCGAAAAGACAATCTGCTTCTCGCCGACCGAGAACGATTCGACGCGGCCGGGACCCGTGAGCATCGTCGGCTTGCCGGTCTTCACATCGACTGACCAGAGAGGATGCTGACCGAAGTGATCGGTCGCGGCGTAGAGCGTGCGGCCGTCGTGCGAGAACTCGATCGAATCGACCGACCGATCCCAGCCCTGCGTCAGTGCGCGCCGCTCGCCGGTTTTCAGATCGAGCACGACAATGTGAAAGCGATCGGCTTCGAAGCCCGGTCGCTGCATCGCACGCCAGGCGAGCATCGAGCCGTCCGTAGAGAACACCGGCTGCGCATCCCAGGCGGGATTGTTTTCCGTCAGATTGCGCGGCTCGCCGCCGTCAACGCCGACTTCATACAGATCGAAGTTCGTCGACCATGGTTCGGACTTGCCCTTGATGCGTGCACTGAATACGAGCGTCTTCCCACTGGGCGAAAAGGCGTAGTCGCTCGTGTCGCCGAAAGGCTTGGAAGGAACGTCGGCGTCGAGCGCACCGGTCACGGAGATCGGCTCGACAGCGCGGCCTTTGTCGAGGTTCAACACGAAGAGTTGCGAAACGCGCGCATCGCTCCACGTGTCCCAGTGGCGCACGAAAATACGATCGTGAGTCTTGCCGGTCGTCTTCGAGTCGCCGATCTGCTTCAGCCGGTCGCTGGTGCACGCCAGGTCGGTGCAATCAGGAAACACGTCCAGGCTCACTGCGAGCCGGGCGTCATTGGGCGCAAGGCGAAACGTGCCGACATCGAGCGGCAGATGAGTCACTTGCTCGGCTTCGCCGCCCGCGCCCGCCAGACGCCACACCTGCGTCGAGCCACTGCGCGCGGAGAGGAAATACAGATGGCGCCCGTCAGTCGACCACTCGGGCGAGTTGTCATTCTCGGGATGCGTGGTGAGCCGGCGCGGCTGTGCGCCCTTCGTTTCCAGATCCAGCGACCACAGATCCTGCCGGCCGCGATTCGCCGACATGTCCGTTTCCCGAACCGTGAATGCGACAGTCCGGCCGTCTGGCGAAAGCACCGGTTCGCTGACGCGCTCCAGTCCGACGAGATCTTCGACAGAGAACGGATGTCTTTCCTGGGCATGCACGGCGAGGAGCGGCAGACACCCGCACACCAGTGCGACAATCGAATGCGTACGACGCATAGGCAGGGACTCCGAAGGACGGCAGATCGCGGGAGTATAGCCGCCTGAGACCGGCGCCCGGGCTCGCGTTCTCGCAGCTGATTCGTGAGCCGTACCGTAAGTCGCTAACCGTGAATCGTGAATCGTGAGTCGGCCGAACGCCTCTTTCGATTCACGACTCACGGCTCACCTTCAAGCCCGAGCTGCTGGCTACTTCTTCTCCCTGAACACCGCGAACGCGCTGGTATATCCATGCAGGTAAGTGGCGTTCTGGATCGGCCCGATTTCGCCGCTGCAGAAGAAACCGCCGATCGGCAGATCGGCGACCAGACGACGAAAGGCGTTGGAGTCATGATCGGCCTGGCCGTAAAGGCCGAGGCCGCGGCCATTGCATGAAAACAGCAGCGCACCGCTGTCCGGCGCAACCGGGCGTGACGCGCGATAGCTGCTCAGCGTGCGTTCGAGATCATGTGCGGACGTCGCGGCGTCGCGCAGATGGAATTGCACCACGCTGTTCGGTGGAATCGTGGCGTTGACCCACAGCGCGCCGCTTTGCGGATCCATGCCCAGAATGTTGCGAATGAGAAAGTCGCCGGGCACGTACTGGCTTGCGTCCTTGCGCATCGCGAGTCCCAGAAACAGCGACTGGCTGAAGAGCTCGCGGTCTGCCGACGCCGTGCGTTGAAAGAGTTCGCCAATCACGTCGCGCGGCGAGCGACCGTCGAGTTCACGAATGAGATTCTCGTGTGCGGCGGTGACGAACACCGGGTCGCCGATCGGACGACAACCCTGTGCGACGACTGTGTCGACTTCGATATTGCCGGTGAGCGCGAGCGTAATGCAGCCGGAGTGATAGACCTGATCGCCGAGATACAGCGCCGACCCGCCGACCTGGCGTGCGCCGCTTGCCAGCCCGCCGATCTTCGGCGCCAGCGGATATACGCGGTCGAGTCCTCTGACAAACGCCTCGGTTTCGAAACTATACGGATCCGCGAGCACCAGAAAAGAGGGTTGCTGGTTCGCGGTCATGCGCAGCGCGTCTTCCCAGACGTGCGCCTCGGCATACAGCGGCGGCGTCTGGGCGGCGTCGAGATGCGTACCTTTGAGTCTGACGCCGGGCAGCAACGCTCCGGTCAGCGACAGGCCCGGACGATCTTCGATCTCGCGGCCGCCGCCGATCACGCCGCCGGCGCAACAGCCGAATACAAATGCGTTCTCGAACTCCCGGTGCAGCAGTTCGGCGACGACGTCAAAGCGCGCTGCATGCTGTGCGCTCACGAACGCAATGAGCAGATCAGGTTCCTGTCGTCCTAATCCGGCGAGAACTCTTTGAGCCGCCTGCTCGACTGCAACATCCAATGAGTTGTCGGTATCGACTGCGGACGACCAACGCATGCGGACACACCTGTGCGACGACGGGAGCGAGCGATTCTAGCCACCGGGGTGAGTGATGTCCGGTGCGCTTTATACGTGCCGCGAGCACCGCGTCGGGTAGGGAGATGGAGGACGACGCATGCGACGCGCTAACTGCCGGCGACTTCCCTCTCCGCGTCGGCAATCCACGCCCGCAGGTGCTCATCCTGCAGCGTTTGTTGCATGTACTGAGCGGCGCTCGGTGACACCTCCGCGCCGTAGTGATTGAACCGCAGCACCACAGGCGCATACATCGCATCGGCGATCGAATAAGCGCCGAACAACCACGAACCCTGCGAGCCATGTGCCTGACGGCATTCGCTCCAGATCTCAGCGACGCGCGCCACATCGCCGGCCGTCGCGGACGTGAGTGGAACGCGCGGGTTCTTGCCGACGGCGTGCATCGGCCAGGTTGACCGCAACGCTGCGAAACCGGAATGCATCTCGGCGCTGACCGATCGCGCCTGCGCGCGCGTCGCCGGGTCCGACGGCCAACACAACCCTCCAGCCTTGTCGTTCAGATATTCAGCTATCGCGAGCGAGTCCCAGATGCGCGTCTCGCCGTCGATCAGCACGGGTACACGCGCGGCGCCGGAATACTGGGCGATTTGCGCCTTGAACTCAGGCGTGTCGAGCTGCAGCTTGATCTCGCGAAACTCGAAGCCGAAGTGCTTCAGCACGAGCCAGGGCCGCAACGACCAACTGGAAAGATTCTTGTCGCCGATGATGATGGTTAACATGGGGAAAGCGGTTAGCGGTTGGCGGTTAGCGGTTGGTTCAGATGGATAGATGGAGCCTTCTTGCCCAACTCTACGCAGTTCGCGCGCAGGGTGGGCTGCTGAAATATCTGAACGACGCTTGTCTTTTTCCTAAACTAACCGCCAAGCGCTTCGAGAAGGACCGCGGTCTGCGGCCAGAGGCGCGCCGCTCTGACTAACCGCTAACCGCTAACCGCCAACCGCTCCATGACAAAACCCCATCTCTCCACTCTCGCGGTTCGCGCCGGGCAGATTCGGACGCACGAAGGCGAGCATTCAGAGCCGATCTTTACCACGTCGAGCTACGTGTTCGGCAGCGCCGCCGAAGCCGCGGCGGTGTTTGCGGAGACGCAGAAGGGCAACATCTATTCGCGCTTCACGAATCCCACTGTGCGTTGTTTCGAAGAGCGGCTCGCGGCGATGGAAGGCGGCGCATCGTGCGTGGCGACCGCCTCGGGAATGGCGGCGATTCTCGCGACGTGCATGGCGTTGCTGAAGGCCGGGGATCACATCGTCTGCTCCGAGAGCGTGTTTGGTTCGACCATCGCGCTGCTGAACCGGTATCTCGTGAAGTTCGGCGTGGAGATCACGTATGTGCGGCCCGACGACAGCGACGCATGGCGCAACGCCATCAAGTCGAACACTCGATTGTTTTTTCTCGAGACTCCGTCCAATCCGCTATCCGTGATCGCCGACATACTCGCAATCGCGGATATTGCACATGAGCGCGGAGTGCTGCTCGCGGTCGACAATTGCTTTTGCACGCCGGCGCTGCAGAAGCCGTTCGAGCTCGGCGCCGATCTGGTGATTCATTCGGCGACCAAGTTTCTGGACGGTCAGGGACGTTGCGTCGGCGGCGCGGTCGTCGGCAACGAACAGTTGGTCGGCAAGGATGTCTTCGGCTTCATCCGCTCCGCCGGTCCGAGCATGAGTCCATTCAACGCATGGGTCTTCCTCAAGGGTCTGGAGACGCTGCAACTGCGAATGCACGCCCACTCGTTCGCGGCCCTGACGCTCGCAGGCTGGCTGGAACAGCAATCGGGGGTTCGCACGGTGCACTACGCCGGCCTCGAGTCGCACCCGCAGCACGCTCTGGCGCGACGACAGCAGACGGGCTTCGGCGGGATCATCGCCTTCGAAGTGGAGCGTGGGCGCGAAGGCGCGTGGGCTTTCGTCGACGCCACTCAGTTGATGTCGATCACCGCCAATCTGGGCGACGTGAAAACGACGATCACGCATCCCGCCAGCACGACGCATTCGCGCATCACGCCGGCCGAGCGCGCGCGCGCCGGCATCACCGAAGGACTGCTGCGCATCTCCGTCGGCCTCGAGCACATCGATGACCTCAAGGCGGACGTGCAGCGAGGGCTAGCTGGCGTTTACGGGTTGGAAAAATGAGCCGCACCTCGCTCCATGAGGTCATTGTGCGTTGTGCGTTGTCAGTTGTGTGCGGAGCGCTCCGGTCGGACGACGGACAACGGTCGCCGGACAACCGGAATTGAAAATGATCAGGGCTGTCTGTTTCGATCTCGACAACACGTTGTGGGATGTGTGGCCGGTCATCCGGCGCGCCGAGCAGGCGATGTACGAGTATCTCGCCGAGCGCTACCCGAAGGTGGTCGCGGCGCATACGGTGGAAACGATGCGCGAGGCGCGTGAGCGGACGGCGGCGTTGTATCCGCAAATGAAACACGACTTCACATTTCTGCGCCTGCAGGCGCTGCGCGATCATGCGCGCGACTTCGGCTATGCCGAAACGATGGCGGAGGAAGCCTTCGACGTGTTCCTGCGCGCGCGCAACGAAGTCGAACTCTATGAAGAAGTGCTGCCGGCGCTCGAGGTCCTGAAACAGCGCTACCGGCTGTTTACGGCCAGCAATGGCAATGCGGACCTCGTGAAAATCGGGCTGGCGCGTTTCTTCGAACGCAGCATCGCCGCCCGCCAGGTGGGGGCGTTGAAGCCGGACCCGATCATCTTCCAGAAGGTGATCGAAGCCACGGACCTGGCTCTCGGGGAGGTCGTGTACGTCGGCGACGATCCGCACCTGGATGTCGAAGGCGCCCGCCAGGCAGGAATGCAGGCCATCTGGGTCAACCGAACCGAGGCCGCGTGGCCGGCCGACATCGAGCCGGCTCGACATAGCGTGCGTTCGCTGACGGAACTGGTCGAAGTACTGGCGACCGACGTCCCTTCGACGGCTGTTCGCAGCGCCTCCTGACCCGACGGCATCGGCCGGATGTATCCCGCAGATTCAATGGCCTGCGTCCAATTGCCTTGCCTTTTGGATTGGCGTACATTCCGCGCCGTTCGTTGTGCCTTTGCCCGCTTTTTTCTCTGGCTTGGCCAGCCGGGTCATTGAAGACCCTTTCCTTTCGGCCAACTTCTGAAAAATCCGACGAGACCGCGAACGTAGGCCTGGGATCACGACCGTGACGAGCGTCGAACAGACGCGCGTTGCGAGGGCGGAGCCCGTTTGTAACCAGGCCTCGCAGCTTCGATCTGTCCGAATGGGGGTCGCGCTCGGGGCTTTTTTCAGTAGAGAGACTGATTGCTATGACAAAGATCTATGTAGGTAACCTGCCGTTCTCGGCGGACGAAGCGCAGGTGCGCCAGATGTTCGAACAGCACGGCACCGTGGAATCCGTGGCGCTGATCAACGATCGCGAAACGGGTCGTCCCCGCGGCTTCGGCTTCGTGGAAATGCCACGCGCCGATGCACAGCGCGCCATCCAGTCCCTGAACGGCAAAGACATGGGCGGTCGTCCGCTGCGCGTCAATGAAGCTCAGGAACGCCAGGGCGGCGGCGGCGGTGGCGGCGGCAGCCGTGGTCCTCGCGGCGGTGGTGGTGGTGGTGGCGGTGGCGGCGGCGGCGGCGGCCGCTGGTAAGCAGCCTCCCGCTCATCGGAGCAGAGCAAAGCCCCGCGGTGCGCAAGCCCGCGGGGCTTTTTCTTTTTGCAGCGCCATGGGCGCGAGATCCGGATCACACATCGAAGGCTTCCCGGTGCGGGCGTAGCAGGGGTTCAGTGTCGATCGCATGACGACGGCAGCGGTTCACGATGACGATACTCACCGGCGGACCTCGTCTTGTTTGAGCGTCCCGATTCCCAAGCCTGGAGAGTCAGAAAGTGAAGAATAAGGCGCTCGCTGCCGCGATCGCAGCAGCCTTGTGCGTGAGCGGCGGCGCGAACGCTGCATCGGTCGATGAGCTCGCGCAGGTCCGCGAGCAGCTGCGGAACCTGGTCCAGCGCGTCGATCGTCTGGAGCAGGAGAACGCCGCGCTCAAGTCGCAGAACGATGCATTGACAGGTCAGACGCCGAAAACGGGCGCAGACCGGGCCGGGGAAGATGCCGCGATGTTCTTGACGGGCGCCGATTGGCCGAGCCGCACCTCGGTCAGGGGCGATGTGCGGTATCGCCATCAACAGACCGATGACGCGCGCGTGACGGCGGAGCGAGACGAACACCTGCTGCGCGCACGTGTGAGCGTCGAAGCCAAAGCAACCGACAACATCGTCGCGGGCATCGGTTTTTCCACCTCCGAGGGCGGCAACCCGCGCGGCGCCAACGTGCGCCTCGATGGAGAGTTTTCACGCAAATCGCTGTACATCGAGCTCGGCTACGTCGACTGGACGTTCGCGCAAGGCGCACATGCAGTTCTCGGCAAGATGAGAGTGCCGTTCGTACGGCCCGGACAGAGTCTGTTCTGGGACAATGACGTCAATCCCGAGGGCGTGGCGGCGACCTACGCAAACGGCCCGTGGTTCGGCGCGGGCTATGGGTTCTGGGTCGAGGAGAATGTGCAATTCGTCAGCACGCCGGACCCTGCGAACGATGCGACGGATACGAAGATGTACGGCGTGCAGTTCGGCCGGCGCTTCGATCTCGGAACGTCGAATCTCGTTCTCGGCGCAATGTATTACGACCTCGCCGCCGCGCGGGGGCGGCGGCCGTTCTTCAATAACTCGGGTAACGGCAATTCCATGAATGCGTCCGGCGGACTGGCCTACGACTACCAGGTCGTCGAGCTCATGGCCGAGTACAACGCCAAGCTGGCGCAACTGCCGCTGCAGTTGTGGCTCGACTTCGCGCAGAACCAGGACGCGGTGCTCGATACAGCGCTCAGTGCGGGTGTACTGCTCGGCAAAGCGGCCAATCCTGGCTCGTGGGAAGCTGGACTCGCCTATCAGATCATCGAGAAGGACGCCTTGTTCGCGCAGCACATCGATTCGGACTTCGCTGGCGGAGTGACCGACTCGGAAGGCTGGATCCTGCGAGCGGGCTATGCGCCGCTGAAGAACTGGTCATTGAACGCGACGTACTTCATGACCGACGGCAATGTCGATGTCGGCAACGAGTTCGATTACGACCGGCTGTTGCTCGACTTCAATGTGAAGTTCTAATGTGAAGAAGTGACCGGTGACTGGTGACTGGTGACTGGTGACTGGTGACTGGTCAGAGCCGTTGACGCTTCATCCGTCGCGCTTCTTGCCCTCGAGGAGTCGCGAAGCGCGAAGCACGAAGCAACACCTCACCCGCATGGATGCGCGACCTCTCCTGTAGGAGAAGGTGAAGGGCGGCGGCAGACCGCGTCAGAGCATGTCCGGGGGCGCTTCCTGAACGCTCCCTCTCCCGCGGGGGAGAGGGTTGGGGTGAGGGGATCGCGAAGCGAAGCGACACCTCGCCCGCGCGGACGCGCGACCTCTCCTGTAGGAGAGGTGAAGAAGCGGCAGTTGGCGACCGTCGATCTTCTCCGTCTCACTTTGCTCTGCTTCAGCGTCTCGGCGCTCTCTGCGATAAATCCGGCCTGACCTCTTTCTGTTAACGCCTTCATCGATCGCGATAGCAATCGCAGCATCTGGCTGCCAATTCACTCAATCATGGAATTCGCGATACGCCTCACAGACGCGGCTCGCGATTCGCGCGATTTGTAGTCGCAGGCGGGTGGTTGCGCTTACGGGAACCAGCCGGCGTCGATCGGAATTTAGTCTTCGGTGCAACTCGCGGAGGCGTCAGACGATGGATCATGATGCGGCGGCAGCCCAGTCTCTGGTCGCAGTACCGAACCTGCGAGAGTTCTTTCATCAGTCCATGCAGTCCGCGCTGCGTAAACAGCGCGTCGCAGTGGACGACCACACCGAGCACTATGTCGTGAACGTGCTCACGATGTTCGCGCGTTCCGAAGAGCTCTACGAGAACACCCCCGAGGGCATGCGCCTGCGGCCGCTCGCGCATATGCTGGCGGAAGCAAGTGAAGCCGACACGCCCCAGCAACGCGACGCTGCCTTGCGCAGACTGGGCGATGTCTCGCTGTTCATCGCCGGGTTCTTCGCGCAGAGCTTTGCGCGCAAGCTCGTCGACATCGACTATCACATTGCGATGGGCGGCCGCGCCTACGGCGCGCTGGCTGAGAATATGCGTGGCACGCTGCGGGGTCAGGCGTTCACGATGGTTTTCATGGAGCTCGCGCAGAAGTTCCAGCGGCTCGTCGATGTGCTCAATGAAGTTTCCGAGATGGCGTACACGCATAGCGACAAGGACATCCTGCGCCTGTACGAGATCTGGCTGAAGACCGGCAGCCCGCGCGCGTACGGCGTTCTGCGACGCCTCGGCGTCGCGCCCATATCCGCGGACGCACGCTCGGAACACTGATTCACATGCTGCTGCAGCGCATGCAGATGCTACTCGCTCAGTTGTACGACGCGCCGGTTGAGCACGACGTGCAACGCTTTCTATTCTCCGATCGGCGCCAGCTTGCGGCGGTCGTCGGCGAAGATGCGCGAGGGATGAGCGATGAGCAGGTCGTCATGGTGCATGACGCGGACGGCGTGCGGGTCGGAGTCTTTGTCGAGCAGGACGTGCTCGATCGCCTGGAGCAGCGCGATCCGCTGCACGCGCTCGAAGACGGCAATCTGCACGATTACTGCACGGCGCTCGAAGGCGTCAGCCACTTTCACTACCTGATGTGGAGCATCACCCGCGGCCGTACCGTGTCGCTGCTGGAGCTCGAATTGCAGGCGGAGGTCGACAAGTACGCCTGCGCGCTGGCGTTGATGATGCAGCAACGCAACGGACGTTTTCCCGGATCGCTGCATGCGCGCCTGTTCAACGCCGTGAGTTTTCTTCCCCAGAGCGATGCAGCGACACGGCGGCGTTATGAGGAAGCGAATCGTCACGCTGCGCGCTATTGCCGGACGCTGGACGAGCGCTATCTGAACAGAAGGTCCTCAAGGCCCGAGGCCTGGGTGGCCGAACTGCGGCGTTTCTTCCGCTGCGGGCATCAGGAGAAGATGAGAAGGAGCAACTGAAGAAGGGATTTAGTGACTAGTCAGATGCGCGTGCGCGCTTGCCTTTTTCTGACTATTCACCAGTCGCTAGTCACTCGTCACTAGTCAGATTCACTCGAATCAAACTTCTTCTTCTTCTCGATCCACTTCGACAGTTCGCGCAGATCGCGCTTCTTCTTCGCTTCCTTCTTGGGCAGCAGGCCGCTCTCGTACGGGTTGTAGCCCAGGCGCAGGCCTTTCGAATTGTTGCGGATGGGTGCGTTGGCCGCCGGTTCTTCGTCCACGATCGCAAGGCCGGGATGGGCGAGGGCGCGGCGCCGCGCGCGTTCGCCATCTTCGCCGTCCTCAACGAGGCTATCATCCTTCCATTCGTACACTGCGTTGCCGCGGTCATCGAAGGAAATCTGTCCGGGCTTCTCCGCGCGCGATTGTTCGACCGTTCGTGGACGGATGCGGAGCCCCAGTTTTTTCAGCTCGTCGTTCACCTTGAGTCTCGCCTTCGCAGAACACGCATTCCGGTGCGCATTCTATTTAAATACCGAGCGTCGATTCGTGGACGGCCATCACGCACTCAGCTCATCGTTCGTCCTATTGAATTGCGATGACTCGTTTCAGGCAAGCCTCAGGAGTGTGACGCAGGCAGCGAAAGTCGAAACGCGATGACCCCGCGCAAACGGGCGGGTTTGACGTAACTCCCGTCAGCTGGAACCCAATACCGCAGCGGCGCGAAAAATCCCGACGAGCGATTTACCATCGCGCAACTCGCCGTTCTTCGCCATCCCCAGTACGAAATCGAGCGGCTTCCAGTGAACTTCGAAGACTTCGTGCTCTTCAGGCCGGGTCGCCAGCGGCGCGAGCTGGGTGGCGAGGTACAGGTGCACGACTTCTGTAAAAACGCCTGGGGAGCTTAGACAATCGCCCAGTGCGCGCCACTCACCGGCGGTGACGCCCGCCTCTTCCTCCAGTTCGCGTTGCGCCGTTCTGAGCGGCGGCTCGCGATCGTCGATCTTGCCGGCGGGCAGCTCCCACACCCAGCCGTTTGCAGCATGCCGATATTGTCGCAGCAGACAAACGCGATTCTGGTCGTCTATCGCAACGACCGCGGCGCCGCCGGGATGATGCACGACCTCGAGGTCGGCGACCGCATCGTTCGGCAGGCGCACGCGCTCGACATTCACCTGAATGACGCGCCCGGTAAAAACGTTCTGCACTGATTCAATGGCCATTGGAACTGTTTGGACGGTTGACGGTTGACAGTTGACGGTGGAGAAGAAGCGCGCCTCTTACGGTCAACCCTCAACCCTCAACCCTCAACCCTCAACC
>JBOHZJ010000260.1:0-13465 GCA_050738395.1 Steroidobacter sp.
GCTCAAGGGCGGTCGTGAGTCGCTCGCGCAGATGGCGACGCGCGCGCGTGCGGTTGCAATCACGGACGCGGACGTACGCCTGGCGGATGCATGCGTTGCGGCGGCGGGAGGTGCGCAATGACCGACCGCATGCGCCGCATCCATCGCATTCATTTCGTCGGCATCGGCGGCAGCGGCATGGGCGGCATCGCCGAAGTCCTGCTCAATCTCGGCTACCAGGTGCAGGGCAGCGATCTGAAGGAGAACGTCGTCACGCAGCGGCTTACCCGGCTTGGCGCGCAGGTGAAGATCGGCCACGCCGCGGCGAATGTCGGCGCTGCGGATGTGGTGGTCGTTTCAACAGCCGTGCAGGCCGACAACCCGGAAGTCATCGAAGCGCAATCGCGCCGACTGCCGATCGTGCAACGCGCGCAGATGCTCGGCGAACTGATGCGTTTTCGCTATGCAATTGCGGTCGCCGGTACGCATGGCAAGACGACGACTACCAGCATGGTGGCCTCCATCCTCGCGGAAGGCGATCTCGATCCGACGTTCGTGATCGGCGGACGTCTCAAGAGCACGGACAGCAACGCACGCCTTGGTGCGGGCAAGTATCTGGTCGCCGAAGCGGATGAGAGCGATGCCTCGTTCATGCATCTGCAGCCGATGATCGCAATCGTGACGAACGTCGACAACGATCATCTGGGCACGCACGAAGGCGACTTCGAGCGGCTGAAGCAGAGCTTCGTCGATTTCCGGCACAACCTGCCGTTCTATGGCCTCGCCGTCGTCTGCGCCGATGATGAGACGGCGATGAGTCTCGCGCCGCGCATCGCCCGGCCCACGGTGACGTACGGCGTCGATGCGCAGGACGCCGACGTCCGCGCAGTCAATATCGCCCGGCGCGGCATGCGGACGCATTTCGATGTGCAGCGACGTGGGGTTGCGCAGCCGCTTGCCGTGCAACTGAATCTGCCGGGCGTACACAACGTGCTGAACTCGCTCGCGGCGATTGCGGTTGCGACTGAACTCGACGTATCCGACACGGCGATCCAGGCCGCGCTCGCAGGATTCCATGGCGTCGATCGTCGCCTGCAGCAGTATGGCGATATCGCTACGGCCGTGGGTGCGGTCACGCTTATCGATGACTACGGCCATCATCCGACCGAACTCGCCGCGACGCTCGAGGCGATTCGTCAGGGTTGGCCGGATCGACGGCTCCTCATCGCATTTCAGCCGCATCGCTACACGCGTACACGCGATCTCCTCGATGATTTCGCGCGAGTGCTGTCCGGCGTGGATGCGTTGATCGTCACCGAGGTGTACGCCGCGGGCGAAGCGCCGATCGCCGGCGCCGATGGCAAGGCGATCTGCCGCGCGATTCGCTCGCACGGGCGTGTCGAGCCCGTGTTCATCGACAAGATCGATGATCTGCCGGCGGCGCTCATCCAGATCTCGCGTGACGGCGATGTCATCGTCACGATGGGCGCCGGCAGCATCGGCGCAATGGCCGCCGAGTTGCCAGCGGCGCTGGCGTCGATTCGACCGGAATCGGCGCCGGACCGGAGGCGCTCATGAACGTGCTCGCCCTGCCGCCGGATTTCGAAGCGCGCGTGTTGCGCAACGAGCCGATGTCGAAGCACACGTCCTGGCATGTCGGCGGGCCTGCGGATCTGTTCTTCACGCCGTTTGATCTCGCGGATCTCGCGGCCTTTCTGCAGAGCCTCGAGCCCACGACGCCGATTCTATGGATTGGCCTGGGCAGCAACTTGCTGGTGCGCGACGGCGGGCTGCGCGGCGCAGTGATCGACACGCACGGCGTCTTCGCTGAACTCGAACGTCTCGATGACAACCACGTGTGGTGCGGCAGCGGCGTCGCGTGCGCAAAGCTCGCGAAGCAATGCATCAAGTGGGGGCTCGGCCCCGCGGAATTCTTCGCGGGCATCCCGGGCACGCTCGGCGGCGCTCTCGCGATGAACGCGGGAGCGTTCGGCGGCGAAACGTGGAGCCACGTCGCGTCGGTCGCAACGCTCGATCGCTTCGGCGTGCGGCGTGAACGTCCCGCCAGCGACTACACGACCGGCTATCGCCACGTGATCGGTCCGTCGAACGAATGGTTTCTGGGTGCACGGCTGCGCTTCGAGCAGCGCCCTGGCGTCAGCACGGATGACATTCGTCTGTTGCTGGCGCGCCGCAAGGCGACGCAACCCATCGGCGAATGGTCGTGCGGTTCGGTGTTCACCAATCCGCCCGGCGATCACGCCGCGCGGCTGATCGACAGCGCCGGGTTGAAAGGCTTTCGCATCGGCGGCGCGCGCGTCTCCGAGATGCACGCGAATTTCATCGTGAACGATGGCGCAGCGACGGCGGCGGACATCGAGCAGCTCATTGCGCATGTGAAAGACACGGTCGAACGCACGCACGGCGTGAAGCTGACGCCCGAAGTGCGGATGGTCGGGGAGGCGAAGCATGACTGAATGGCGCTCGCAAGCCCTGGGCTCTGGGCGCTGGGCTCTCGCAAGGCCGGACGCTATGCGCGTATCGACGTGCAGCTTTGCAGATGCGCCGCCTGCGGTTGGGAATGGCTGGTTTACGGCTCTGAACTTCTTTTCTGGCCAGGGCCCAGCGCCCAGCGCCCAGAGCCCAGAGTTCGGAGCGCAGCAGGGAGAGTACGCATGAGCTCCGCGATCGCTTCCCGGATCACAAACCCCCGCGACTTCGGCCGCGTCGCGGTGCTGATGGGCGGCGCGTCTTCCGAACGCGACGTGTCGCTCGATTCCGGGCGCAACTGTCTTGAAGCGCTTGTACGCCGCGGCGTCGATGCGCAGGCGGTCGACGGAATTGCGGCGCTCGTGCCTGAGCTGATCGCAAAGCGCTTCGATCGTGTTTTCAACATTCTTCATGGCCATGCAGGGGGCGGTGAAGACGGTGTGCTGCAGGGGCTGCTTGAAGCATTCGGCGTTCCGTACACGGGCTCGGACGTGCTCGGCTCCGCACTGACGATGGACAAGATCCGCACCAAGCAGGTGTGGTTGTCGCTCAATCTGCCGACGCCGCGGTATGCGCGTCTGGCGCCGTCCGATGACGTGAGCGCCGCGGCGCGCGCGCTGGGACTGCCGGTCATCGTGAAGCCCGCCTGCGAAGGTTCCAGCGTCGGTGTGACGCGCGTCTTCAAGGAAGCCGATCTGTCGCAGGCCGTTGCGCTCGCTGCGCACTATCGGGGCGAGCTGCTGATGGAGCAGATGATCGAGGGGGAGGAATACACCGTCGCGATCCTCGGCGAGCAACCGCTGCCGACCATCCGCATCGTGCCGGCGGGCGAGTACTACGACTATCACGCGAAGTACGTCGCCGAAGACACGCAGTACCTGTGCCCCGGCCTGCAAGGCGCCGCGGAAGCCGAAATGCGTGCACTCGCGCTCGAAGCCTTTCGCACTTCCGGGTGCAGCGGCTGGGGCCGCGTCGACGTCATGCGCGATCGCAGCGGCAGGAACTATCTGCTCGAAGTGAATACGGCGCCCGGCATGACGAGTCATTCGCTCGTGCCGAAGGCGGCGAAGGAATTCGGCATCGGCTTCGATGAACTCGTGTGGCGTGTTCTCGAGACGAGTCTCGCATCCCGGACGGCCGGAGCGACTCCGTAGATGTTGAAGCCCCCGCACAAACGCAATCGCCGCAGGCCGGAAGCATCCGGCCGGCGCTTCTCGCTGGCGTGGCTGAAGCCGCTTATCGAGGACGGCCTGCGTGCAGCGCTGGGCATTGGCGCCTTGATCGTCGGCGTCGGCGTCATGGCATGGGGGCTGTTGACGTCGCTCGATCGCCCGATCGGCAAGGTCGAGGTCGGCGGTCAGTTTCAGCGCGTCGCGCCCGTGCAGATCGAGGACGTTGTCGCGCCGTTTCGCGGCGCCGGATTTCTGTCCGTCGATCTTGATGCGTTGCGCAGCGCGCTCGAGAGCATCGACTGGGTCGACCGTGCACGCGTCGAACGTCGCTGGCCGAATGGCGTGCGCGTGCTGATCACCGAGCATGTGCCTGCGGCGCGCTGGGGTGAGGACGGACTCATGAATACGCGCGGTGAACTGTTCCTGCGCGGCGCGCGCCACATTCCGCCGGAGCTGCCGCAATTAATCGGGCCCGCAGGCACGGAAGCGCAGGTCGCGAAGCTGTATCTCGATACCTACCCGCGCCTGCTCGCGGTCGGCATGAATCTGTCGCGCGTGGAGCTCGATGAGCGCGGCGCATGGAGCCTGGCGCTCGCCCATGGCGTGCAGGTGCGGCTCGGTCGACAGGATGTGCCGGCGAGACTCGAGCGATTTATTCGCGTCGCGGGTCCACTGGTGGCGGCGCGCGGCGGTGAAGTCAGTTACGTCGACCTGCGTTACAGCAACGGCTTCTCCGTCGGCTGGAACGCTCCCACCCGCGTCGCGCGCGACGCCGAGGATGCAACTCCAGATGTCTAGAAAGAACGACCGCAATCTCATCGTCGGACTCGACATCGGCACGTCGAAAGTCGTGGCGATCGTCGGTGAGATGACGCACGACGGCCGTATCGAAGTCGTCGGGCTCGGCTCGCATCCGTCGCGCGGGCTGAAACGCGGCGTCGTGGTGAACATCGAATCTACCGTGCAATCGATCCAGCGAGCGGTCGAAGAAGCGGAGTTGATGGCGGGTTGCGAAATTCACTCAGTGTACGCCGGCATCGCGGGCAGCCATGTGCGCAGCCTCAACTCGCACGGAATCGTCGCGATCCGCAACAAGGAAGTGACCTCCGAAGACGTGGAGCGCGTGATCGACGCAGCGCGCGCTGTCGCCATTCCGGCCGACCAGAAGATCCTGCACATCCTGCCGCAGGAATTTCTCATCGACAGCCAGGAAGGCATTCGCGAGCCGATCGGCATGTCGGGCGTGCGCCTCGAAGCCAAGGTGCACATCGTCACCGGCGCCGAAAGCGCGGCGCAGAACATCGTGAAGTGCGTGCAGCGCTGCGGTCTGGCGGTCGAAGACGTCGTACTCGAACAACTGGCGTCGAGTTATGCGGTGCTCGCGGACGATGAAAAGGAACTGGGCGTGTGCCTCGTCGATATCGGCGGCGGCACGACCGATATCGCGGTGTTCTCCGGCGGCGCGATTCGTCACACGGCGGTCATCCCGATCGCGGGCGATCAGGTGACGAACGACATCGCCGTCAGCCTGCGCACGCCGACGCACCACGCCGAGGAAATCAAGATGAAGTTCGCCTGCGCGTTGTCGCAGCTCGCGAATGCCGATGAAACCATCGAGGTGCCGAGCGTCGGCGATCGACCGCCGCGACGCCTTGCACGCCAGACGCTCGCGGAAGTGGTCGAGCCGCGCTACGAGGAATTGTTCGCGCTGGTGCGCGAAGAGTTGCGCCGCTCCGGCTTCGAGGAAGTGATTGCAGCGGGCGTCGTGCTGACCGGCGGCAGCGCCAAGATGGAAGGCGCGGTCGAACTCGCCGAAGAAGTCTTTCACATGCCGGTGCGCCTGGGAGTGCCGCAGTACATCACCGGGCTGGTCGACGTCGTGAGCAATCCGATTCATTCAACCGGCGTGGGTTTGTTGCTGTACGGCCGCGAGAACTATCTGCGCGGCCGGCGTGAATCGCCGCTCGGCGGCAACGTACGCGGCGTGCTCGGAAGGATGAAAGCGTGGTTTCAGGGGAATTTCTGATGCGTGCGCTTGGCCAATTCAGTCCGTCGTCCGCAGTCCGCCGCCAGAGCTCCCGACGCTCTCGCCATGGACTGTCGATTGCAGACTGCAGGTGTGCTTTGTATGAAGGGCTCCGGCGCCGATTGCGATTCGAGAACGCAATCTGCGCCGGTGCGTGTTGAAGGTGGTTGAGATGTCTTGCGACATCGAGGGGACTAACGATGTTTGTACTAGCTGACACTGAAAATCAGGGCGCCGTCATCAAGGTGATCGGTGTGGGCGGCGGCGGCGGCAACGCAGTCGCGCACATGATCAACGCCGGGATCGAAGGCGTGGATTTCATTTGCATCAATACCGATGCGCAGGCGTTGAAGCACTCCAGGGTGAAGGTCGGTCTGCAGATCGGCTGCAATATCACCAAGGGTCTCGGCGCCGGCGCCGATCCGGAAGTAGGCAGGCAGGCGGCGATGGAAGATCGCGACCGCATCATCGAAATGATCGAAGGGTCCGATATGCTCTTCATCACCGCCGGCATGGGCGGCGGCACGGGCACGGGCGCGGCGCCGGTGGTTGCGCAGGTCGCGAAGGAGCTCGGCATTCTCACCGTCGCCGTAGTGACCAAGCCGTTTGATATGGAAGGCAACAAGCGCCTGGGCGCGGCCGAGCAGGGCATCAGTGAGCTGAGCAAGCACGTCGATTCGCTGATCACCATTCCGAACCAGAAGCTGCTGACAGTGCTCGGCGGCGATATCACGCTGCTCGACGCGTTCAAGGCGGCGAACCAGGTGCTGCAAGGCGCCGTGCAGGGCATCGCCGAACTCATTACTCGTCCCGGCATGATCAACGTCGACTTCGCGGACGTGCGTACGGTCATGGCGGAAACGGGCATGGCGATGATGGGCTCCGGCTCGGCTCGCGGCGACAACCGCGCTCGCGAAGCTGCGGAAGCCGCCGTTTCCAGCCCGCTGCTCGAAGACGTCAATCTGCAAGGCGCCCATGGCTTGCTGATCAACGTGACCGCCGGCATGGACCTGCGCACCAGCGAGTTCAGCGTCGTCGGCGACACAGTGAAGCAATACGCGTCGGACGATGCGAATGTGGTCGTAGGGTGCGTGATCGATCCGGAGATGCGCGAGGAGATTCGTGTGACGGTCGTCGCGACCGGCATCGGTCGGCCTGTCGCCGCGGGTCAGCACAGCCCTGCCGATACGCGCCGCATGACCGCGATTGCGGGTGGGCGCGGCCGCGTACCCACGCTGGACGATCTGCATGTCCCGACCTATATCCGCCAGCAGCGGGACCCGCAGGCCGCTCCCGCGCGTCGTGCTGTGGGCGATGGTCTGACCGCGGATGATGCTTCGCTCCTGGATATTCCGGCGTTCCTGCGAAGGCAGGCGGATTGAACGGAGCGAAAAAATCGAAGTCCGTAGTCTGTAGTCCGTAGGTCAGAGCGCGGTGCGCCAGGGCGCACTGCGTCGTTTCGGGCGCGAATCCGGCGCCTGGGCGTGTGCCGCAACACTCTGATTTACAGGGACCGGACACTTGTCCGGGCCAGAGGGCGGTGCTACGGTTCGCCGGATTTCTGGAGCGTTATGTACCTATCAAGCGACAGATCCAGAGGGTGTAGACCGGTGAGCCGGGTGCTTCTGCCTGCGGATTACGGACTAGGGACTATGGCCTCGCAAGGCGTGTGATGCTTCGACAACGCACCCTCAAGAACACGATCCGGGCCACCGGCGTCGGCCTGCACTCGGGCAAAAAAGTGCTGATGATCCTGCGTCCCGCGCCGGCGGATACCGGCGTCGTGTTCCGTCGCACCGATCTTGATGAGCCGGTCGACGTGCACGCGCACGCTGAAAACGTCGGCGATACGATGCTCGGCACCACCCTTGTCAGGGGCGCGGTGCGCGTTGCAACCATCGAGCACCTGCTGTCGGCGTTCGCCGGGCTGGGTCTTGATAATGCCTATGTGGATCTGTCCGCCGAAGAAGTGCCGATCATGGACGGCAGCGCGGGACCGTTCGTGTTTCTTCTGCAGTCCGCCGGCATCGAAGAGCAGAACGCGCCGAAACGGTTCGTACGAATTCTGCAGTCCATCGAAGTCCGGGACGACGATAAATGGGCGCGCTTCGATCCTTACAACGGCTTCAAGGTGAACTTCGAAATCGAATTCGATCACCCGATCTTCAGAAAGCGCGCGCAGACGGCGACCATGGATTTCTCGACGACGTCGTTCCTGAAAGAGATCAGTCGCGCGCGGACCTTCGGTTTCATGCGCGATCTCGAATTCCTGCGTTCAAAGAATCTCGCGCTCGGCGGCACCATGGATAACGCGATCGTGCTGGATGACTATCGCGTGCTGAACGAAGACGGGCTGCGTTACGAAGATGAATTCGTGAAGCACAAGATCCTCGACGCGATTGGCGATCTATACCTGCTCGGCCGCAGCCTGATCGGCGAATTCAGCGGCCACAAATCCGGCCACGCACTCAACAATCAGTTGCTGCGCTCGCTGATCAACACGCCCAACGCCTGGGAGGAAGTGACCTTCGATGACGTGAAGGACTCCCCGATTTCGTATTTACCGGCGGCTGCGATGGTCAGCGCTTGAGATATGAGAAGAGCCGCGAAAGACCGCACAAAGGAAGCGAATTAGCGATTGGATTCGATCGGAAATTGATCTTGAACCCGACGCACTCTTTTATGCGGTCCTTCGCGGCTCTTCTTCTTCCTGAATCACTTCCTGCCGACTTTCACTTTCAGCTTTGTGAACTGCGTCTCACCGGCCGCGTGAAGCTGCCTCAGCACGTGCTCCTGTGCGTAGCGAATGTGCGGCGCCCAGGCCGCGGAGTCGGTGATTATGACCAGGGTGTCGCCGCGGTAACTGGCTGAAACCACATGTTCTTTCTCGCCGCCATGCAGGGCGGCGCGCACCCGTGCTGCAAGATCGACGGTGGCTTGCACGCGGCGTTCCAGGTCCCTGAACATCGGACCGAGTCCATCCGTAAGCGGTTTGAGCCGGTCAGACATCGGCTGAATACATGAATATGTGTGCTGTAGACGCTTGATCTTTTGCGACTTGATTCTGCATATTCCTCATCGCCTGAAGAGGCGCCTGTAAAGGGCAAACCCGTCGAAAGGCGGGGACGCAAAGCCACCGGTCTAAGGGTCGCAGGTGCGACCACGATAGCGGGGTCGCCAGGATGTACAACACGAATCTTCGTTTTTACGTCCACCGATGCAGCTAGTCCGTTGGTCTGTCGTCCCGACAGGTCACGCGTTTTTGTTTTGCAATCAGCGTTCTTCGCGAGAATGACAAACCTGGCTAGTTGAGATGCTCATCGCATGAACGTCATCGTTTTCTCCAAGCGTCTGGGGCGGGCTCGCCAGTTCGAGCTCAACCGGCCCATCGCGATGACGGTCACCCTCGCGGCGATCACCGCCGTTCTGGGCGGTGTATTGTTCGCCGGCGTGTTGCTCGGGCGCAGCGGCGTCGGATTCGAACCGACAGCGCAAACGGGCGAGTGGGGCGCCAGGCTCAAGGAACAGCGCGAGCAGATCGCCGCGGCGCGGCGTGAACTGCAGGAACGTCTCGATGCGATTACGAGCCGCGTCGGACAGATGAACGCACACGTGATTCGCCTGGATGCGCTCGGCCGGCGCCTCACCGAAATGGCGAAGCTCGACAAGGGTGAATTCAACTTCGATAGTGAGCCCGCGGTCGGCGGCCCTGAGGGTCTGGTCGAAGGCGCGGTGGCGGCCTCGCCCGATCTGTCCGCCATGCTGGACAACCTCACGCATCAGATCCGCGACCGCGAGCGTCAGCTGAGCGTCCTCGAAAGTCTGATTTCCACCCGCAATCTAAGCAGCCAGATCGTCCCGAATGGACGGCCCGTGATGCAGGGCTGGATCTCCTCGTACTTCGGGCGCCGCGCCGATCCGTTTACCGGCCGCAACGCATTCCACCGCGGCGTCGATTTCGCGGGCCCGGCGGGCGCGCAGGTCGTTGCGGTCGCCTCGGGCGTCGTGACGTATTCAAAGGATCGTTTTGGTTACGGCAAGACGGTCGAGATCAATCACGGCGGCGGTTACGTAACGCGCTACGCCCACAACCAGCGTGTCCTGGTGACAGTGGGCGACACGGTGCAGAAGGGACAGGCGATTGCACTGATCGGTTCGACTGGACGCTCGACTGGCCCTCATCTGCACTTCGAAGTGCTCAAGCAGGGTCGGGCTGTCGATCCGATGAGCTTTGTCCGCCGGTAGGCGGACGGCCAGTTGGCGCACTGGCCAACCGGCAAGCCGGCCAGAGTAAGAAAAAGAATCGCTCTGAATTCCGGCCAACATCCAGTTGGCGGCTTAGCCGGTTAGCCGGTTGACCAACTCCACTTGCATCTCTGCGTTTCGCCCCTAGGTCGTCGCTCTGACGGCGCGCCTGAGCTGTGCAGCGCCGCGTGTACAATACCGCCCCTTTTCCGCACCCAGCTTTCGGAGTTCCAGCGTGGCGAATTGGCTTACCCAGCTATTCGGGAGCCGTAATCAACGGCTTGTGAGCGGCTATGCGAAGAACGTCGGCCGCATCAACGCGCTGGAGGAAGCCTTCAAGGCGTTGAGCGATGAGCAGCTCAAGGCCAAAACGGCGGAGTTTCGTGAGCGGCTGAGTCAGGGCGCAAGCGTCGATGACGTCCTGCCGGAAGCCTTCGCGGCGGTGCGTGAAGCGGCGCGACGCACTCTGGGCATGCGCCCTTTCGACGTGCAGCTGATCGGCGGCATGACGTTGCATCACGGCAAGATTTCCGAAATGCGCACCGGCGAAGGCAAGACGCTGGTCGCAACCTTGCCAGCTTATCTGAATGCGCTCCCAGCCAAGGGCGTACACGTCGTCACGGTGAACGAGTATCTCGCGCAGCGTGACGCGGACTGGATGGGACCGGTCTACCGCTTTCTCGACCTCAGCGTCGGCGTCATCAAGAGCGGCCAGACCTCGGAGGAGAAACGCGCCGCGTACGCCTGCGACATCACGTATGGCACCAACAACGAATTCGGTTTCGACTACCTGCGCGACAACCTGGCGTTCCGACTGGAGGATCGCGCGCAGCGCGGTCTTGCCTACGCCATCGTCGATGAGGTCGACTCGATCCTGATCGACGAAGCGCGCACGCCGCTGATCATTTCTGGTCCGGCGGAGGAGAGCACCGAGCTGTACGTCAAGATCAATCAGCTCGCGCCGCGTTTGAAGCGTCAGGAATCGGAAGAAGGCGAAGGCGATTACTGGGCCGATGAGAAATCCCGCCAGGTCCATCTTTCAGATTCCGGCCACGAGCGCGCTGAAGAATTGATCGCCGAAGCCGGTCTCCTGCAACCGGGCGAGAGCCTGTATGACGCGGCGAATATCCGCCTCATGCATCATCTCAACGCGGCGTTGCGCTCTCATTCTCTTTATCACCGCGACGTGGAATACATCGTGCGCAACGACGAGGTGATCATCGTCGATGAATTCACCGGCCGCACGATGCCGGGCCGACGCTGGTCGGACGGCCTGCATCAGGCCATCGAAGCGAAGGAGGGCGTGCGAGTCCGCGAAGAGAATCAGACCGTCGCATCGATCACCTTCCAGAACTACTTCCGCATGTACGCGAAGCTCGCCGGCATGACCGGCACGGCGGATACCGAAGCGTTCGAGTTTCAATCGATCTATGGGCTGGAAGTCGTCGTAGTGCCGACGCATCGGCCGATGGTGCGCGAGGATCACGCCGATTTCGTTTATCTCAACGCCAAGGACAAGTTCGACGCGATCATCGAGGATATTCGCGATTGCGCATCGCGCGGCCAGCCGGCGCTCGTCGGCACGACATCCATCGAAACGTCCGAGTACCTGGCAGGTCTGCTGGAGAAAGAAAAAATCCCGCACGAAGTGCTGAACGCGAAGCAGCACGAGCGCGAAGCGCACATCGTTGCGCAGGCGGGCCGTCCTGGTGCGGTGACGATCGCCACCAACATGGCCGGCCGCGGCACCGACATCGTGCTCGGCGGCAATCTCGAAGCCGAGCTGCACTCGATCGACGCCGATGCAGCCGCGCGCGCGCGCGCTCGTGAGGAGTGGCAGAAGCGTCACGACGAAGTGATCGCGTCCGGCGGCCTGCACATCGTCGGCACCGAGCGCCATGAGTCGCGACGCATCGATAACCAGTTGCGCGGCCGCTCCGGCCGTCAGGGCGATCCCGGCTCCAGCCGCTTCTATCTGTCGCTCGAAGATAATCTGATGCGCATCTTCGGCGACCCGGATCGCACCAAGCGCTGGTTGCAGACGGCCGGGATGAAGGAAGGCGAAGTGATCGAGAGCCGCATGCTCTCGAAACAGATCGAGCGCGCGCAGCGCAAAGTCGAGGCGCACAACTTCGACGCCCGCAAGAACCTGCTCGAGTACGACGACGTCGCAAACGATCAGCGCAAGGTCATCTATCAGCAGCGCACCGAGGTGATGGCCGCGGAAGACGTCGGCGATGCGGTCGCCGGCATCCGGGATGAAGTGGTCAACACCATCATCGATCGCTTTGTACCGCCGAAGAGCCCCGAAGACTTGTGGGACGTCGCGGGCCTCACGCAGGCGATCGAACGCGATTTCGCCGTGCGCGTCGACGCGAAGCAGTGGCTGGAAGCCGATTCGAATCTTGCGGAAGACGGCTTGCGCGAACGTATCGTCGCCGAGCTCGACCGTGCTTATGAAGAGAAGGTGCAGGCCTACGGTGCACCCGTCGTGCGGCAGATCGAGAAGCAGATCATGCTGCATCAACTCGATTCGCACTGGCGCGAGCATCTCGCGGCCATGGACTATCTGCGTCAGGGCATCCACCTGCGCAGCTACGCCCAGAAGAATCCCAAGCAGGAGTACAAGCGCGAAGCGTTCGAGCTGTTCACCACGATGCTCGATCGCATCAAGCACGACACCGTGTCGTTGCTCTCGCGAATGCAGTTGCGCACACAGGCGGAGATCGAGGCCGAAGAGCAAGAGCGTCAGCGGCGGCTCGCTCGCGCGATGCAGTTTCAGCACGCGGCGCCCGAGCAGATCACAGCACCGCCCCCGCAGGGCCCGCTCGCCGACCCGCAGCGGCAAGCAGCCGAACCCGTGGCCCAGTTCGTCCGAGAAACCAAGAAGGTCGGGCGCAACGAACCCTGCCCGTGCGGGTCGGGCAAGAAGTACAAGCATTGTCACGGGGCGTTAGCCGGACAGGCCTGACGGCCTCGCCGCAAGTCCGTAGGCGAGTAGTCCGTAGTCTGCACCAGCAGCTGACGCGTTGTGGTCCGCAGGCGAGTAGCCAGTAGCTTGTAGCCAGAACGAGAAGCGCGCAGCGCTTTGGCTACGCACCACGCACCACGGACCAGCCTATGGCGCCGCTCCTCATCACTCACGTCATCGCCGGCGCGCTATTCGACTCCACGGGTCGTGTTCTCATCGCGCAGCGTCCTGCCGGCAAGCACATGGCGGGCGGCTGGGAGTTTCCCGGCGGGAAGCTCGATCCGCGGGAAACACCGTTCGATGGACTGAGGCGCGAGCTGCGCGAAGAACTGGGTGTCGAGGTTCACGCGGCCGAGCCGCTCGTTGCTTATGAACACGCTTATTCCGATCGACGCGTCCTGCTCGATCTGTGGATCGTCACCAGGTTCTCCGGCGAACCGCAACCGCTGGATGCGCAGGCGCTGCGCTGGGTAATGCTCGAAGAGATCGACGATGTCGGTCTGCTCGAGGCCGATCGACCGATGATCGCGGCGCTACGAAGAAAGCTCAGATGAAAGCTCAGATGAGAGCTCAGATGAAAGC
>JBOHZJ010000261.1:0-9608 GCA_050738395.1 Steroidobacter sp.
GATGTCGCGACCGCAGAAGCCTTTTCCTTTGACGGCGCACGCTGTGATCGCATCGTCGCCGGCGTGCTCCGGAATATCGAAAAGGGCGGCAGCGACAAAGGCGAATGAGTCCGTCATCAAGCATGCGAGCGGTCAGACGCGGATCCCGTCGACGGGTCGAAGGGCTCGGACGAGTTTGATTCAGAAGAATCTGATTCAGAGAGTGATCTGACGAACGAACTTTCAACACAGGAGATCATGATGTCATTCCTACTGATGCCGACGCCTGCCATTGCAAGGCGCCGCTTCCTGCGAGGTGCGGGCCTGACGCTTTCTGGCGCCGCGGTCGCATTGCTCGCCGGCAAGGAAGTTCTGGCTGCACAAACCGTCGGCGGCTCCGAGGGCGATGTGACCATTCTGAACACGGCGCTCGCCGCAGAGCTCGAAGCGATTGCGGCGTATCAGGTCGGCGCCGAGAGCAAGCTGCTCGAAAAGCCGGTGCTGGATCTCGCCGTCACGTTCCAGGGACACCATAAGGAACACGCCGATGTACTCGCCGCTACGATCAGGAAGCTCGGCGGCTCACCGGCCGCAGCGAAAGCGAAGTACAACTTTCCGGTGGATAAACTGAAAACGCAGGCCGATGTGCTGCGCTTCGCCGCCAGGCTCGAACAGGGCGCGGTCAGCGCCTATCTCGGGGCAGTCCCACTGTTCGGGAATCGCGACCTGTCGAAAGCAGCCGCCAGCATCCTCGGCGACGAGGCCATGCACTGGGCAGTGTTGCGTCAGGCGCTGGGCGAACCGCCGGTGCCGAGCGCCTTCGTTTCGTGATCGCACGTCGCGCCGCATTGGTCGTTGTGTTCGCGTTGGCCGCGAGCACAGCGGCCGTCGCAGAGGGCGATGCGCAACGCGGGGAGCAGGTCTATACGCGATGCCTGGCCTGCCACGCCCTCGCCTACGATCGCGTCGGCCCTCGACACTGCGGCGTGATCGGTCGTCGCGTCGGGAGCGTGCCTGAGTTCAGTTACTCCACAGCGATGCAACAAACGAAGTTCATCTGGACGGAAGCGACGCTGGACCGGTTTCTGCAAAAGCCGCTGAAGATGATTCCGGGAACGACCATGACTTACGACGGCGTGCCGGACGCGGAAGACCGCGGGGATCTGATCGCGTATCTGAAACAGGCGAACAACTCGGCGGAATGCGCCGAATAAATACTGGGCCGCCTCTGGTGGTTCGTCATCCAGACGAGACAGAGTAACCACATAGAGCACATAGATTCAGAGTGATAAGCGCAGGACATGAATTCTCCCGCTCACTGCTTCGTGATCTGTGTGCTCTTTGTCCCGCGGGATTTCCGTTGGGCATGCTCTTTGTGGTTACTCCTTTTCTCCGGCTCTCACGTTCTGCGGCTCTTGCGCCTTGACAACCCGCTACGCGATCGAGCTCTCGTTACGCCGCCAGCTTCCCTGACGCCTTGGCTGTGTGAGTTGCGATCAGATCCATCAGCGGCGGCGACAGACAGTCGTAAGGTTCGAGCTTCAGCTCCTTCAGCCGTGCGCGTACGGCGCCCATCTGTTCGGGTTTCGCTCCCGATTCGATGATGGACGAGACGAAGGCGGCAAACTCCGGCGCCGCCCAGCCCTGCTCCTTCGAGAGCTCCACGTGCACGAAGTCCAGACCGTAGAACGGGTGGTTCTTGTTCTCGATGCGCCCGTACATGTGTACGCCGCAACCGCTGCAGGCATAGCGCTGGATGGTCGCGGAGGGATCCACGACCTTCAGCTTCTGCGCGTTCTGAGTCACGCTCAGGTTGTCGCGCGATACGACTGCGACGACGGAGAACATCGCGCCCGGCGGCTTCCAGCACTTAGTGCAGCCGCAGGCGTGATTGAAGGCGACGTTGCCTTTGATTTTCACGGTCACAGGCTCCTGAGCGCACTTGCAGGTGAGTGTGCCGCCCGGAAAGTCGGCCGCGCCGGCTCGCACGCCGTTGTCGACGGAAGGATGAATTGAAATCGCGTTCATATGGCGCCTCTCTTTGCTTGCTTCGATGAAGGATTACGTCACTCAAACAAGGCGACGCTACGGATCGATTCGCCCTTGTGCATGAGATCGAACGCATCGTTGATCTTCTCGAGCGGCATCGTGTGCGTGATGAGATCATCGATGTTGATCTTGCCCTCCATGTACCAGTCGACGATCCGCGGCACGTCCGTTCGGCCACGCGCACCGCCGAAGGCGGTTCCCTTCCATACCCGTCCCGTGACGAGCTGGAACGGACGCGTCCTGATTTCCTGTCCTGCGCCTGCGACGCCGATGATCACGGAGACGCCCCAGCCGCGATGACAACACTCGAGCGCCTGGCGCATGAGATCGACATTGCCGACGCATTCGAAGCTGTAGTCCGCGCCGCCATCGGTCACGCTGACGAGATGAGCAACGAGATCGCCGCCGACCTCTTTCGGATTCACGAAGTGCGTCATTCCGAATCGCTCGGCGAGTTCCTTGCGCCGCGGGTTGATATCAACGCCGATGATCCTGTTGGCGCCGGCGAGTCGCGCGCCCTGGATCACGTTGAGTCCGATGCCGCCGAGACCGAAGACCACGACGTTCGCGCCGGGCTCAACCTTCGCCGTATTGATCACGGCGCCGATGCCGGTCGTCACGCCGCAGCCGATGTAGCAGACCTTGTCGAAGGGCGCGTCCTCGCGAATCTTTGCGACTGCAATCTCCGGCAGCACTGTGAAATTCGAGAACGTGGAGCAGCCCATGTAGTGATGGATCATTTCCTTGCCGATCGAAAATCGGCTCGTGCCGTCCGGCATCACGCCTTTGCCCTGCGTTGCGCGAATCGCGGTGCACAGATTGGTCTTGCGCGACAGACATGATTTGCACTGACGACATTCGGGTGTGTAGAGCGGGATGACGTGATCGCCCTTGCGCACCGAGGTCACGCCGGCTCCCACATCGACGACGATCCCGGCGCCCTCGTGACCGAAGATCACCGGAAACAATCCCTCCGGGTCCGCGCCGGAGCGTGTGAACTCATCGGTGTGACAGATGCCGGTGGCCTTCATCTCGACGAGCACCTCGCCGGCGCGCGGCCCGTCGAGTTCCACGGTGGTCACTTCGAGAGGCTTGCCTGCCGCATAGGCAATTGCCGCCTTCGTCTTCATGCATTCACTCCTCGCGTCATTGTCGTTCTATGAACACATCATGGCTGCGCAACCAGCAGCGGAACTGGCGCGGGCGCAGTATCCGCGCCCTCGCCATCACTCACACCATCGGCAATCATCCTGCCGTTCGCGTCCAGCAGCGGGACTCGATAGCTCGCCAGAATTTCGGCGAGTTTGCTGTGGTGACTCGCGATCCACTGATCGAGCGTAGCTTGCCATTCCTTCTCGCCGAAGCGCACGCCCATCGAGATCTGATAGTCGAACCTGATCTCGCGGTCGGGCAGGAACGGTGCGGCGCGCCAGGCTGGCGCGGCGGAATGCTGACGCGCGAGAAAGCCCGCAATGGGTCCCCACACGATCGCGATATCGATCTTCTTTGCGGCGAGATCACGCTCGACGATGAGCGCCGGATGCTCGGCCGGGTCGCCGCTCTGCTCGGCATACACAACTGCCTGCTCCAGGAGTCCATTGCGCAGCAGCCAATCCGCTCCCGGCGAATGGCCGAAGACTCCGATGCGCAGCGACTTGAGCCTGCCCCCGGGCAGCTTCAACAGATCATCCGCGAGGCGTACCCCTTGCAGATCCCTGCTGTCCGGAAACAGCAGAGCGTAAGTGGAACGCATGTAGGGCTGCGTCGTGGCGGTCAGTTCATATCCCTTCGGCACGCCAATGATCACGTCGCACCGGTAGCGCTGCGTCGCCGGATCGCGCTGCCGCAGGGTGTTGCGCACGAATCCCATCCGCTGGGGGAACCATGTGTATTCGATGCTGCGGCCGAGATCGCGCGCGAGCTCTTCCGCAATCCTGTTCTCGTAACCTTCGCCGCGCTGATTCGACTGCGGCATGTTGTTCGGATCCGCGCACACGCGAAGCACCGGGTCGCTCTCTTCGGCCCACGCGGCGCAGGCCGATATCCCTGCGATTAACGCCAACATCAGAGGGGCGAACATCGAACGGTGCAAGGCGAATCCGCAGCGCATGACGCAAATCGATAGCGGCTAGGGTTGCTCGAGCGGCGACAGGCGCCCGGGTTTGATCTGACCGTCCGCGCGACCCTTCAGGTAGGCGTACAGGCCTTCCCAGTTCTTCATCACCATTGCACTGGTGTTGAACTGCGGCATGCCCTTTTCGGGGCGTCCATTCATCATGACGCCGTGAAAATCCTCCTTCGACAGCGTCTTCATCGACTCGACGAGCGCCGGGCCCACCAGGCCTTCCTGCTCTGCGCCGTGGCAACGCTCGCACGCCAGCGCGCGCCAGGTCTTCCAGCCCATCAGCGTCTTTCCATCAACCTTGTCGCCATCCTTGGCCGTGTAGAGATTGCTCGAATTCTTTGCGTCCTCCTGCGTTGACGCCCTCGCTGATACCGCTGGCGCTGGCGTTTGCGCCGCGACCTGCGCAGACACACTGAGGAGCGAAGCAGCAAACAGACTCACGACTGCGAATCGTCCCATTCACACTGCTCCCCATCCTCGCGATATGCCGCGTGTCCCCACGCGACATATCGCTTGCCTCATTCGTCCGCCGCGCATCAATGCGCTGCACCTCTTACCGCGCTGCACTCTGCGCTGCTGCGCCGCCAGGCAACGCAAACACGAACAGCGATCCGCCGAGCGTCGTGTACTTGGCCAGGTCCTTGTAGCCGCCGACTGCGCCGAGGCCTTCAGTCGATTCTGTCAGGCCCGCCGCCATGCCGATGCCTGCCCAGCCGCCGATGCCCGAATACACGCCGACATATTGCTTGCCGCCGAACTCGTACGTGAACACGTTGCCGATGATTCCGGAGGGCGTCTTGAATTTCCAGAGCTCCTTGCCGTCCTTGGTGCTCACGGCCTTGATGTAGCCCTCGAGCGTTCCATAGAACACGACGTCGCCGGCCGTGGTGAGCGCACCTGACCACACCGAGAAGCGTTCGGGCTTCGACCAGGCGATCTTGCCCTGCGCCGCATCCCACGCGATGAAGTTGCCCATGCCGCCGTGACTGCCCGGCGCCGGGTACATCGTCAATGTGGCGCCGACGTAGGGTTGCCCCGCCGTGTATTCGACCTGGAAGGGTTCGTAGGTCATGCACACGTGATTGGTGGGCACCATGATCAGACCGGATTTACGGTCGTAGCTCGCGGGCTGCTGATCCTTCGAACCAAGCGCTGCGGGACAGATGTCCTTTACATTGACGTCCGGACCCGTCGTTGCGGGCGAGTACTTCTTGTTCACGATCGGACGGCCGGTCTTCATGTCGACTTTCGACGCCCAGTTCACTGTCGGATCGTACTTCTCGGCGACGAGCAGCTCGCCCGTTTCGCGGTTCAGGGTGTAACCGAACCCGTTGCGGTCGAAGTGCACCATCGCCGGGACTTTCTTGCCCTTGATGTCGAGATCGATCAGCAGGTTCTCATTGACGCCGTCGAAGTCCCATTCATCGTGGGGCGTCATCTGGTAGGCCCATTTGGCCATGCCGGTATCGAGGTCGCGTGCAAAGAGCGTCATCGACCACTTGTTATCGCCGGGACGCTGCGCGGGATTCCAGGTCCCCGGATTGCCGGTTCCGTAGTAAACGAGGTTGAGCTTCGGGTCGTAGGCGAACCAGCCCCATGTGGTGCCGCCGCCAAGCTTCCACTGATCGCCTTTCCACGACTTGATCGACGAGTCCACTCCGATCGGGGCCATCTTGCCGTTCGTCCAGGTCATCGTCTTCGCCGGATCGACCAGCAATTCCTTGTCGGGCCCGGTGCTCCACGCGGTCCAGCGCTTCTTGCCCGTCTTGAGGTCATAAGCGAGCAGCCGTCCGCGCACGCCGAACTCGCCGCCGGAAATGCCGGTGATCACCGTGTCCTTGAAGATGTGCGGCGCATTGGTGTTGGTCTCGCCGATCTTCGGATCGCCGTTCTTCACGCTCCAGAGGACCTTGCCGCTGTTCGCATCGAGCGCAACGAGGGTGGTGTCGGCCTGCTGCAGCAGGATCTTGCCGTCGCCGTAGGCGAGGCCGCGATTCACCGTGTCGCAGCACATGACCGGAATGACGTCGGTGTTCTGCTTGGGCTCGTACTTCCATTTGAAGGACTGGTCTTTCAGATTGACCGCATACACGTTATTGGGAAACGGCGTATGCACGTACATCATGTCGCCGATGACGAGCGGCGAGCCTTCGTGGCCGCGCAGCACTCCGGTCGACATCGTCCAGGCGACCTGCAGTTGACCGACGTTGCCAGCATTGATCTGCCGCAAGTCGCTGTACCGATGGTTCGCATAGTCGCCGGCCTGCGTCGCCCAGTTCGACGACTTGGCCATGGCCTGCTCGAGTTCGGTTGCAGCGGCCGGTGCGCACAGGCACGCCGTCGCAACGGCCATTCCGACAGAATGAGCCAGACCAGATCGAATGGATCGAAATTGAGGTTTCATGTCCTAATCCCCCGGTTGCTTTCGACGATGAACTTCTGACGCTTACCTGGCCCGCCGCGTGCAAGTCACCGCGGACCACTGGATGTGAGGCTACCCATGACAATGCAACGCTTATGCCATGCAGGCGCTGGCGCGGCCCTCGCCGGATTGATCTGCCTGTGCGCGGCGACCGACTCGGCGCGCAGCGACCCTGCCAGGCATGACTACCCGACCGAAGCGCGCGTCGAATACGTCAATGAATGCATCGGGAAGAGCGGCGGCAAGCTCTCGAGCCTGTACCAGTGTTCGTGCGTCATCGACGCGATCGCGAAGATCCTGAGCTACGACGACTTCGTCGAAGCATCGACGTACGCGAAGTACGCCGCACTGCCCGGAGAAGCCGGCGGCGTTTTCCGCGATCCCGAGCAGGGGCGGAAACTGGCAAAGCTCTTTCGCGACACGGAGAGCGCGGCCCGTCAGGAGTGCGGACTGGAGCCATAGACCGGCTCGAGGATCACGGCGTGCGGCTCGCGCCGGAGGAGAATGTCTTCCCGGTTTCCCGGGCTTCAGTATCCGGCCCTCGGTCCTGATCCGGTCTTGCGGCGGCGTCGGTCCGACCACAACGCCCCACGGCGAGCGTCCGGCGGGGATGGTCTTGACGGTTCGCAAGGTAGACGTATCGATGACGCTCACGTCGTTCGAAGGGCCGTTCGCCGTATAGAGCCAGCGTCCGTCCTGCGACATCGCAATGCCCCAGGGCCGCGTCCCGACCTTGATCTCCTTCACCAGCTTGTGCCCATTGACATCGATGATCGCGACCGTACCGCCGCGCCCGGTGCTCATGTAAATCCGGTCACGACCTGTATCGAGCACGACCGACATGGGCCGCGTCTCTTGGCGCATCTGCAACACGCGCTCGACCGGCTGGCCTTTCGGCACGGCGATCCGATAGAGCGAGGCGTCGAACTCACCGGAGACATACGCCATAGTGCTGTCGGGCGTGAACGCAAGATCGCGCGGGCGCTTGCCGACCTGAATCGTGTTCACCACTTTCAGCGTGCGCGTATCGATGACCGAGATTGAGTTGTCGGACTCGTTCGTGACCAGCGCCCACTTACCGTTCGGCGAGACGACTACTCCCTCGGGCTCGACGCCGACCGGAATACGCGCGATCACTTTGCCTGTCTCGATTTCGACCACCGAGGTCGTCGCGACGTCTTCGTTCGCAACGAACAGTCGCTTGCCATCGGCGCTCAGATCGAACTGCTCGGGATCCGAGCCGGCCTCGAGCACTTTGATGAGCTTGCGCGCCGCGGTATCGACCACTGCGACGCCATCGGCTTTCAGATCGCGTCCGAGCTTCGCGCACTCCTCGTCAGGCGTGGTGGGCGGGCATTTCGGCAGACCGCTCAGCGCGACGAACAAGCGCGAACCATCGCGATTGAGCTTCATTCCGCGCGGCCGCTTGCCGACCTCGATCGTTGCGATGACCTCGCCGCGCGCCGTATCAATCACCGAAACGGTGTGTCCATCCTCGTTCGAAACGTAGGCCCGATCAGCCTGCACCGCCGGTGCAAGTGCGATGCATGCGAGCCCGACTGCGCACCACCTGATATGAATGAGAGAAATGTAATGGTTCATGAGCTCAGAAGGATAAATAAGCGCCAATGTTGAAGTTCGAGCTGTCGTTCTCGACTCCATTGTGCGCTTCCGATGTCACGTCGGTGAACTCCGCCAGCAACGTGAGATTCTTCGTCAGCGAGTGATACGCGCCGACGGTGAACTTCTGGTTCGACTCGACCAGGGCCGAGGACGCTTCGCCCGAGGCGAGATCGAGATTGCTTTCGCCGTAGTTGACGCCGACCTTGGTGTCCCCGAATTTGTAGGTGACCTGGGCGAGGAACCCATCGGAGTCGCGCTCATTACCCGCGCCGTCGTCACTGAACAGAAACAGTCCGGTCGTACCAAGGCCCTCGCCCTGGTAGTACCACGCCATGAACTCGGCGGGTCCGAACGTGAATTTGCCGCCGACGTCGAAGCCAACGCTGTCGAAATCAGAAGCATTCGTCAAACCTTCATGCTGCTGACTGATGAAGGTCGCCGACACATAGATCGGACCATTGGTGTACGCGAGCTTGCCGTGAAATCCCGGGCTGCCTTCGGGCGTCGGCACGCCCTGCAGGATCGGCTCGAGCGGATCGAAGACGCCAATCGTCAATTTGAATCCGCCGAAATCGCGCGTCGTGTAATTGATCTGTCCGAGCCAGTCCGTGTAGATGTAACCCAGACCGATGGAGCCGAGCGAGGTGTTCGCGGGCGCTGCGTAGTTGCCGTTGCCGGCGCCCACGCCAGGCAGCGTCATGTCGTTCAGAATGACGTCCGCGCCGAACAGTCCGATGTTGCGTCCGAGCATGAACGTGCCGAGGCTTTCATTGCCGAAGGTCATGAAGACCTGCCGGATATCGAGACCCGTGGTGCCGAGCGCCGTATTCAGCAGCGGGGCGCCCTGCTGCAGATTCGGGCTGCCGTCGTTCGTACTGATGCCGGGAAAGAAGCCGAACGTCACTCCGAGGTCGTAACCGTTCTGCGTCGTCGACGCGCCGATCGCGAGAGCCGCAGGCAGCAGACCGTTGCTGATCGATGAGCTCTTGTCTTCGCCCGCGCTGCCTCGGCACGCGAGTCCGCCTCCAACGACGGGCGCCGTCTCGTCTTCACAGCTCGATGCGATGTAGTGCACGTTCACGTTGCCGCTGGCGGTGAACTTCCAGTCGCCAGCCGCAATCTCGACGGCAGACGCGGGGGCGCTGAAGGACGTCAGCGCGACGCCCGCCGCGAACGTCAGTCCGGACCGGCGAGCCCACACGCTTGCCCTGATTGGCCGTTCTCTGTTCGCCCACTCTCTGGCTGGCATGGCGCTTCCCCCTGTGCTTCGAACGGATCACGATCATCGACATCGCCTCGCCTTGGCAAGGCGGCTCAGTGCAATCGCGCACGGATCAAGCAAAGCGTATGCCAGTGCGCAACAGGAGGTGGTTAGTGACCGGTGACTCGTGACTCGCGACTGGCGAATAG
>JBOHZJ010000262.1:0-18829 GCA_050738395.1 Steroidobacter sp.
GACGCCTTCACCGAAGCCGTCCTCGCTCGCAACGCCAGTCTGGAAGCCATGCGACAGGCGGTAGTGGAGGCGGTCGCAGGCATCGAGCCGGCCGGATCATTGGACGATCCCATGCTGATGCTAAGCGTGGCGCCGAATACGTGGAGCAACAGCGGCCCGCCCAGCGGCCGCGGCGTGGTGCAAATCAGCCAAGCGCTGCCGTGGTGGGGCACACTGGATGCACGCGAAGAGGCCGCTCGCGCCGAAGCGGAAGCAGCTCGCTACGATCTCGAAGCCCTGAAACTGCGCCTCATTGCGGTCGCGCACGGCGCATTTGCCGATTGGGTGTTCGTGCATCGCTCGCTCGAGATCAACGCGGACAATCAAACGGTACTGGCCGATCTGCGCAGCATCGCCAGAGTTCGCTACACAACAGGCCAGACGCTGCAGCAGGACGTACTCCAGGCAGACGTTGAGCGGACCATGCTCAAACATCAGGCGCTCGAATTGGAGCGCCAGCGCACCACGATTCAGGCGCGCATGAACGCGCTCCTCAACCGCCGACCTGAAGTCGAGATTCCAGCGCCCGCAGAACTCCCGAGCACGCTTGATCTGCCACCACAGGAAGTCCTCGCGGAGCGAGCGCTCGCAGCACATCCCCAGCTCCAACGCCTCGAAGCGGTGCGCCGAGCGGCCGAGGCGCAAGTGCGGGTCGAAGAGAAAGCGCGCTACCCGCAGTTTCGACTGAACGCGGGTTACAACAGCTTGTGGGAGCACGAGGATCTTCGGCCGATGGTCGGTATCTCAATCAACGTGCCATTCGGCCAAGGCAAGTACGAAGCAGCGATCGATGCGGCGCGTGCACGGACGCGGCGCACCGCATCGACGCTGGACGACCAGCGCGCAATGCTCCTTGCGGACCTGGCGAGCGCCTACGCCGCCGTTCGCGAGGCCACTCACTCGCTGGCGCTCTATCGCGACGAACTCGTGCCGCTGGCGCGCAACTCGCTCGACGTCGCTCAAGCCGATTACGGCGGCGGCCGTGGAGATTTTCTCAATGTGCTCACCGCCGAGCGGCATCAACTCACCGTCGAGTTCGGTCTTGCTCGTCTTGAGGCCGAGTACTTCCGCCGACTGGCCGAACTCGATCGCGCCAGCGGCGGCGCACTCCGCTCCCTCGCCTCGCCCTCTCCCACCGCGACCCCCATTCCTTGAGATCAACCATGACTAAGAAACTCACACTTATTGGTGCAGCGCTGGTCGTCTTGCTCGCGAGCCTTTGGCTCGGTTCAAAGTGGATGCAGGCGCCGAGTGGAGCACCCACCGATGTCGCCGCGGTCGACGGCGAGCTGCCGTACCGCGCGGGTCCTTTTCGCCTGGATGTGGCCGTCGCACCCGAGGCGCCGGTCGTCGGCGCAAACACGCTGACCGTGCGGCTGCAAGATACGCAAGGCAACCCCGTTAGTGATGCGGCCATTCGTGCCGTGGCGGAAATGCCGGCCATGGGCGCGATGTCGGCGATGCGCGCACCCTCGGAAATGCAGGAGACATCGCCAGGCGTCTACGTCGGAACCTTTGAGCCTTCGATGGCAGGGGCTTGGCCGCTGACGCTCGCGATCACCAAAGAAGGCGCGGGTGAAGCTACGGTCAGTTTCGATCTGGCGACCGGACGCAAAGGCCTCACGCTGTCTTCGGGCGGCACGCGAGTGAGCGGCGCCGAACAGGCGGACGGACAGCGTTCCGATGCAGGCGGGCAGGAGTACACGGCGGAACCGTATCGGTTCGCGGTCGAACTGAAGCCGACCGCACCGATCGTGGGCGAGAACACGCTGATCGTGCACCTGAAAGATAAGAACGGCGAGCCGCTCTCGGATGCATCGATCCGCGCCGTGGCAGAGATGCCCGCGATGGGGACCATGCCGGCGATGCGCGCACCGGCGGAGATGCGCGAGACCTCACCGGGCGTGTACGTCGGGACCTTCGAGCCCGCGATGGAGGGCGCCTGGCCGCTGAGCTTGACGCTGCAAGCGTCCGACTTGCCGGCGCGCACCGTGACCTTCGATATGGCCACGGGCCGACAAGGTCTGCACCCTTCCGCTGGGATCGATGCAAGCGGCGATATGGGAGAGCGCGCGCCTGCCGGCACGATCAACGTCGATGCGACACGGCGGCAGATGATCGGATTGACCACCGGGACCGCCGAACCGCGCGCGCTCACGCGCACCATTCGCGCCGTGGGTCGCGTGGTGTACGACGAAACGCAATTAGCAGACGTCAATCTCAAATACGAAGCCTGGGTAGGGGATGTGATGGCCGACTACGTCGGCAAGCAGGTCGAGAAAGGCGAGGTGCTCTTCACCGTATACAGCCCGGATCTTTACGCCGCGCAGCAGGAGTATCTGGAGACCTCTCGCCGCACCGGGGGTGGGGGCGATCTGCTCGAGGCGGCGCGACAGCGCCTTCGGTTCTGGGACGTCTCGGATACGTTCATTCGTGAAATCACTCGTCGCGGCGAGCCGCAGAAATACGTGCCGATCCGCTCTCCACGCAGTGGCGTCGTGGTGGAGAAGAATGTGGTGGAAGGCACTTCGCACCAAGGCGGTATGAGGTTGATGCGCATTGCCGACCTGTCGCAGGTGTGGATCGAGGCGGATGTCTACGAGGCCGATCTGTCGCTGGTGGAGGCCGGCATGCCCGCCACTGTCACGTTGCCTTATCTGCCCGGCGCCGTTCTCAAAGGCGCGGTGGAGTACATGTATCCGTATCTGCAGGGCAAGACCCGCACCGCGCAGGTTCGCATCGCCTTCCCCAACCCCGGCGGAATGCTCAAGCCCGATATGTACGCTGAGGCGAAGCTGATCGCACCACTCGGCGAACGCCTCGCCGTGCCCGAAGAGGCGGTGCTGATTGCCGGTGAGCATCGCTTCGTCTTCGAGGATCTCGGCGGCGGGCAGTTGGCTCCGCGTCGCGTGCACACCGGTTACCGAGCGGACGGCTTTGTGGAGATTCGCGAGGGGCTTGAGCCCGGTGATCGTGTCGTGACCTCGGGCAATTTCCTGATTGCTTCTGAGAGCAGACTCAAAGCGGGGCTCGACCAATGGTAAGCGGAGATCACGGGGTCAACGGGCACGCCGCGCATCCACCGGCGACGGGCCAAGCGGTCGGCTGGGTGGCGCGTATCATCGGCGCCTGCGCTGTGCGCCCCGTTGTGACGGTGGCGCTGATCGCCGCGCTCGCCATCGGTGGTTGGCAGGCGCTCATGCGCGCGCCGCTCGATGCTATCCCGGACCTGTCCGATGTACAGGTGATCGTGTTCACCGAGTGGCCTGGTCGCAGTCCCGACTTGGTGGAAGACCAGATCACCTATCCCCTGACGACGACCCTGCTCGCCGCGCCGGACGTGAAGTTCGTGCGCGGACAGAGCTTCATGGGCCTGTCGTTCGTCTATGTCATCTTCGAAGACGACGTGGACATGTACTGGGCGCGCTCCCGAGTCATCGAGTATCTGAACAGCGCGACGCCGAAGCTCCCGCAAGGCGTCAATCCGACCCTGGGTCCGGACGCCACCGGCGTCGGCTGGGTCTACCAGTACGCGCTCGTCGATCGCAGCGGCAATCTCAATCTCGCCGATCTGCGCGCGCTGCAGGATTTCAACCTGCGCTATGCGATCGAATCGGTGGAAGGCGTGGCCGAGGTCGCCTCGGTCGGCGGCTTCGTGCGCGAGTACCAGATCAATCTCGATCCGAACAAACTCGCAAGCTACAACGTTCCGCTCGGCAAAGTCATCGAGGCGGTCAAGGCGTCCAACAACGATGTCGGCGGCCGGGTGCTCGAGATCGCCGGGCACGAGCACTTCATCCGCGGCCGCGGCTACGTCAAATCTACCGACGACCTGGAACAGGTCGTGATCGGTCTCGGAGAGGGTGGCGTGCCCATCACCGTCGCCGACGTCGGGCACGTGAGTCTTGGGCCTGCGATGCAGCGCGGCCAAGCCGAACTCGATGGTCAAGGCGTGGCCGTCGGCGGCATCGTGGTAATGCGCTACGGCGAGAACGCGCTCAAGGTCATCGAGCGCGTCAAGGAACGCATCGCCGAGATCGAGCCTGGACTGCCCGAGGGGGTCGAACTCGTCGCCGTGTACGACCGCTCACAGCTTATCGAAGCGGCGATCGACACGTTGAAGCGCACGCTGATCGAGGAGATGATCATCGTCTCCCTCGTGATCATGGCGTTCCTGCTACACGTGCGCTCGGCGTTCGTTGCGATCCTCACGCTGCCGATTGCCATCCTGCTGGCGTTCATCCCGATGTATTTCCAGGGGCTGACCGCAAACATCATGTCGCTGGGCGGCATCGCGGTCGCGATCGGCGCCATGGTGGACGCCGCCATCGTGATCATCGACAACGTCCACAAGCGCCTCGCGCTGTGGCAATCCGATGATGCGCCGCCCGAGGAGCGTGCAAAGAGCCGCCCGCAGGTCGTGATCGAGGCCATGCAGCAGGTCGGCCCCAGCGTCTTCTTCTCGCTCCTGATCATCACCGTATCCTTCCTGCCGGTCTTTGCGCTCGAAGGCACCGAAGGGCGGTTGTTCAAGCCGCTCGCCTACACCAAAACCTACTCCATGGCGTTTGCGGCGCTGCTGTCCGTGACGCTGGTGCCGGCGCTCGCCGTGTGGCTCATCAAGGGGCGAATCCGCGCCGATGAGAGCCGCTTCAACCGCGCCCTGGTGCGCGCCTATCAGCCGGTTGTGCGCTCGGCGGTGCGCTTTCGCTGGTGGGTGATCGCCGGCGCGGCGCTCGCCCTGATTGCAACGTACCCGGTGTTCCGCTCGCTCGGCAACGAGTTCATGCCGCCGCTTAACGAAGGCAGCATTCTCTACATGCCGACCGCACTGCCGGGGATGTCGATCACGGAGGCGACGCAGACGCTGCAGACCATGGATCGAATCATTGCAGGTTTTCCCGAAGTCGAGCATGTCTTTGGGAAGGTGGGGCGCTCCACCAGCCCGACGGACCCGGCGCCCCTGTCGATGATCGAAACCGTGATCACACTCAAGCCGAAGGACCAGTGGCGCGAAGGCATGACGTGGGAGGGCCTCATTCAAGAGCTGGATCAGACGCTGCAGTTCCCCGGGATGCCGAACATTTTCTGGATGCCGATACAGACCCGCACCGAGATGCTCGCCACCGGCATTCGCTCGGCACTGGGGATCAAGGTGTTCGGCTCCGACCTCGGCACGATCGAGGAAACGGCCGTCGAGATCGAACGAGCGCTCACCGCAGATGAGCGCACCGCTCCGCACACGCGCAGCGCCTTTGCCGAGCGTTCCACCGGCGGCTACTTCCTGGATTTCGATATCAACCGTCGTCAGGCGGCGCGATTCGGACTCAATGTCGAAGATGTCGAGCGCGTCCTCATGGCTGCGGTCGGCGGCATGCCGGTGTCCGAAACGGTCGAAGGCCGCGAGCGCTATACGATTCTGGTGCGCTATGCGCGCGACTACCGCGACAGCCTTGAGGCGCTCGAGCGGGTGCTGGTGCCCACACCCACTGGCGCGCAAGTGCCGATCACGCAGTTGGCCGAGCTGAACTTTCGTGTGGGACCCCCGATGATCCGTAACGAGGACGGGCAGTTGGTCGGTTTCGTGTTCGTCGATGTGAAGGACACGATCGGCATCGCCGATTACGTCGGACTGGCGAAACAAGTGGTCGCCGAAGAGGTCGACATTCCAGCCGGTTATCGGCTCGCATGGGCGGGCCAGTTCCAGTACTTCGAGCGGGCCAAGGCCAAGTTGCAGATCCTCGTGCCGGCCACGGTATTGCTGATCTTCTTCATGCTCCTCATGCATCGCGGTTCGGTGACCGAGACGCTCGTGGTCATGCTTGCATTGCCGTTCTCGCTCGTCGGCGCGGCCTGGCTGCTGTGGTTGCTCGATTACAAGCTAAGCGTCGCCGTGTGGGTCGGCTCGATCGCGGTGGCAGGGCTGGCCGTGGAGTTGGGCCTGCTGATGATGCTGTACCTCGACATCAGCTATCGGCGGCGGCAGGCCGACGGTCGGCTGGACGAGCCGGAAGCCCTGCGCGATGCGATCGTCGAGGGTGCAGGTCAGCGCATTCGCCCGATGCTCATGACGGGGCTCGCGCTCTTCATGGGTCTGGTCCCGGTGATGATCTCAACGGGCGCCGGTGCGGACGTGATGAAGCGCATCGCCGCGCCCATGCTGGGCGGCATCGCCACCGCGCTGCTCATGGTGCTGGTCGTGTTCCCGGCGATTTTCGCCATTTGGCGCGGACGTCGTCGTGGATTGGCCGAGCGACCTCAATCGCATCCGATAACAGATGAGTAGCGGGAGTGGATCTCAGCATGAACACGCACCCATCGACGTCGCGTACGCGACGAGGAGGTGAGTCATGAGACGAGAAAGCCAAGCCACAGGCACTTCTGGCAGCGCTACGGATGGGTCATTGCGGCTGTGCTTGTCATCGCCGCTGCGCTCGCGGCGGTCACGGTCATGTTGTCGCCGCCTGCACCCCCCGCTGGTGCGCCGCTCGTGACGGTGTACAAGAGTCCGACCTGTGGATGCTGCAACAAGTGGGTGCGCCATCTGCAGGAGGCCGGCTTTGCCGCGAACGCCGAGCATCTGGCGGATCTTGACGCGGTTCGCGCCGAGTTGGGCGTCCCGACCAAGTACACCGCCTGCCATACGGCAGTGGTTGAGGGATACGTGATCGAGGGTCATGTGCCGGCCGCTGATATCAAGCGGCTGCTCGCCGAGCAACCGAAAGCGCGCGGCTTGGCGGTGCCAGGCATGCCGATCGGATCTCCAGGAATGGAAGGACCGAACCCACAAGCCTACGACGTGCTACTCCTGCACGAGGATGGGACTGTGAGCGTGTATGCGCAGCACAATGCGAATCAGCACAGTCGATGATCTATCGAGCCGATTCACACACGCCGCGTGGTCGCGCTCTCAGCTGGCAGGTCACGCACGGCTGGGCGCTGAGGGCGCCGCACCGAACGCACCGCAGATCTCGGTATCGCACGCGTGCCGGTGATCGAGACACCGCGAACTGGGCGTCGGCGTACCGAGCAGTCCAGAAACGACGGTGACTCGATGGCCCACGCACCGCATTCGACTTAGCGCTGCGGCAAAATCTCCGTGATCGCGTACCGACCCGCCGACTCCTCGGTGAATTGGAACTCGACCTGTTCGCCTTCCTTGAGGCCCGCCAAATCCTGCTTGTCCATCACCTTGAAGTCCATGGTCATTGCCGGCCAGTTCAAACTCGGCACCGGCTCGTGCGCGATCTTCACCGTACCGGCCTCGCGATCGACGTTTTGGATGGTGCCTTTCGTGACATACGTCTGACGCTCAGTTGAAGCGCCTTGTGCCGACACGTCGGATGGGCTCGCATTCGGCATCGGCATATCTTTCATCGATTCCTGATTGGATGCCGCGTTGTTGTCAGGCATCGATTGCATAGACGTCGGCGCGCTCGCATTTTCGGACTCCTGGTTTCCGCAGCCCGCCACTACCGCGGCAGACGCGGCGACAAAGCCCATTACTGCAACTCTCGAAACGAACGGTATTGTCATCTTCATGCGGTGGTCTCCTATGGTTTCACGCCAATCGAATTCGGGGCGTGGCTAGCCGTCGCTGCCGCTTCATGCGCCTTTTGCAGATCTGGCAGTCGCCGTCCGCGCATGAGCAAGTACGCGGCCGGAATGACGAGCATTGACAGCAGCGGTGCGCTAATCATGCCGCCGACCATCGGTGCCGCAATGCGCTGCATGACTTCGGAACCGGTGCCATGGCTCCACATGATCGGCACGAGGCCGGCGATGATGACGCTGACGGTCATCGCCTTGGGTCGCACACGCTGCACCGCGCCCTCGCGGATCGCATCCATCAGCGACTCGCGCGTTGGCGCTTGCCCGGCAGCGAGACGCGCCTCCCACGCCTGTTTGAGATAGAGAAGCATGATGACGCCGAACTCGGCCGCAACACCGGCGAGCGCAATGAAGCCGACTGCGGTTGCCACCGACACTTCATGGCCGAGCAGATAGATGAACCAGAACCCGCCGATCAGCGCAAAGGGCAAGGCGGCCATGATCAACGCCGCCTCATCGAAGCGTCGAAATGCGAGATAGAGCAGCACGAAGACGATCAGTAACGTGAACGGCACGACGACTTTCAACTTCGCCTTGGCGCGCTCCAGGTACTCGAACTGACCTGACCACGCGATCGAATAGCCGGGCGGCAACTTCACTTCGCGGGCGACGGCTTGCTGCATGTCCTCGACGGCAGACTGCAGGTCGCGACCGCGCAGGTCGACATACACCCAACCCGAAAGGCGCGCGTTCTCGCTTCTGAGCATCGGCGGACCATCGGTGATGCGAAGATCCGCCACGGTGCCGAGCGTGATCTGCGCGCCCGACTTCGTGACGATCGGCAGCGCGCGCAAATCACTCAGCGAGTCGCGCAGCTCCCGTGGGTAGCGCACGCTGATCGGAAAGCGCTGTAGACCCTCGACGGTCTCGCCAATCGTTTCGCCGCCGATCGCGGACGTGACAATGCTCTGTACATCCTCGATATTCAGCCCGTAGCGCGCGGCAGCGCGCCGATCGATGTCGACCTCGACATAGCGCCCGCCCGACAGCCGTTCGGCCAGCGCTGAGGTGACACCGGGTACGTCCTTGACGGCCTGTTCGATTTCGCGCGCCACGCGATCGATGACGGCAAGTTCGGTTCCGGCAACCTTGATACCGACCGGACTCTTGATCCCGGTCGCCAACATATCGATGCGGTTTCGGATCGGCGGTATCCAGATATTCGCGAGACCTGGAATCTTCACGGTCCGATCGAGCTCTTCGATGAGCTTCTCGGTCGTCATGCCTTCGCGCCACTGATCGCGTGGCTTGAACTGGACGGTCGTCTCGGTCATCTCGAGCGGCGCCGGATCGGTGGCGGTCTCGGCGCGTCCCATCTTGCCGAACACGCGTTTGACCTCCGGCACGGTCATGATGAGACGGTCCATCTGCTGCAACAACTGCGAAGCTTTTCCGGCGGACAAGCCGGGCAAGGCACTCGGCATGTGCAGCACGTCGCCTTCATCGAGCGGCGGCATGAACTCGCCGCCCAGTTGCAACAGTGGAACGACTGTGAGGGCGAGCAACAGAACGCCTATCGCGATGGTGGCCCGCGGCCACTCGAGCACGCGATCCAGCACGGGCCGGTACACGCGAATGAGAAAGCGATTGATGGGATTGCGATCCTCGGAAGGAATCTTGCCGCGAATGAGATAGCCCATCAGCACCGGGACCACCGTGACGGCGAGCCCCGCGGCCGCGGCCATCGCATACGTCTTGGTGTACGCCAGCGGCGAGAACAGCCGGCCCTCCTGCGCCTCCAGCGTGAAGATCGGAATGAAAGAGAGCGTAATGATGAGGAGCGAGAAAAAGAGCGCGGGGCCGACTTCAACGCTGGCATCGCCGATGAGCTTCCAATGCTCGGCGCTCGTGGGCTTGCGATCCGGATGCTCCTCATTCCAGCGCTCGATATGCTTGTGCGCGTTCTCGATCATGACCACTGCGGCGTCGACCATCGCGCCGATCGCAATCGCAATGCCACCCAGCGACATGATGTTGGCATTGACGCCTTGGTAATACATAACGATGAAGGCGGCGAGCACGCCGAGCGGCAACGAAACGATCGCCACAAACGACGAACGTAGATGAAACAGGAAGGCGAGACAGACGAGCGCAACGACGATGAATTCCTCAACCAGCTTTTGCGTCAGATTGCGCACGGATCGCTGAATCAACTCCGAGCGATCATAGGTCTCCACGATCTCAACACCCTCGGGGAGACCGCCACGCAGCTTCTCGATCTTCGCGCGCACCGCCTGAATCGTCTCCAGGGCGTTCTTGCCTGACCGCATGACGATGATGCCGCCTGTGACCTCGCCTTCCCCGTTGAGCTCGGCAATGCCTCGCCGCAGCTCTGGACCGAGCTGTAGCCACGCGACATCCTTCAACTGAACCGGTACGCCGTCGACAGAGGTGCGCAGTGGGATCTCGCGAAAATCGTCGAGGTCGCGCAAATAGCCGTTCGCGCGCACCATGTACTCCGCCTCTGCTAGCTCGAGCACGGAGCCGCCGGCTTCTTGATTCGCCCCCTGAATGGCTTTGATCACTTCTCCATGAGTGATGCCAAAGGCGCGCAGCCGATCCGGCCGCAAGACCACTTGGTACTGCCGCACGGCGCCGCCCAACGTGGCGACTTCGGCCACATTGGGTACGGCCTTGAGCTCGTACTTCAAGAACCAGTCCTGAATCGCGCGCAACTGTGAGATGTCGTGCCGACCACTGCGATCGACGAGCGCGTACTCATAGATCCAGCCGACGCCGGTTGCGTCCGGACCCAATGACGTCCGTGCATTGCGCGGGAGGCGTTCCTGTATTTGGCTCAAGTACTCGAGCACACGCGAGCGCGCCCAATAGAGATCAGTGCCATCTTCGAACAACACGTAGACGAACGAGTCGCCGAAGAAGGAATAGCCGCGAACGGTTTTCGCGCCGGGCACCGAGAGCATCGTCGTGGTGAGCGGGTACGTGACCTGATTCTCGACGATACGCGGCGCCTGTCCCGGATACTGCGTGCGAATGATGACCTGCACGTCAGACAGATCGGGCAACGCATCCACTGGCGTGCGCTGAAGCGCCCATACACCCCATGCCAGAACGAACACGGTCGCGAGCAGAACAAGAAAGCGGCTCTCCAACGACCAACGGATCAGACGCGCGATCATCGGGGCTGCTCCTTGTTCTCGCCTGCAGTCGCATCGTGCTCATCCAGTGGAGTGATGCTCTCGATCTGAAATCCGCCTTGCGCGGTCTTCATGAACGAGAAGCTGACGCGATCACCAATCTTGAGATCCCCGGGCAATCCCTTCTCGGGCGGCTTGAATCCCATGGTCATCGGCGGCCAGTTGAGTGAAGGCACAGGCTCGTGCGCGATCGTGATCGCATCGGTCTTGATCGCTTGGATTGTCCCCTCAGTCAAATGATGCGTTGTCTGCGGCACATCGTCCGCTCGCGCTGGCGCTGGTTCTGGTTCTGCACCAGCCGCAGTCTCCAGGCGCGTGACAGTGGACTTCAGACTCGCGTCGGAGTCGATGAGAAACTGACCCGAGAGAACAATGGACTGACCTTCGTTCAGACCCGAGAGAATGGTGGCCTTGCCTTCCGCTTCCTCGCCGGCGGTCACGGTCACGACATCGAAACCGCCGCCCTCGCGCGCCACAACGACGACTGAGCGGTCGCCCGTCCGGATCACGGCTTCGCTCGGCACGACGAGCTGCGGCTCCTCCTGCTGCGCCGAGAACTCAAGAGAAACGTACATGCCTGGCGCGAGTCGATCGCGAGGATTGTCGAGCGCGACGCGTGCGGTCAGCGTCCGGGTCGCAGGGTCGACTTCAGGCAATAGCGCAATCACGCGGCCGACGAACGTCTCGCCCGGCCACCCTGTGGCATGGGCCGTCGCCTCGGCATCTCTCGGAATGATGGAGACCTGTGCTTCCGGTACTCGCGCATGAACCCAGACGGTCTTGAGGCCATTGATGCGAAACAGCGGCGCGCCAGCCATGAATGTCGAGCCTTCGCGCACGGCGAGCTCCGTCACGACGCCATCGATCGGCGCGAAGATAGTCGTCGTGGGGTGTGTCTTGCGGTCCTTGTCTATCGCACGAATCGTCGGCTCCGGCACGCCGAGCACGACGAGCCGCTGACGCGCAGCATCGCGAATCAACGGTGCGGACTCCGACGTCGCATCGAGCAATGCAAGGTATTCCTGCTGTGCGGCCAACCACTCCGGTGCGAGAATTTCCGCGAGTGGTTGACCGCGGCGCACGTGCTCGAGCGGTGCTTTGATGTGGAGCCGCGTGACGTAGCCGGTCACGCGCGCCTGCACGACTTCGAGCAGCCGCTCATCGAACGTCACGTTGCCGACAGCATTCAGCGTTCGTCGCAATGCCACCTTCTCGACTGTACCGAGCCGAATCCCTAAGTTCTGGGACATGTTCGCACTGACCCGCACGCCGCCATCGCCACCTTCATCGGCGTAGACGGGGACGAGGTCCATGTCCATGAAAGGGGACTTGCCGGGCTTATCGAATTTCTGTCCTGGCACCATGGGATCGTGCCAGTACAGCACCTTGCGATCCTTGTTCGGCGACTCCTCGCCCGATTGCGACGCGGACGATCGAGCGGCATCGCTCGAACGCTGGCTCACAATCCATCCGAGTGCCAAACCCATGATCAATGCGGCGATCACGGCCGCGACCCATCGACGATTACTCATGGGAGAGTTCCTGCCCAGGTTCGAGATACTTGAGAAATGCCCATGCTTGTCCGAGCGCCTTCAGTAACTCGGCGTAGTCGCGCTGTAGCTCGATTTCCGTGACTTGGCTTTCAAGTACGGATAGAAACTCGACGCTACCCGACTGAAACCCAGCCAGCGCCGCCTGGGAGCGCTCGCGAGCAAGCGGCAGGCGCTCGCGCTCGTAGAGCTCGATGCGTTGGCGTGCCGCATCCCAAGCCGCGAGCTCGCGTGTGATTTCGGCAGCGTGCATCCGCAACTCCGCTTCGCGCTCTGCTTCGAGCTGAGTCAGCTCGGCGCGCTTGGCACGAATCATCGGGTCCTGGCGATAGCGACTGAACAGCGGCAGGCCGACGCGAAACTGCAGCGAGACCATGTCCGAAAACGCGTCCCCTCGCTTGGCATACGAAAGTTCGGCGCTCCAATCGGGCCGTTTCGCCGCGCGCGCCAACTCGATCTCACTTTCCGCTAGCGCCCGCAGCGCATCGAAGGTGATCAGCGCGCCGTGTCGGTGCAGCGATGCAAGCAACTGCTCGCGATGTGCCGGCAATTCCTTAAGCGACGGCGCCGTCGCAAGCATCTGGCCCGCGATATCGCCGATCCAGCGTGCGAGCTCAGCTCGTGCCGAGCGGGCTTCGCGTTGTGCATCGAGCAGGCGATCGTCCAGCTCGCTGATCGCGTCCTGCGCCGCCAACGCATCAACGGTAGAACCGCGGCCGCTCGACAGCGCCGCGCGTGCGGACTGCGCTTGCAATATCACTTCGGGTTTGAGCGCCTGCAGCTTGGTGAGCACGAGTTCAGCGGCATAGACCTCTATCCATGCAGTCGCGGCCGCTCGGGCAGTCTCAAGCCTCGTTTGTTGTGACTCGCTTTGTGCCAATGCGATCGAGGCGGCGGCACGCTCGCGCTCAGAGGAGCGCTTTGCGCGATTCGGGAATGCCTGCATGACGCCTGTCTTGCGCATCGTCATGAAGTCCTGCTCGACGGACCATGCGTCCGCGCCGGTTATCGGGAGGTTATCCACGCCAATCACGAGCTCCGGATCGGGCAGTCGCCCTGCGCTTACGGCCTCGGCTTGCGCGCTTTCAAGTGCCGCCGCGCGAGCCTGCATCTGCGGCGCGCGTTCGACGGCGAGTTCGACCACTTGCTCAAGGGTGAGTGCATCCGACAGTGCGTGAGTCCGTGTTGCAAGCAATAGCACTAAGGGCAGCACGAGAATGAATTGGTGTCTTTTCATGTGAAACAGGTGCTTTCGGTCTGACGGCGGGAGTGTGGCTGAAAGTGTGCGCGACGGCGCCGGCTGTTGCAGGGACTGCTTCAGCCGGCGCGGTCCAGCATCACGCACTCAAAGCCCTCTCTGCGGGCACGGGACGTACACGACTTTGACGATCTCCACGCCCTTGGCCGGATGCCCGTGGTGCTCACGCACATATTTCTTGCACTGGCCCGAATCGCGATCTCGCGTCTTCGCACGCTCTTGCGCCTTCGCTTGTTCTTGCGCTTGCTGCGGATCCGCCTTTGGCGGGCCGGCCGCCAGCGCGGCGGACTGCAGACCGAGGAACATCACAGCGGTGATGGACGCGAACAGGAAATCATGGAAACGGTTGCGAGCGTTCATTGCAATCACCTCAAAAATTCGGAAGTACAGCGTGCGCAGCGGAAATCCGCCGCTCATGCACGCGAGTCGTCGAACGGCACGGGCTGAGTTCAGTCAGCCCGTGTGAGGTGTGCGTTTAGAGTCGTAGTCGACCGGTACGCAGATAGACTTGTTGTTGGTCAACTCTGATCGGACGAGGGGCGATGAGCGCCGGCTGCTCGCGCAAAGAAGGGAAGGAGCCGGAGATCCCGGATGCAGCCGCGAGCGCGTGATCCGGTTCAAATGAATCTGCAAAGCGGCGGTCGCTCTGCCCGCTTACCGCAACCGTTGCGCGGGTGGGAGCAGGCTGTGCAGTGCAACACGAGCCTTGAGCGGATCCCGCGAACGCCGCGGTGCCCTCTGTCTCGCAGGGCTGGCTCATCGGACAGCAATCGGCACTCTTCGCCGCAAGCGCGCATGCCAGTGCCGCCGGGATAACACCCGCGAGGCTAAACAGCAGAACGCTCAAGGTGGCGAGACGGCGCAGCATTGGAGTTAGCTTTCGGACGAAATCAGTCGGTCTAGAGACCAGTCACGCACAGTAGGCACGAACCCTCGTAACGTGACCGAATCCGATCGCGGGACGTTCGCTGACTCTCGGCGGTCACGTTCGGCGGGCTGCCGCCTATTGTTCAGGACGCGACTGGCCAGGTAGCGAGGCGCTCTGTGACAATCGTCACAGATGGATGCAGCCCACCGCACCGCTATCAGTGATGCTCTGTCGCGCTTGGCCGATGGAGACCGGTCCGCGTTTTCCGTTCTCATGACCGAGCTTTGGCCAGTGGTTCTGGCCTTTGTGCGGAAAACGGTGCGTGAAGCCGCGGACGCCGAGGATGTCGCCCAGGAGGTGTTCGTGAAAGTCGCCTCGCGGATCGCCGACTATGACCGCACCCGCGACGGTCTGACGTGGGTCTATGCGATCGCCGCATTCGAAGTCCGAACACATCTACGCCGCCTGCAACGACGCCGAGAGGCGCCGCCATTGGCGGAGGACGCCGAGCCGGCCGATCCAGCGCCTTCACCGATCGATCTGATGATCGACGAGGAGATCTCACGGACTCTGGTTGGTGCACTGGGTGAGCTCAGCGATGCAGACCGCGCACTGCTTGGGGTCGGCGAGCGAATCGCCGATACAGGAGTCACGAGTACCGCGATTCGCAAACGCCGTCAGCGTGCGCTCGGGAGGCTACGCACGGTGTGGAGCAAGCTCTATGGTTGATCAAAACGAACTGCGCAAGCGCGCGCTGCGCGCCTATGAGTTTGGTCGGTTGCGGATGTCGTCGCGCGTGCTGCTGTTCTTGCTGCCGCTCAGCGTCGCTTGCGTCCTGATGAGCGACAATCGCAAAGTGTGCGCATCTCTCGCCCTGCTCATCGGCGGCCTCGCAGTGGTGTTGCGTTGGCTGCATAGGCGTGGCGTAGAGGCCGTGGAGATTGGCCTCAAGGCCGGTATGCTGCCCTTGGCAGTTAGCATCGCATTGATGCAGTGGGGCCATTCGTCGAGTCCTGCGCTCACCATTTCTGCCTGCAGCGCCGCGGGGGCGCTCGCGGGTGCGTGGATGGGATACCAGTTGGGCCGTGCGCGCGCCGGTATTCCCGTTTGGCTGGCATCCGCCACCGTTGCGTTGGCCGCTGCCGCCCTCGGCGCCATGGATCTTGGCGCTGGTGGTTTGGTTGGACTTTCGGCCTCTTACATCGCGAGCGTCGCGGTCGCCGGCTCCGTGGGCCGCTTTCGCGCGATGCAGCTAGCACGGAACGGCTGATCCCGGGCCGCGCACGCTCGCTTCCAAATCACCGAACGGAGTCGGTGAGTGGGCAAAGATTCAACGCCGTTTCGGCGGTTCCAACGTCATGAAGCGGATCGCGGCGTCGATGGTGGGCGGTGTCGTCTCCGCGCTCATCACGGTGCTGATCGTGTTCCCGGCGATCTTCTCGTTGTGGCGAGGGCGCGAGTTGCGACTAACCTGATGGCTGGCTGAAGCGTGAGTCAACGTGTCAGCGAGGCCGGGCTCGGCCCTCGTACATGAAGCTCATGGGCTTCGGCCCTCGCATGTACCCGGTTTTGATTTGTTGAACGGAGAAGCCAGCGTTCTCCACGAGATCGCGAATGGACCGGTTCAAATGACATCCGCCACCGATGCGCTTCCACACCGGCGTCAATCGATCTTGCCATTTTCGAACGCTCTCCTCCGGTGCACGTCCGTGCTCGACGAATAGCAGTTGCCCGTCTGGTTTGAGCACGCGCCGCATCTCGTCGAGCGCGATCGACGCTTGCGGGACGCTACACAGCGTCCAGTTCGTCACCACCGTATCGATGACGTTGACTAGGCTGTCGCATCGTGTCGCGTGTTGTCGCACCTAGCTTTCGAACAATGGACCCCACGACCTTCAGAAAATACTGAGGCGCAATCTCCTGCGGATCCGCTGAAGAACCCTTCTTCGCGTCGTGGAAAAAGAACCTGCTCTGATGCTTAACGAGTTCGACAAAACTGAACCACGAACTACACAGGATCTCATTCTCATGAGAAGACGCCCAATGCCCGTCAGCAGCTTCTACCCACGCATCGTTCTGGAATGCTCCCTCAATGTCGTCGACTAAATCCGACTCCCCTTCAAAGCCAATCGCGTGCAACGCGTCGCCGGTCGAAACAGCGTCGATCGCGCATCCCAGCCGCGCTCATCCGCTTCCATCATCTCCCGCTTCGCTCCGCCCATTGGAAGGTTTTCCTTAGTTCCTAGCGACGCCGGTTCAGGCGATGCGCCCGCTTGAGTTCGCCAATATTGAAGGGAGGACTCTGCCCGTGAAGCGTGGAATGGCAGAGAACCACGATACGCTCCGGAGAGGCCGCGCGCTCGAGACACCCGCGTCAATTAGCGCCCGATAGAGCCTCTTCCTTCCGCGCGGGATTATTTCGAGCAGTTTCGCGGTTTCACGACCATCAGTTTTCGAGACCATGGGTCAGTCTGAGCCAGCTTTTCTGAATGCTGACGCTACTTCTTACGAGTCCCTCTGTCCGTGAACCTGTTCATGTCAATGGTTCGCCAAAATTTCGTCACCAGTTCTCAGGCTGGATTTGCGATGGCTCGTAGAATCGCGCTACGACATGCCGATACCGCAAGCTCGAAGGGAATGCGCAGATGGCAGCATCAGTCCGCAAACAATACCGCGAGAAGACATACGCCCCGCTTGGCGAATACCTGGGGAGCCTCCCGGCCTCGACGGCGGAAGTGACTCTGACTTTTGCGGAGGTTGAAAAGATCGTCGGGCGCGGACTTCCCGACTCCGCCCGCGATCACCGGCAGTGGTGGGAGAACCAGAAGAATGGCTCCCGCGCATACCACTGGCAAGACGCCGGGTTCAAAACCGGCCCCGTGGACATGGCCCGCGAGACCGTGCGCTTTTACCGTGATGGGTTGATTGCCCCGCGCGAACGCCCGCTTGCCATGAGCTTGCAGGAGGTCGTGACGGCGGTGAACGAACGCGCCCAGGGGCGTCCCATCGGCGGACTGCCGGAATGGCGCAAGGCGCACAAGCGCCTGGATCGTCTGCCATCGAGGAAGCTATTCAACGCGAATACGCTCCACGAGGATTACGTGTTTCATGTCGGCGGACGCAGCGAGCTGCAATACAACATCGGCTACGAGGTGATTGGCGAGGATCGGAGATTCCGGCACGGAATCGCGTTCTCGCTTGAGGCATCGCAGTCGTTACCCGATGTCACGGTGCTGCTGCCGAAGATCGAGCGGTTCAACAAATACGCGCGCGTCTATCCTGATGCCTTCGACGGCTTTCAGATGTGGCATTGGCCGAACGACGTAGGCGGCGAGACTTACCCGGTCAGACCGATCCCGGATGCGCTGGCCCAGGAAGGCTTCTTCATCTTCATCGGCAGGCTTCAGCCTGCCGATGCGATCAGCGTGGATGCGATCCTCGATGATTTCGACAAGCTGCTGCCGGTCTACGAATATGTCGAAGGCGAGGAAACTTTCCCGGCCCGCGCACGCGAAAGCGAGCGGGACGGCTTCGGCGGGTTATCGAGCAAAACACGGCGCGCGGCGCAGACATCCTACGAGCGAACCGCGAAGACCGTCGAAGTGGTGCTGCGGCACAATAAGATCGGAGACGCTCTAGCCGTTCATCTTGAAGCGATCCACGGCGAAGGCAGTACGACGAAAGAGTTTCCGACAGGCAACGGCACGAACATTGATGTGGCCGTGCGCGGCGGCGGCGAGCGCGTCTATTACGAAATCAAGACTGGTCTTTCAGCGCAAGCCTGCATCCGCGACGCGCTCGGGCAATTGATGGAATACTCCTGCTGGCCCGGCGCAACCAAGGCGGATCGTCTCGTCGTTGTCGGCGAAGCACCCTGCGACAGGAAGGCGAAAGCGTATATCGAATGCCTCCGCAAAGACTTCTCCCTGCCGATTGAGTACCGGCAGTTCGACATGAAGTCCCGCCGCCTGATCTAGCAAACACGACGCGAAGGTCAGCCTCACGCTCTCCGGAGTCGGTTGCGTTCAGCTCAGCCACACGCAATTCGCTGGTCGTGTTGCCGCTCGCCTTGGCGCTGCCACACGATCTCAGAACACTGGCGGCGGCAACCGTCATCGCTCAGACCATGGTCGAAGTGCCGGCGGAGCTGATCTATCTCCGGGCGATCCCTGCGTTGATTTGGCGGACGCACTGAGGCGGCACGGCGCTATCGCGCCGACAGAGAGATCGATTCGTGGCTGCAACTGCAAGCACTGCGTTCACGTCGCGCACGACTTGCGTAGGGTGAGGTTCGCCGTCAGCCTCGTAGCTTTAGATTCGTTGGATCTAAGCGATCGATTACGTC
>JBOHZJ010000263.1:0-5583 GCA_050738395.1 Steroidobacter sp.
ATCAAGCTCGGCGAGATCGGTTTCGATGTGGCGGCGATGCAGAAGCGTCGGGCGCAGATCGTGAAGCAGTCGACGATGGGCATTACCGGGCTGTTCAAAGGCGCGGGCGTCACGGCGCTGCAGGGACACGGGAAGCTGCTGGGCGGCAACCGCGTCGAGTTCACCGGCAAGGACGGCAGGAAGGAGGACCTGACCGCGAAGCATGTCGTGCTCGCGACGGGCTCCGCGCCGACTGAGTTGAAGAGCCTGCCGTTCGACAATCAGCAGATTGTCGATTCCTGGGGCGCGCTCGAGTTCGACGCCGTGCCGAAACGACTGGGCGTGATCGGCGCCGGCATCATCGGCCTGGAGCTGGGCAGCGTCTGGCGTCGCCTCGGATCGCAGGTCGTCATGCTTGAAGCGCTCGATACATTCCTTCCCATGACGGACGGCGCCGTATCGAAGGAAGCGCTGAAACATTTCAAGAAACTGGGCCTTGATATTCGCCTGGGCGCCAAGGTCAGCGGCGCCGAGAAGGGCAAGACCGGCGTCAGTCTGAAATACGCCGACTCCAGGGGCGAGCAGTCGGTCGAAGTCGACAAGGTCGTGGTCGCGATCGGCCGTCGTCCGTATTCGACGGAGATGCTTGGCGAGGGTACGGGCGTGCAGCTGGATGAGCGCGGGTTCGTCAAGGTCGATCACGATTGCAGGACGAGTGCGGCGAACGTGTGGGCGATCGGCGATCTGGTCCGCGGCCCGATGCTGGCGCACAAAGGTAAGGAAGAAGGCGTGATGGTCGCCGACCTGATCGCCGGCAAAGTCTCCGAGGTGAACTACAAAGTCATCCCTTCGGTGATCTACACCGCACCGGAGATCGCCTGGGTCGGACAGACAGAAGAAGAAGTGAAGAAGAGCGGCCGTCCCTACAAGATCGGTTCGTTTCCGTTTCTTGCGAGCGGTCGGGCTCGGGCCATGGAAGCGACCGCCGGCTTCTGCAAGGTGGTCTCTGCCGCCGATGACGATGAAATTCTCGGCGTGCACATCATAGGCCCCATGGCCGGCGAATTGATCGCGGAAGCGGTGCTCGCGATGGAATACTCGGCCAGCACCGAAGATCTGCAACGCACGATGCATGCGCACCCCACCTTGTCCGAAGCCCTGCATGAAGCCGCGCTCAACGCCGACAAGATCGCGATCGACTTCCCGAATCGATAGTGAAAAAGAAGTAGCTAGTGGCCAGTCAGAGGCGCTGACGCGCTTTCTGCCCTTTCGGAGTAAGAAGGGGCGCAGCGCCGACCCTCACCCGCGCTGCGCGCTGCCTCTGCTGCAGATGGATGTGTCTGCGGGATGTCCGCTTCCTCCGACCGCAGACCTTTTGTCCGCGGCATCGGATATTCTGAGCCGATGCACTCGAACGAGACCGCGAGAAGCTCGAATCCTGACGCATTGCTGTCGCGCGAACTTGGCCTGCGGCAGCTCGCAGCAAACATCTTCAACTACACCGTCGGCAGCGGCATCTTCGCGCTGCCGGCTTTCGCCGTTCTTCACCTCGGGACGGCTGCGCCGCTCGCCTATTTCGCCTGCGCCATCGTCATCGGACTGGTCGTGCTGTGCTTCGCAGAAGCCGGCAGTCGAGTGGGCTCGACCGGCGGTCCCTACGCCTATGTGGAGACTGCGCTCGGCCCGATGGTCGGTTTCGTCGCCGGTTGCCTGGTGCTCTCGACAGGAACATCGGCCGCCGCAGCCGTTTCCAGCCTGGTCGCGCGCTCGATTCTGGCGCTGTTTCCGGACACGCCTGACTGGGTGACGCCGGTCCTCATCGTCCTCCTGGTCGCAACGCTGGTCGCGATCAACCTGCGTGGCGTTCGTACCGGCGCACGGGTCATTGAAGTGATGACGATTGCAAAACTTCTGCCGTTGCTCGCGTTCGTCGGAATCGGCGTGTTCTTCATCGAGCCGGCGAATCTCATGTGGACCGAGGTCCCGGAGATGAGCACCGTCCTGAGTACGGCCGGAGTGATCATTTTCGCGTTCATGGGCATCGAGGGCTCGCTGATTCCAAGCGGCGAGGTGAAGAACCCATCACGCACCGTTCCACGCGCTGCGTTCCTGGCTCTCGGGGCCGCCACCCTGCTGTATCTTGCAATCCAATTTGTCGCGCTCGGCATTCAGGGGCTCGAACTTGCGAACGACCGTACGACGCCGCTCGCCACTGCAGCGGGAGTGGTGGTTGGACCGATCGGCCGGACTGTCCTGATCGTCGGCGCCGTGATCTCGATGTTCGGCTATCTGAGCGCCAACGTGCTTTCGGAACCGCGGGGATTGTTTGCGCTCAGCCGCGATCGGTTCCTGCCGCGCGCGCTCGCCGCCGTGCATCCGACATTTCACACGCCGCATCGCGCGATCCTGCTGTACGGCGTCATCGTCGCCTCCATTGCGCTGTCGGGCACCTTCGAGGAACTCGCGGTATTCGCGAATCTCGCGGCGCTGCTGCTCTATTTTCTCTGCGCTATCGCCGCATGGGCGCTGCGACGTCGCGACGTGCGCACCGACGGTGAACCGTTTCTCTCTCCCGGCGGTGCGCTCGTGCCGATCGCCGCCTGTCTTTCCATCGCATGGGTCTTTTACGAAACAGTGGAGCGCGATCAGTTGATCGCGTTGCTCATCGTGTTGGCCGTCATTTTCGCGCTATACGGATTGCGGGCGCGGCGAACGTCGAGAAGCAGATAGCGAATAGCGGATCGTCAGAGAGGAAGGTCAGTGCGGCACTCAGCGTCTGCCTGTCTGCTATGCGATCTCCTTCCTCACCGCGTCTTTGTCCAAGCACTCAGGGCATGCGGCTGCCGTCAATTCCCGGTTGACGCCGCAGTAGGCCGCAAGCGATGATTTAGAGCGCATCAACTACACGCAAAACAATATCCGTCGATCCAAGGATGAACTGGCATGACGCGAGCGGCAGGCTTGGTATGGATCGCCAGCACGATAAGCGCGGTTTCGTTCGCCGGCTCTTTGCCTGTACAGGAGAGCACGAAGGACGCCGCTCAAATCGTCAGCGGCGTGCTGCAAACGCCAGAAAATAGCCTCGATCTGGCCACCGCGAAGCTGACTTTTGACAAGCTAATCGATCCCACGATCGATATCGGCGCTTCTCTGACGCAGATCAACCGGATGGTCGGGTCCATCAGGTCGATGGCAGGCCCTGCTGCTTCAAACAAGCAGAAGCTCACCGCTGTTCGGGACTACATCTACGTGAGCGGCGACTGGAACGATCATCGGCCCTACCAGTACGACCTCGCCGATCCTCTCGGCGAGAAAATCGCCAACAAGTTGCTGCCCAACTACATTTCAAGCAGGCGCGGCAACTGCGTCACGATGCCGTTCCTGTTCATTATTCTTGCCGACCGCCTGGGTCTAAACGCGACGGCGTCAATTGCCCCGCTGCATGTTTTCGTCAAGCTGACCGACGATGCGACTGGCAGAACGTTCAACCTCGAAACCACAAGCGGCGCGCACGTTACGAGAGACGTCTGGTATCGGGAGAAGATGCCGATGACCGATGAAGCGATCTCGAATGGCGTCTACATGAAGGCGCTCACGAAGAAGGAAACACTGGCCGTGATGGCAGAGACAGTCGTTGAGCACTATCAGGCTGCACAGCAATACGAACGGGCCATGGCGGTGGCTGATGTCATTCTCGCCGTCTATCCAAATTCCGTGCATACAATGCTGAGCCGCGGAACGGCAGCCGCCCACTTACTGGATGGAAATTTCTATCAAAAATACCCGACGCCCAATGACATTCCGTTCAATCTGCGTCGAGAGTACGAAACGCTCGCCGAGATAAACCGTTCGGCATTCGAAAGAGCGGAAGCGTTGGGCTGGCGTCCCGCTGAATAGGGACAACTTTTACTATCTTCAGGACTGCAGGGAGTGATCGACTTGTGAAGACCAATAAAACGATCGTCGTTCTTATCGCTATTGCCTCATGGTTCTTCTCGGCCTCTGTGCAGGCAAGGTACCTGCAGACTGATCCGATTGGGTACGACGATGACGTCAATCTGTATGCGTATGTGAAGAATGATCCGCTTAACAACGCGGATCCGACCGGCCGAGAGTCCGCGTGCGTGACGGCGAATGGGTGCGCCAATTGGGCGAACTACGCGCCCACTACCAGCCAGATCAGCACCGCCGCGGATTTCATGCCAGGGGTCGGCGACGCTAAGGGAATTGTCGAGGCCATACAGGATCCATCAGCCGTCAATATAGCCGCAGCAGTCGTCGGCCTCGCAGGTCCCGCTGGCGATGCAGTAGGAAAGGTCATCAAAAGTGCGGATAAGGTAGCCGACGCCGCAAAGACAGCACGAAGGCGCGAAGGCGATTTCACTCGGGCGCAGAAGAACGACGCCAAACGAGAGAACGCAGTCCGGAACGACGGCAACATGGCGTGCGACGACTGCGGCAGGGGTGTCGAGAACGTTGCGAGTCAGAAGGGAGTACCGACGCCCGACAACCAAGCGCAAGTTCACCACGATCCAGCGATAAAGGACGGCGGTGGACGCGATAGCGAGGCAGTGGTGCTTTGCCCCGAATGCCATAAGGAGCGACATCGGTAAGTTTTGATGAGCGAGTTATTATTTGTTCTGAACATTGAAGATGATTGGCCGCCCGTAGCCAAGGAGGGGCTTAGTTGCACGGTCTGCAAAGGCGGCTATCGCGTCGATGTGCCGCCATTCTTCATCAAGGATCTGTCTGTCGGCGATGTAGTTACCGTCCAGCGAAACGAGATGGGGGACGTTGTTTCCTGGTCGCACGTGAGGAAGTCCAAGAGAAGCACAGTTTGGATCATGGTTGCGGGTGATCATTCCATCGAGGACGTGATCGATTGCCTTAAGCGCCTGCGGTGCAATATCGAGCGCTTCACCCAGTATCGTTACTTTGCTGTTGATGTTCCCGAGGAGTGTCCAGCGATCAGCCTAGATGAATGCCTGGATTTTCTCGACAAGCGAGCGCACGTGGTTTTTCCATCGTTCCGCCACTAAGGGCTGTTGCAGCCAAGCAATTTCCAGGTCAGGAGCAGCAATACTGGGTTAACACGGGTAGCCATGTAACAGATCGACCTGTCAGCAATCGTTAAAGAACGATTTGCTGAACACGCGGTCCCGGCACGGAGATGTCTTCAGGCTTTTCTTCTCGCACTCAGCACGTTCGGCAGTCCTTGTACGCGCGCGAGCACTCTGGAGAGCTCCTCGAGATCCCGCACCGTAATTCGTAGATGCATATCGGCGACGCCATCGCGTTCATCGGTGACGGTGTTCATCGAATGGATGTTGATCTTCGAGTCCGCGAGCACGGCGCTCACGTCACGCAGCAGACCGCGACGATCGAACGCGCGCACGTTGATGTCGATCGGAAAGGCTCGATCCGCGGCGGAGCCCCATTCCACTGCGATGACGCGCTCGGGATGCGCGGTTTCGAGACGCTTCAGACTGGCGCAGTCGCTGCGATGGATGCTGACGCCGCGTCCCAGCGTAATGTAGCCGGCGATGCCTTCCGGCGGCACCGGTCCGCAGCAGCGCGCAAAGCTGGATAGCAGATCGCCCACGC
>JBOHZJ010000264.1:0-24638 GCA_050738395.1 Steroidobacter sp.
GCCGAGAACATCATGTTGAGGCGCTGCTCGGGCTGAGGCAGGCGCCGCAGGATATAGCGGATGTCTGCGATGAAACCCAGATCGAACATGCGATCGGCCTCATCGAGCACCAGCACCTGGACCGACCGCAAATCGATGACGCGTTGCTTCACGAAATCGATGATGCGTCCGGGGGTGCCCATCAGGACGTCCACCCCCTGCTCGAGATGATGCCGCTGCTTCTCGTAGTCGACGCCGCCAAAGGCGAGGCCGAGACTGAGTCCGGTGTGCGATCCGAGAACTTCGGCGTCGCTATGGATCTGAACCGCCAGTTCGCGCGTTGGAGCGATGATCAAGGCGCGCGGCGCATTGAGACTGCGAGACGCCGGCACGGGCTCACGAATGAGCCGGGCATACATGGCGACGAGAAACGCGGCGGTTTTCCCTGTTCCTGTCTGCGCCTGACCGGCTACATCGAGGCCCGCGAGCGCCTGCGGCAAAGTCTGCGCCTGAATCGGCGTGCAGCGTTCGAAGGAAGCATCCGCCAGACCCTTTTCGATGGATTCGGGCAGATGCAGACTGGAAAACGATAGTTCGGTCAGGTGCGAATCAGCCATTCGATATGAGACGCCGGATTAGTGGAGAGGTGGGCGATGATGAATCGCGGAAGGACGAGCATTGCGACGCGGCCGCTCTTGCAAATTGAAATGGGGCCGGTTCTAATAGTCTCAACGCAGCGGATTCATCCGCACTCGCCTCGACCGGATCACCGGCTCCACGCTCCTCGTTAATAAGACCCCCGTCGAGGCGCCGTTTCGAGTAAACACTGGCCGTCGCAGACTGGCTTACATCGAGCACGAGCACCGCTCACAGATTTGTTTCACAGGGGAGTTTGTACGAAGGCCAAGAACGCCTTGGCATTGTGCCCGACCGGGCACGCGCAGTCACTCGGTCATTTCCCCGCCTTAAGTTCGATCGAATCGAATCTTCTTTTTTCTGCATCACTCATTCACTCGCAAACCCCGCATCAACCTGCGTGGCCAGCATCCGATCAATCGCAAAGAGGTAGCTTTACGGTGAGCAGCGACACGATTGTGCACGTGACCGACGCGAGCTTTGACGCCGACGTCGTCAAGGCCGACAGGCCTGTACTGCTGGACTTCTGGGCGGAATGGTGCGGCCCCTGCAAGATGATCGCGCCGATGCTCACTGAGATCGCAGCCGAGTACAAAGACAAAGTGACCATTGCAAAACTGAATATCGACGAGAACCCCAAGACGCCGCAACGCTTCAACGTCCGCGGCATCCCGACCCTCATCCTCTTCAAGCACGGCCAGGTCGAAGGCCAGAAGGTCGGCGCGTTACGCAAATCAGACCTGGCCGCATTTCTGGATACCAAACTGTGAGAGGCTATCTCGGTAATCAGGCCCGTAACCGACCGGGCAACAAGGGCGGCGGCGGCGGCGGGCGTCCGAACCGCGGCAACACCGACGGCAATCGCGATCGCGGCGGCAATCGGCAGAACATGCGCGATGAGCTGCCGCAGGACGACCCCTTCGATAACGATGATGTAGGAATCATCTCTCCCGCGGAGCTGGCGGCTTCGCGCCAGGCGATGAACCTGACGCAGCTCAAGCTGAAGCCGGTGCCGGAGCTGGTGGACATTGCGCAGAAGATGGGGCTGGAGAATCTCGCCCGCTCGCGCAAGCAGGACATCATTTTCTCGATTCTCAAAGCTCACGCGCGCAGCGGCGAAGACATCTATGGCGACGGCGTGCTGGAGATTCTCCAGGACGGTTTCGGCTTCCTGCGCTCCGCCGACAGTTCCTACATGGCCGGACCCGACGATATCTACGTCAGTCCGAGCCAGATTCGTCGCTTCAATCTGCGCACCGGCGATTCGATCTCCGGCCTGATTCGTCCGCCGAAGGACGGCGAACGTTATTTCGCGCTGTTGAAGGTCGGTGAAATCAATTTCGATTCGCCGGAAGGCGCCAAGCACAAGGTTCTGTTCGAGAACCTGACGCCGCTGCATCCGACCAAACGATTCAAGCTCGAGCGCGGCAACGGTTCCAGCGAAGATCTGACGGCGCGCATCATCGACCTCGTGGCGCCGATCGGCAAAGGCCAGCGCGGTCTCATCATCTCGCCGCCAAAGGCCGGCAAGACGATGTTGCTGCAAAACATCGCGAGTTCGATTACCTCGAACCATCCCGACGTCTATCTGATTGTGCTGCTCATCGACGAGCGGCCTGAAGAAGTGACCGAGATGACGCGCACGGTGCGCGGCGAAGTCGTTTCCTCGACCTTCGATGAACCCGCGACCCGCCACGTGCAGGTTGCCGAAATGGTGATCGAGAAGGCAAAGCGCCTGGTCGAGCACAAGCGCGACGTCGTCATTCTGCTTGATTCGATTACGCGCCTTGCGCGCGCCTATAACACCGTGATCCCGAGCTCCGGCAAGGTGCTGACGGGCGGCGTCGACGCCAATGCGTTGCAGCGACCGAAGCGCTTCTTCGGCGCCGCGCGCAACATCGAAGAAGGCGGCTCGCTGACGATCCTGGCCACCGCGCTGATCGACACCGGTTCGCGCATGGACGACGTGATCTACGAGGAGTTCAAGGGCACCGGCAATTCAGAAATCCACCTGGATCGACGCGTTTCGGAAAAACGCGTTTTCCCCGCAGTGAACATCAATCGCTCAGGCACGCGCCGCGAGGAACTGATCACCTCGACCGAGGAACTGCAGAAGATCTGGATCCTGCGCAAGCTCCTGCATCCGATGGACGAATTAGCCGCAATCGAATTCCTCATCGACAAGATGAAGGACACCAAGACGAACGGGGATTTCTTCGACGCAATGAAGCGCTAGAAGATAACGGCGGCCGCGTTGCGGCGCGTGGGCGTCCCGCAGGAAGGCTGCGGACGCAGCATGAAGGCCGCAGGCGCAGCAGGTCAGAACAGATTCAGGATCTGTCCTGCTTGCGATAGCAAGCCGTCCTGCGAAGCCGACTCGTCGGCAAAGCCGGCCGGGCGGGCGCCAACCTCGTCACACTTTGTCGGTTGCTGCCTGACAGAGACCTAGGGCAGACCCTGACGTTGCGATGCGCTTCTCGGATTGCGCATGGTCGCGTGATTAACGTAATCACCCCGTTGCCTGGCTTCGCGCGCGTCATCCATGTCCGACCCTCGTCCCGATTCACCGACCCTGCGGCTGCGCCGACTCGACGCCGCATCGCACGAGCTCATGGAGCTGGTGCGTGAAGGGCGCATCTCGACCTTATTCCAGCCGATCGTCGACCCGCGTTCGCGCGGCGTATGCGGCTTCGAAGCGCTGACGCGCGGACCTTCCGACAGCTGGCTGCACTCGCCGCAGAATCTCTTCGAGGCGGCGCGACGGGCCGGCTGCAAACTTGAACTCGATTTTCTGTGTATGCAGAGCGCCTTTCGCCGCTTCGTTGCTTCGCGGGTGGCCGGCCTGCTGTTCGTCAACGTCTCGCCCGACACGATTTACGAGGAGCCGCAGTTCGCGACGCGCTTTCTCGAGTACGCGCGGATAGCCGGCATGCCTGCCGACCGCTGCGTCATCGAGCTGACTGAAGAGAGCCTGCTCGAGGACTACGCAAGACTGCGCTCCACGCTCCAGCGCCTGCGGGAATCGGGCTGCGCCATCGCCATCGACGATCTCGGCGCCGGCTCCTCGGGCCTGCGCACGTGGTCCGAGTTGAAACCAGACTACGTAAAGATCGATCGCTACTTCGTCAGCGGCATCGACGCCGATTCGACCAAGCTCGAGTTCGTGCGCTCGATCCTCGACATGGGTCGCGCGATGGGATGTCGCGTCATCGCCGAGGGCGTCGAGACCGAACGCGAGTGCCGCGAACTCGTCGACCTGGGCCTTGATCGCCTGCAGGGCCATCTATTTGGCCGGCCCGGGGTCGCGCCCATGGCCGTGCTGCAGCAGCTCGAATCGCTGGACCGCTCGATCGTGACGCACACCGCGCTGTGCGCCGAGCACATCGCAGTCTATGTACGGCCAGTGTCGCCCGAAACTCGCGTAACGGAAGTTGCTGATCTGTTTCGCGACAACGCCGAAATGCTCACCATCGCCGTCGTGCATGAAGGGCGTCCGCTCGGCGTCGTCAGGCGCGAGCAATTATTTTCGATGCTGGCCAAGCCGCTGCATCCGGAGATCTACAACAAGAAGCCGGTGAGCGCGGTAATGGAAGCGCCGACGCTGATGATCGATGGTCAATTGCGACTGGAGCAGGTGAGTCGTCTGGTGACCCAGAAGGGCCGGCCGCGGCTCACCGAGGAGTTCATCATCACCAAGGAAGGCCGATACCATGGGCTGGGTCAGACCATCGACGTGTTGCGGCTCATTACCGAGCAGCAGTTGCAGTCGGCGAAGCATTCGAACCCATTGACGCTGCTGCCGGGCAATGGCGCGGTGCGCGGCTGCGTCGATCGTCTCATCGAGAATCACAAGCGCTTCGTCGTCGCATACTTCGATTTCGATTCATTCAAACCGTACAACGACGTCTACGGCTATGCCCACGGCGATCAGGTAATCCTGCATCTGGCTGGCTTGCTGAAAAGCATGTTCTCGGCGCGACTCGATTTCATCGGTCACGTCGGCGGCGATGATTTCCTCGTGGTGATGCGCTCGGCCGACTGGCGCGAACGCGTCAGCCGGGTGCTGGAGAAGTTCTCATCCACCGTTGCAACGTTTTATTCACCCGAACACGCGGCCGCTGGCGCGATCGTCGCCGCAGATCGTGACGGCAAACCTCGGGAATTCCCGTTACTGACGCTCTCCGTTGCGGCGCTCGACTCCGAAACCATCGGAGCGACGAGCGCGGACGCCATCGCGCATCTGCTGGCGCACGTAAAGAAGCTCGCCAAGCAGCAATCCGGGAACAGCTTCGTCCTGCGCAGCGGCGATCGCGTGCTCGACCTGCTGAGCACCTCGCGCCGCCCCGAGACCGAACTCATGCCGATGGAGCAGCTGGTCGGGTAGGCGCTGCGCGCCCGTTGACAGTTGACCGTTGACGGTTGACCGCCAGAAGCGCTGACGCGGCTCCTCCACTCTTGTCCGACCGTCAACCGTCAACTGTCAACGGTCAACCGCGAGCCTTAGCAGCAGCACGGCCAGGCGCTGCGCCTGGGGCTGGAACGTGCGCAGGTCTGCGTATTCCTCGGGAGTGTGTGAGCCGCCGCCGAGCAGGCCCAGGCCGTCGATCGCCATCTCGACATGATCGGCCGCGAAGGACACGTCCGCCGCGCCGGCGCGACGCGGGTCGACTGCAGTGACCGGGCCGAAGCCGAGATCGCGGCTCACCGCGTCGTACATCGACAGCAACTTGCGATTGCCTTCGCTCGGCGCCATCGGCGGATAGCCGTTGTCGAACGTGATCTCGGCATGCGTATGCGGGAGATGCGCCGCGACGATCTTCTGCATGTGTTCCTGTGTTTTGAGGATCTGCTGCAATGTGAGTGCACGCAGATCCCCTGACACGATCGCCTGCGGCGCGATGATGTTGTCCTTCCCCGAAGCCGCGGCGCTCAGCGGTTCCGGCGTGTACTCGACTTGAGTGCTGCCGACGGCTAGTCCGGGATTGAAGGTCAGGTATTCCTCGCCGCGCAATTCTTCGTAGAAAGCATTCAGGATGCGCGCCATCTCGTAGATCGCGCCCGCGCCAGTGTCGCCCATGAATATCTGCGACGAATGTGCGCTCTTTCCGGCGACCTTGAGCTGCCAGCGGCCCGAGCTGCGGCGCGCAGTAACAGCGGTCGCAGGATTATCGTCGGCGTTCTCGAGCCCGATGGCGATGTCGGCCGCCTTGGCCGTTTCGATCAGCGTCGCGCGCGCCAGATCGAGCGGCGCGCCTGAGTCCTCTTCATCGCCGTGCAGGACGACTGTGATGTGCAGATCATCCAGCGCGTTCGCCTGCTTCAATGCGCCGAGAGCGGCAAGGCCAACGACGATGCCGCCTTTCATATCGGCTGTCCCCGGTCCCCTTGCGGTGTTCTTGTCGACGCGTTCGAAGCGCTGAAACGGATGATTGGGTTCGAACACTGTATCGATATGTCCGATCAGCAGCACGTGCCGACCGCCGCCCTTGCGCTCCGCGACCAGATGTCCGGCGCGGCCGAACTGCGCGCCATCAACCCAGGTCGTAGTGAAACCGAGCGCATCGAAATGCGGGCGGAGAATGTCGCCGACTCTGCGTACGCCGCCAAGATTCATCGTGCCGCTGTTGACGTTGACGATTTCCTCCAGCAGGGCGACGGCGCGCGGTTCGTTCGCCTTGACGAAGGCGACCAGGGATTCTTCTGCTTTCGAGTGCGGTGCATCCCCGTACGCGGATGTGCTGCTCAGAAGGATCAGCAGGAATGCGGAAAGCGGACGGCGAATTCTGGATCGAGCAGGACGCACGGGATACTCCTCGCGGAAAGATTTTTACCTGAGGCTGGATCGGCCGCATCATACGCGACGCATTTCCCGCATGGTTCCCCCATGACGCCTGACCCGGCAGAAGATTCAATACTCCAGCAGCGCGCTCCTGCAGTGACCGCGGAAGGGGAGGCGTTTAGCTCCGATCCAAGGCGGCTGCGATATGTCACGGTCGAAACGCCCACCCGCGGCGGCAGCGTGGAAGTCGGGCCCGGGATTCGCTGGGCGCGCATCCCACTGCCCATCGATCTCAATCACATCAATGTGTGGCTCATCGATACCAGCGACGGCTGTGTCGCCGTTGATACTGGGATGGCGGCTTCGATGGGCAAGGACGCCTGGGAAACCATCGCACGGGAGGTGTTTGCAAAGAAGTCTCTGCGGGGAGTGTTCGTCACTCATATTCATCCGGACCACATTGGACTCGCGGCATGGCTGCAGGAGCGTCATGGCGTACCGGTCATCATGTCGAAGCGTACGTTCGAAATGGCGTCCAGCATGCTGGGAGACGATGCGAAGACGCCGTTCGCCGATGCTGAAAGATTCTTCCGGGCAAACGGTCTCCAGGACGTCGAGCAGTTGCTGCCGATGTTCAAACCAGATCGTTTCCTGCGAATGTCGAGCGGACTACCCCGGGTCGAACGATTCGTCGCTGATGCGGAAGTCATCGAGTGGAGCTCGCAGTGGACGGCGCTCGAAACAAACGGCCATGCAGAAGGGCATCTGTGTCTGTCGAATTCCGCTGCGCGCGTGCTGATCAGCGGCGATCAGGTGCTGCCGACGATTTCGTCGAACATCAGCTTTACGTTCCGCAGCAACGATCCGAATCCACTGGATTCGTATTTGTCGTCGCTGCAACGGTTGCGGCGCTTGCCGGAAGACACGCTCGTGCTGCCGTCGCACGGTGTTCCGTTCTACGGCCTGCAGCCGCGCATCGACGATCTCATCGAGCATCACCATGAACAACTGGCGATGGCGGCGAAAGTCTGCGCGGAGCCGAAGAGTGCAGCGGACCTGCTGCCGCTCATGTTCCGCCGCGAACTCAAAGGCATTCACCTGTTCCTCGCGCTAGGCGAGGCGCTCGCGCACCTCGAATACCTGGTCCACGCGGGCCGCGTGGAACGTCAGACCTCTGACGGAGTCGTGCGCTACATTAAGAGCAGGAATATGGAGTAACCACAAAGAACACAAAGAACACAAAGTACCGGAGAGGAACAAGGAGACTGAGCGGGAGGCGCATTGTTTCGCCCAGCTCGCGGACGAGGGTCCCGCTTTTTTCAGATCTATGATCTTTGCGTTCTTTGTGGTTACTCCAATTTCTTCTTCCTAATAATCAATCCACTCGATGGGAAATGCCGGCTTCCCACCGGTGATTCTTCGCAGCGTCGTCTCGATCGTCGTCGCGTCGTTATCGAAGCTGCCGTGCGTCGACTGAATTTTATTGCCGAGCAGTCCCGTTGAGACCTGCTTTTCCGTGACGACGTCGAGACCATTACCCGAGCCGTTCCAGAATTTCTGCCACGCCTTGAGATTGCCGAGCTCGCTGTCGTGCCACTTCGGATTGTTCCTGGCGTCGAACACCTGCTGGAGGCCGAGGATCGGCATCTTGTGACAGCTTTCGAGCGAGCGGCTGACGAGATACAGGAGCGACTTTCGGTACGGCCCCACCGTGTCGCAGATTTCGTTCGAGTCCGACAGCAGGTGGATGTGCAGGCGCTTGCGATCCAGCAGCTTGCTGGCGATCGCCGGCACATAGTGATCGAGCGCGAAGCGCACTGTGCACGCCGGGGCGTACAAGTGACAGCTTGCAACCGGCAGATTGCGCGCCGGCAGGAGGTCAAGCAGATAGCCGAGAATGATCGAGCCGGCCGAATGTCCGACAAGATGAATCTCGAGCTGCGGCAGCCTTGATTTGAGTGCTGACAGAGCGTCTGCAAGTTGCGCGCAGCCGCGGCTCGTTTCGATGGACGCTTGCGCGTTCTGCTTCATCTGGCTCCAGATGGGTTTCGCCGCCGGTCGCGCCAGCACTTCAATGGTGCGATCGAGCACTTCCGCCGCGGTTTCCTTGATGCGCTCGAACAGATCGCCCGTGTCGCCCTCCGGGCGCGAGACCTTCTTCAGTTCATCGTCGAGAATCGATTTGAGCGTCTCCGTGGGACCGGTGCGCCAGGTCAGGAATATCGGATACGCTCCGTTCGCCCTGAAGTACGGGGCAAGAGCCTGAATGCGGTCGATCGACGCATCTTCGGAATTCAGGCCGCCGTGTGCGTAGATCACGACGCGTTTCGGGCGCGCACCTGGCTTGAGGAATTCGAACGGCGCATCGCAGGCGATGTCCTGTACGCAGCTCGCGGCGTTCTCGTGCGTCACGATCCGGTTGATGATCTGACCATCGTTGCCCATGACCAGTGTATGTCGGTAGGCGTCCTCCGGGCTCCACGGCGCGACCTCCTTTTTCACTTTCGGCGGCGGCCGTTTTGCACTCGATACGAAGGAGAGTGAACCCGCGCGCGCGATGACGACCTTTTCCTTGCTGCGCACCGGAACGGCTGACATTTTGGCGGCGATGGCCGGCACGCCCAGCGCCGCGATCCATGCGTCCGCGCCGTACCTGACCCATTCTTCATACGGCAGCACGCCGAACCCGCAATTGCCCCACTGCTCGCCCCAGGAGTTCTGAATCACGAAGCCGACGCGGTTGAAGCCGACCAGCGCGTATGCGTGGCCGCCGAGCGTGTCCTGTCGCTTGATTGGTTTTACCGCCGGCAACGAATCGTGTCCCGTGACTTCCCGTTTGCGCGCAGCGATGGCCCAGCCGTCGTGCACGTCGGAGGAGACGTAGATCGCACCGATTTCCAGAATTGCAGCCTGCATATCGACGACAGACGCGCGATTCACCCGGTAGTACACCCCGAGACGGCGCTGCAGAGCGTCGCTCGACCAGCCCGGCGCCGGCGGGACAAATCGGACTTTTCTGGTCTTGTCGCGGTACGGCCAATGTTGCTCCGCGCAGACGCCATGTTTATGCCAGGCCTTGAGCGCCCCGCGACAACTCGACCCGTCGTAATCCTCGCCAGGCCATTCATCGTAAAAGCGCGCGAGGTGGTACAGCATCCGGGGGCTGACCTGCTCCGGTCGTCTGGATTTGGCGCGGTTGGTGAGCGTGTTGCGCCAGTGCAGATAGTTGATGACGCACGCAAGGCCAAATCCAGTGCAGGCGCCTTCGGATTCCTGATCCAGCACCAACCCAGCCTTGCAGTAATTCGGCAGCAACCGCCGGATCGCCGCATCGTCGGGCCACTGATCTGGAAGCGACGCCACGCCCGGCGTGAACTCACGATCCCGCAGGTCAAGGCGATCGGGGCGTGCATCGAGCGTTCTGCCGATGCCTTTGACGAATTTCGCGGCCATGATGACGATCTCCCTGTTCTCGTTTCCCGGCGCTGGCCGAGTGGTTTTATCTCGTTTACCGAATCGCCCTGCGCTTTTCAATCGACCGGATGTCCGTGATCACGGAAAGCGATGGAAGGATGAACAGGACGAACAGGATTGACAGGATTTCGTCAGAGTTCATTCTCATCCTCCACATCCTGCCGAAGAATTCTTCTGGTGTGTAAACAGACCATGAGCCAACTCACCGAATTCATCGAGTTTGCTGTTCGTCTCGCCGATCTTGCGAGCGAACAGATCCTGCCGCTCTTCCGCACGCAGATCAGCATCGACAACAAGGCGGCGGCCGGTCGCTTCGATCCGGTCACGAGCGCCGATCGTGATGCAGAGACCGCGATCCGTCGTGAAATCCGACGCGTCTACCCGGGTCACGGAGTTCTGGGCGAGGAGCACGGCTTCGAGCAGGGCGAGAGTCGATACACATGGGTCATCGATCCGATCGACGGCACGCGCGCCTTCATTCTCGGGCAGTTGCACTGGGGTACGTTGATCGCGCTCAACGACGGCGCACGCCCGATCGTTGGCGTGATGCGCCAGCCGTACACCGGGGAAACATTCGTCGGCTCGGAGGCGGGCGCTGAATTACGGCGTGGCGGCGACGTTTGCAAATTGTCGACGCGCAAAGTGACGCGGCTTGAAGACGCCTTCATCTGCGCCACTGATCCGACGATGTTCGAAGCACCGGAGCGACGACGCGCGTTCGACCGACTCGCCGCACATGCCCGGGCAGTACGCTACGGCGGTGACTGCTATACGCCGTGCATGGTCGCCGCCGGCTGCGCCGATCTGGTAGTAGAAGTCGGCCTGGGGCCCTGGGACGTGCAACCGCTCATGCCTATCGTCGAAGGCGCGGGCGGCGTGATCACCGATTGGTCGGGCGGCCGCGCGGACACGGCGAACAACATGGTGGTCGCGGCGAATCGCGAACTGCATGCGCGAGTCATCGAGCTCTTGAACTGCGATTGAAATTCCCTCGACACAGCCAGGAATCTCATCTTCAACCCGCTTCAGAACCGAGTAACCACATAGAGCACATAGATCACATAGAACGGAAAATCGATGGAGTTCCTTTATAGGACTTTATGATCTATGTGCTCTATGTCCCGCGGGATTTCCGTTGGTCATGTTTTTTGCGGGTACTTCAGACTCTTCACTTCTCGACCTGCATTTCTGCTTCGCGCCGTTCAGTGCGGCTGGGGCTGTCGCCGCTGAATCTGATCGGCTTCGCGCCTTCGATCCGGCCCACCTTCGCGCTATCGCTCACATAGAGTTCAACTTCGCGCTCGAAGGTCAGTGCGCCTTCGACGACAGCTCCTGGGCCGATCACGATCTTCGGTGCGCGCTGATTGCGCGAGAACCAGCTGAAGTTCGGTTTCTCGACCTGGATCCCGCCCTCGACCCGAGAGCCGGCGCCCACTTCGATATCGCCGTTCGTGGTGCGCAGGCCGCCGCCGACCTGTGCATGATCGAGAGCAATCCTGCCGTTCACGTTGCTGACGTCGCCCCCGACGCTGACATCCCGGGCAAGCCGCACAGTTCCGTTCACCGTACCCACCGCGCCGCTCACCTGCACCTTGTCTGCAAAGGTCAGCGCGCCGTTGACCGTTTCCACAGCGCCGGCGCGTGCACCTTCGCCGAAGCTGACGCGACCATTGACTGTTTCGACCGAGTCCACGATCGAGTTGCGGCCGATGTTGATCGAACCGTTCACGGTCTCGACATCTTTGACATGCGCCCCATCTTCGATATGGATCGAACCATTGACTGTGGAAACGTCTCCGGCCGAATCCTCCGCTGTGACTCGAATCGAGCCGTTGACCTTCGAGATGCTGTCGGCGTGCACCGCAGGCGATAGACAGAACGAGGCGGCGAGCACGGCGAGGGCAAGGCTTTTCATTCGAGTTCTCCTGACGGACCATCCAATTGCCTTGTTGGACGCAGACGATGAGAGAAGGGTTGCAACCCGTCCCAGCACGGCGATCGTGTATGGTTCAGCGCGTCGAAATATTCTCCTGTCCAGAATCCCGAATCCCGAATCCCGAGCCCCACGCCTTCCATGACGATACTTCCCGGCGCCACCGGCCTTGCCGAAGTCATCCAGCTCGCCGTTGCGCCTGTTTTCATGCTGGCCGGCGTGGGCGCCACTCTCAACGTGCTCGCAAGCCGGATCGCCCGGATCATCGATCGCGCCCGGACAATGGAGGAGCAGCTGCCGAGCGCCTCAGCGGTCGATGCCCGGGACCTGCATCAGCGTCTGCGGGTCCTTTCGAGACGCGCAACGTTGATCAGCTGCGCCATCGGGCTGTGCGTCTTCTGCGGATTGCTGGTCTCGCTGGTCGTGACCGGACTGTTCGTGAGTTCGGCGCTCGGCGTCAATCTGGCCGCGCCGATCGCGATCGCGTTCGTGCTCTCGTTGCTGAGCCTGGCGGCCGCCCTCCTGTTCTTTCTACGCGAGGTATTCATCGCGACCCGTTCGCTCAGCTTCGGCGGCGCCCGGCCCGCAAAGCGCTGAGTCCGGATCCAGAAGCAGGTCACGTTCCGACAAACGGCGCGCCATTCCGTGACCCATTGCTCAACGCCGCTTTTATGAACCCCGGCATGATCGCGGACGCATGGCGCAGCCGATTCCAGAATTCATCGTCCAACCGGATGCATTTCGCATGGCCCGCGAGCAGATGCTGTTTACAGCGGAACTGTGCGCGGCGCTCGCGGTGTGTGTGCACGACGATACCCAGGGCGCCGGCGGCCTGCTGCATTTGCGCTATGTCGCCACGAACGGCGATCAGCCGCTCGATCTGACCGACAACACGCTGAGCTCGGACCTGCTGCTCATGGATCGCTTCTGCAAGGAGCTGCGGTCCGCGGGCGCACGTAAACAAAGCTGGCGGGTGAGCATCGTCGCTCATACCCCCGATGCGCCCGGCATGGAAGGCCCGGCCGCAACTGTGATCGACCTCGTCAAGGCGTACTTTGCTGATGGACGCCGGCCCGTCGATTGTCGCGAATTCCGCAGAGCGATGAGTGTGATTGTCCGTCTGGAAGCGCGTGAAGGCCGCATCTGGGTGGGCGGCGTCCCGGGAACTGCTCCCGGTGCGAGGCTCGCGGCGCCCATCGGCGCGTAGCGCGCCAACGCGAACCGGCCAACTGGACGGCTGGCCAGAATTAGAAATGTAAACTGCCTTGCAACTCGCGTGCTCGTCTGTAGCCTCTGGCCCAGTTAGCCAGTTAGCCAGTTAGCCAGTTAGCCAGTTGGCCAGTTGGCAGCAACTGGCTCGCCTCCCAATAACAAAACGGCCGCTGATCCATGTCCGAGCACGCCCAGCCTTCCCAGCCGATCTACCGCTCGCTCTACTTCCAGGTTCTGATCGCGATTGCGCTCGGCGTGGCGCTGGGACATTTCTATCCGCAGCTTGGCGAACAGATGCGGCCGCTGGGCGACGGCTTCATCAAACTCATCAAGATGATGATCGCGCCGATCATCTTCTGCACCGTCGTCACCGGCATCGCCGGAATGGAAAACATGAAGGCCGTCGGCAAGACCGGCGTGCTGGCCCTGCTGTATTTCGAGGTCGTGAGCACCATCGCCCTCGTCGTCGGGCTGATCATCGTGAACATCGTGCGACCTGGCGACGGGATGAATGTCGACGTGACGTCGCTCGGTGAGAAAGAAGTGAAGACCGTCGAGGCGTACGCACGGGCTGCGGAGCAACAAAGCGTCCCCGACTTTCTGCTGAATGTGATTCCGAGCACGATCTTCAACGCGTTCACGACGGGCGACATCCTGCAGGTGCTGCTGTTCGCGCTGCTGTTCGGGTTCGCACTGCATGGCGTCGGCGAGCGCGCGCGTCCGGTCTACGATTTCATCGATCGGGTTTCGCAGGTGCTGTTTCGCATCATCGGCATGATCATGCTGCTGGCGCCGATCGGCGCGTTCGGGGCGATGGCGTTCGCTATCGGCAAGTACGGCCTCGCAACGCTGGTATCGCTGGGCAAGCTCATGGCGTGCTTCTATGCAACCTGCCTGTTGTTCATCTTCTTCGTGCTCGGCGCGATCGCACGCACACACGGCTTCAGCATCGGCCGGTTCATCCGCTATATCCGCGACGAACTGCTGATCGTGCTCGGCACTTCCTCCTCGGAATCCGTGCTGCCGCGGATGATGTCGAAGATGGAGAACGTCGGATGCGGGAAGTCCGTGGTCGGTCTCGTCATCCCCACGGGCTATTCCTTCAATCTTGACGGCACCTCCATTTATCTCACCATGGCCGCAGTGTTCATCGCGCAGGCCACGAATACGCCTATGACGCTGCTCGATCAGATCACCTTGCTGGGCGTGCTGCTGCTGACGTCGAAAGGCGCCGCCGGCGTGACCGGCAGCGGATTCATCGTCCTCGCGGCGACGCTATCCACCGTCGGTACATTGCCCGTCACTGCGCTTGCGCTCATTCTTGGCATTGACCGCTTCATGTCGGAAGCCCGTGCATTGACGAATCTCGTCGGCAACGGCGTAGCAACGGTTGTCGTTGCGAAATGGTGTGGCGCGCTGGACGAGAAGAAACTGAAGGAAGAGCTGGGCTAGCCCAGCTAGGGCCGTGGGTGCTGGGTTTCGGGCTGCTGGCAAGAAAGTAGGAAAGAGCCTATTCCGTTCTCGTTTCAGCGCCTGTCTAGGCAGAGCCCAGTACCCAGCAGCCCGCCAAAGTCTTTCGATGCCCTCGTCCCCTCAATTCACTCCGGTCCACACCGACGCGCAAATCTCCACCGTCGCCGAACTCGCATGGGAAATCTGGAATGAGTTCTATGTGCCCATTATCGGCCAGATGCAGGTCGACTACATGGTGTCAAAATTTCAAAGCGCCGCAGCTATAACGACGCAGATTCGCGACGGTTACGAGTATTTCCTGGTGCAGCGCCAGAATCACCACCTTGGCTACTGCGCAGTGCTGGTGAAACCGCAAGAGGGTGCGCTCTTCATCAGTAAGTTTTACCTGCACGGCGGCGCCCGCGGCTCGGGAACCGGTCGGATATGTATGGAGTTCATAGAGCAACTCGCACGCCAGCGCGGTCTGACACTGCTCTGGCTGACGGTCAACAAGGGGAATCCCTCGGTGAACGCTTACCAACGTCTGGGATTCTGCGTCGCAGCGGAGCTTGTCATGGATATTGGCGAGGGGTTCGTCATGGACGACTTTCGGATGGAGAAGAGACTGGCTTAAGGTCACGGCGCGGGAAGCCGCCGCTGTGTATCGCACGGCCTCTCCACCTCATGATGAATCGTGGCCGACCGACTGATATGGTCGAATCGGCCGGGATCAGGAAAAGCGTCACGCAGCATGTGCATCCCGCGATCATCCGCTTCTTACCAGGTTAGCCAGTTGGCCCGTCGGCCGGTCGGCGGCGTTGCACTGCTATGAGCGCGTCGATGGATGAAGATCTGCCCGAGGGCGGCGAGGAAGCTCGCGGCGTACTGGCGAGTTGGCTGGATGACTACAGCGAGGGTCGCTGTGATCTCGACGATGTGCACGAGTCGTTTCTGTCCGTGTGCCGCAGCGACCCGGATGCGCCATGGGACGCGCTCGCATTGCTGGATCAGTACCAGCGTCGCGGTCGCATTGAGCCGGCGCTTGCCCAGACTCTGAAGGCCGACATCGAGAAGCTGGTATTCGGCGCCCAGAATCCCGCCGAGGCGCGTCGCAAGAGCTCCACGACGCGCGAGCCGCCGGTCGCGTCTCCGCAGCCGAATGTCGCTCCTGCGGATTCGACCTCGGATCTGACGCCTGATCCTCTGGCGTCTGCTCCTGCGACACGTGATTCGCGGCGCAGTGCGAGTTCCGAAACCGGTTCTGGAGAGAGTGGTTCACAATGGCCCAAGTTGCTGGCCGAGCGGGACGCCGACTCGACGCGTCCCGGCACTGCATTCGCCGACCGCACTTTGCTGCGTCCGGACGTCGATTCTCGAGCGCCATCGCCTGCGCCGCGGTATGCGCAGCCCCACAACACTCCACCGGTGCGGCGTCCTTCAGCTGCGCCCGCCGCTCGCATAGCAACGCACGAAGTCCTTCGTGACCGTTATGAGCTGCTGGCGGTGCTCGGCAGGGGCGCTGCGGGAATTGTCTATCGCGCCGTAGACCGACACCGCGGCCGCCTCACCGAAGCCGCGCGTTACGTCGCGGTGAAAGTGCTCAGCTCGGACTATCGCAATCAGCCGGCTGCGCTCGCGGAGCTCGAGCGCGAATTTCATCAGGCCCAGTCGCTCGCGCATCCCAATATCGTAAGCGTGTTCGACCTGGATCGGGACGGCGACACGTATTTCATCGTCATGGAGCTGCTCGAAGGGCGCTTGCTTGCCGACATTCTAGGCAAGCTCGAGGGCCGCCCGATGAAACGCGAGTATGCACTCCCGATCATCAGCAGCATCGGCGCTGCGCTCGCGCACGCACATCGTCGCGATATGGTTCATGCGGACCTGAAGCCGCGCAACGTCATGATCACGACAAGCGGCGAAGTGCGCGTGCTCGATTTCGGTTTCGCACGCCACCGCGCGCTTGACTTGCACAGCGCGTCAGCACTGCACGAGGCGTCGATTCCTTCGCCTGCTTATGCGAGCGTCGAACGAGTCAATGGCTCGGAGCCGGACGCCAGCGACGACGTATATAGCCTCGCCTGCATCGCGTATGAATTGCTGTCCGGGCAGCATCCCTTCGGCGGGCGCTCGGCCTTGCTGGCGCGCGCGCACGGCCGTCGACCGCCGCGGATTCGCGGCCTCACCCACCGGCAATCCCAGGGGTTGCAACGTGCGCTCCTGTGGACGCGGGGCGAACGCAAGATCGACGTGCTGGAGCTGTTGAACGCGCTCGGCTGCACGAATGCACCGGGTAGGCTGGCTGCGCCCGAGGAAATCATGGCGCCCGAGGAGCGTGGGCCGCGCTGGCTGCGCCTCGCGGCGTGGGCGGCCTGCCTCATTGGCGCAATCGCCGCTGTCAGCTATTTCATGCCGCGACTTCAATTGCGCGACGCGTCGTCGCTCGTCACTACCAGCCCAGCGGAGGCGCCCGCAGCGGACCCTGAAGTGCAGACGACAGGACCCGAGGCAGATGCGCCGGACGAGGGCCGGACCGCTGCTGCGGGCCCGGCAGGCAAGCCGTCGACAACGCCGCCGGTCGCAACATCCGACCAGGGGTCGCGTCGAGTCGCGGAGGCGGCCCCCAAGGGCTCTGCGTCGCAGGCGAGCGCAGCCGCGGCCGGGGCCGCATCGATCGAATTCGAGAAAGACACCTTCGTTGCGACTGAAAGAGACGGGTCCGTCCGACTGTTGGTCAAGCGCAGCGGCTCGACGCGCCGACCGGCGACCTTCCATTGGTCGCTTCGGGGAAACTCCGCGGAAGCGGGTGCGGACTTTGCTGCAATCGGTCCCGGGACTGAGCAGATTCCCGCCGGCGCTCGTGAGGCGAGTTTGACGATTCCGCTCGTTTCGGACGCGCTGGTCGAAAACACCGAGCTGTTCCTGGTCGAACTGCAGTCGAGCGAAGCGGGCGTGTCGGTGGGCGAGCGCTCGCACGCCGCAGTCATCGTCGTCGATGACGACTGACCTGGGCGCAGAGAGATTCGCCGCGGGTACACGTCACAGTTCAGTCGTTAGCTGATTCAGACGGACGCCCGTCGTGCGGCACTATAGGCGGCAGGTCTGATCCAGACGTCCGACGTACTCCGCCACGTGACATCAGTTTCCGTGAACACCAGCGCCGCGCACCGCGATGCTGTCGCCGCCTATGGCAAAAATCGGCTCATCATCGACCAGGTCACGATGTTGTGCCGGTTCGCGGCGATCCCACTGATCGGGACTGCGTTTATCGGGGCGGTCCTGGGCTGGCTGATGCTCGATGACTATCCGGTCGCGGCGGTCGCGGGGTGGTACGCAGCGATCCTGACCCTGAGTTGCGTGCGTGCGCAGGCGGGCCGCCGTTTCCTCAAGCGTCGCCAGCGCACTGTCATGGACGCGCGTCGTTGCGCAAGGGTGATGTTGGCCGGCGCGGCGGCTTCCGGACTGATGTGGGCTGTCGCGACCATCTGGCTGATGCCACAGGACCCTACGCGACAGATGATCGTCGGATTTTTCTTCATCGCAGCGGTCTCGTCCGGCGTCGGGACATTGTCGCCAGTACGCTTCGCCTATGCAGCGATGCTGATCCCGTTCCTCGCGCCGTTTGCAGTCCATCAATTCATGCTCGGCGGCGATCGCGTCGTGCTGGGGGCAGGCGCGGCTCTCTTCATGATAGTCATGCTGCACATTTCGCGCATTTACCGGCTGGGAGTGCAGGAAATCTTTCAATTGCGCATAGCGAACGAGACCCTCGCAACGCGCTTGTCAGGCGAGAAAGACCAGATCGAGGACACGAATGCAGATCTGAAACGTCAGATCGCCGAACGCGAACGTATCGAAACGCAGCTTATCGCCGCGAAGACCGACGCCGAAGCAGCGAATCGAGCCAAGAGCCAGTTTCTGGCGAATATGAGCCATGAAGTGCGTACGCCGATGAATGCGATGCTCGGCATGACCGAGCTGTTGATGCGCACGCCGCTCGACGTCAAGCAGCGTCGGTTCGCACAGGTAGCCTTCGATTCCGGACAACGGTTGCTGCGGCTGATCGATGACATTCTGGATCTCTCGCGCGTCGAAGCCGGCAAGCTGAAGTTTGGCTGCATCGAGTTTCCGCCGCGCATGGTGCTGCAGGAAGTGATCGAGCTGATGGCGCCGCAGAGTGCCGCGAAGGGCCTGGAATTGCGGCAGCATGTCGGCAGCGATGTGCCGCACTGCGTACGCGGCGATCCGGACCGTCTGCGGCAGGTATTGGTGAATCTGCTGTCGAACGCAATCAAGTTTACGGAGCGCGGCGCCGTAACCGTCGACCTGTGTGCCTCGCCGGAGGAGACTTCAGATTCAGCGGTTCCTACGGCAGTGCGCTTGCGGTGGACCGTGAACGACACTGGAGTCGGTGTGCCGGCTGACGCGCAACAGCAGCTCTTTCAACCGTTCTCCCAAGCGGATGATTCCACCACGCGACGCTATGGCGGCTCGGGTCTCGGACTTGCGATTTCACGCCAGGTCATCGAAGCCATGAACGGCCGCATCGGATTTCAAAGTCAGCCCGCGTCGGGGTCTTCATTCTGGTTCGAATTGCCGGTCGAGATCGCCGAGCCCACCCTGCGCGGCAAAACGCGCGACAGGGCGCCGCCGCCGACTGATCTTACGGGTCGCGTACTGGTTGTTGAGGATCACGCCGTCAACCGCGAGTTGCTGCAGGAGATGCTGACGATGCTGGGACTTGCGGTGCGCGTTGCCGAGAATGGCGCTCAGGCGCTGGCGTTCATGGATCGCGAAGCCTTCGATCTCGTCCTGATGGACTGGCACATGCCCGACATCGATGGCCTGGAAGCGGCGCGACGCATTCGTGCGCGTGAAGCGATGCGTCCTCATGTGATTCCATCGCGCATCATTGCGCTCACAGCGAGCGCCATGCCGGGCGATCGCGAGACGTGTCTTGCTTCCGGCATGGATGACTACATCCCGAAACCCTTCACGCACGAGGAAATCATCGCGGCGCTGCAACGCTGGTTGCCGGCGCCGGCGACCCGCGTCGCCTAGCCGGGGCGACAGGCGACAGGCGACAGGCTACAGTCCGAATAGACATCTTCTCTGGCCCTAGCCCGTAGCCGCAACTCAAGGCCATGAACGTACGATTCTCCGCGCAGGCGCTGCGTTGCCGCGTTTCTCGCGCCGAACTCGATCGATTGTTATCCGGGCGCGCAGTCGCACTGGAAGTCACACTGCCGCGTGATCACGTGTTCCGGGTCAACGTTCGTCCCACGACGCTGGCCGGCTGGCAGCTCGACACCGATCCGACCGGCCTGTGGCTGACCATCCCCCGCACTGCTCTGGAATCGCTGTCTCTTTCAGCGCCAAACAAGGAAGGCGTCGAGCAGACGTTCGAGACATCGAACGGCGGCAGCGTCGCCGTCAGCTTCGAGGTGGATGTGAAAGAGAAGCGGTCAGCGGTTGGCGGTTAGCGGTTGGTCGCAATGCTCGCCGCGGGTCCGAGCCCAGAAGCGACATCGGCCTGGGTCAGCTGCGACTGGACGAGCATGCTGGGCGCGGATTCTGAACTAACCGCCAACCGCCAACCGCCAACCGCTAACCGCCAACCGCTTCGCGCTGGATCGCGCGATAGCCGATGTCGCGGCGGTAGCGCATGTTGTTCCAGTGGATTTCATCGCATAGCGCATATGCTGCGCGCTGGGCCTCGCTCACCGTCGAGCCCAGGCCCACGGCGCAGAGAACGCGACCGCCGTTGGTCGCGACCTTGCCGTCGATCAGTTGCGTTGCCGCGTGGAAGACCTTGCCGGGAAGTTTTGCCGCGGATTCCAGCCCCGCGATCACATCGCCTCTGGCGCTGGACTCCGGATAGCCGCCTGCCGCAAGCACCACGCCAAGCGATGCGCGCGGGTCCCACGTCGCCTCGATCTGGTTCAGCTTTCCGTCCAGCGCTGCGTCGCACAGTTCGGTGAGATCCGAAGTGAGCCGCATCATGATCGGTTGCGTCTCCGGATCTCCGAAGCGACAGTTGAATTCGAGAACCTTGGGCGCGCCGTCCGGCGCGATCATCAGCCCCGCATATAGAAAGCCGACGTAGGGCGTGCCGTCCGCGATCAGCCCGTGCACCGTAGGCTCCATGACCTCGCGCATGACGCGGCGATGGACGGCCTCGGTGACGACCGGGGCGGGCGAGTAGGCGCCCATGCCGCCGGTATTGGGGCCCTGATCGGCGTCATCGCGCCGCTTGTGGTCCTGCGACGTGGCGAGCGGCAGAATGTGTTCGCCGCTGACGATTGCAATGAAGCTGGCTTCTTCGCCTTCGAGAAATTCCTCGATGACGACAGTGTCGCCGGCGGCGCCGAACTGTCCGTCGAACATTGCCTGTGCGCTTTGCACTGCTTCCTCAGTGCTTGCACAGATGACCACCCCTTTACCGGCGGCAAGTCCGTCGGCTTTGACCACCAGCGGCGCACGCTGCGCACGTACCCAGGCGGAATCGAAGTTCGCTTTCGTGAACGTTGCAAAGGCGGCCGTCGGGATCCGGTGGCGCTGCAGAAACTCCTTGGTGTACGCCTTCGAACCCTCGAGGCGCGCCGCAAGTTTGCGCGGCCCGAAGCATTGCAACCCCGCTGCTTCAAACGCGTCGGTCACGCCGATCACCAGCGGCGCCTCCGGACCGACGATCGTCAGATCGATGCGCTCGCGTTGCGCAAACTCGATCAGGTTCGGAATATCGTCGGCTGCGATATCGACGTTCTGCACGCGCGCTTCGAGCGCCGTACCCGCATTGCCGGGCGCGACGTACACCCCGTCAACTCGCGACGACTGTGCGACCTTCCACGCAAGCGCATGTTCGCGGCCGCCGGAGCCGAGGATGAGCACTTTCATGGAACGCTCTGCGTTCCATATGTGCAGGCGACAGGCGACAGGCGACAGGCGACAGCCAGATAGAAGAGTGAAAAGGATCGTACGGCGAGGAAAATCATCAGTGAACGATCTCTACGTAGCAGTATCGACTCTTTATTCTGGCTGTAGCCCGTCGCCCGTGGCCTGAGACAGTGATCGTTCAACGATCAATGTCTGAAATGGCGCATGCCGGTGAGCACCATCGCCATGCCGTGTTCATCCGCGGCGGCGATGACTTCGTTATCGCGCATCGAACCGCCCGGCTGGATGACTGCCTTGACGCCCAGCTCCGCCGCTACGTCCAGACCATCGCGGAACGGGAAGAACGCGTCCGACGCCATTACCGCCCCAGCGACGCTCAAGCCTTCGTCTTGCGCCTTCATCGCGGCGATGCGGCTGGAGACGACGCGACTCATCTGGCCGGCCCCGACGCCGATCGTCATCCGCTCTTTTGCGTAAACGATCGCGTTCGACTTCACATACTTGCAGACCTGCCACGCAAAAAGGAGATCATCCAGTTCGGCGAGCGTCGGCTGGCGCTTCGTCACGATCTTCAGGTCTTTCATTGCGACCATGCCTTGATCGCGCGTTTGCACCAATAGCCCGCCGTTGACGCTGCGATACTCGTGACGCAGGTTTGTCGGCCCCGCAGGTCCGGTCGCCAGTACGCGCACGTTCTCCTTGCGAGCGCAGATCTGCAGCGCCTCGGCGTCCACTTCCGGCGCGATGATCAGCTCAACGAATTGTCGTTCGACGATTGCGCGCGCCGTTCCGGCCGTGAGCGGTCGATTGAACGCAATGATGCCGCCGAACGCGGAGGTCGGATCAGTCCGGTAGGCCCTGTCATATGCAGCAAGTGCGTCGCCAGCAACTGCGACGCCGCACGGATTTGCGTGTTTGACGATGACGCAGGCCGGTTCGTTGAACTGCCGAACGCACTCGAACGCCGTATCGCCGTCGGCGATGTTGTTATAGGAAAGCGTCTTGCCCTGCAGCTGTTGCGCGCCGCCGATGCTGGCGCCCTTTGCGTCGGCCGCTGCGTAGAACGCACCGGTCTGATGCGGGTTCTCGCCATAGCGAAGATCGAGACGCTTGCGAAAGTTCAATGCGAGCGACTGCGGATATTCCGCCGACTCGGTCTGATTCACGCGAGCGAGATAACTCGCGACCGCGGCGTCGTAGTTCGCCGTATGTGCAAACGCTCTTGCCGCCAGGCGCTTGCGCGTCTGTTCCGATACGCCGCCGCTCGTCGTCAATTCCTCGAGCACTGCGGCGTAGTCGAGGGGATCGACGACGATGGCGACGCGCTCATGATTCTTCGCGGACGCTCGCACCATGGCGGGTCCGCCAATGTCGATGTTTTCGATCGCATCGGCGTACGTGCAATCCGGATTCGCGATCGTAGCCGCGAACGGATACAGGTTCACAACGACCAGATCGATCGGCTCGATGCCGTGCTCGCGCATGACGTCATCGTCGATGTCGCGCCGGCCGAGCAGGCCCCCGTGGATCTTCGGGTGCAGAGTCTTGACGCGGCCATCCATGATTTCCGGAAATCCGGTGTGCGTGGAAACCTGAGTGACCGGTACGCCGTTCTTCTCAAGCAGCGCGGCAGTGCCGCCGGTGGAGAGAATGATGACGCCGCGCTGATGTAGCGCACGCGCAAAATCGACGAGACCGTCCTTGTTGGAAACGCTGAGCAGGGCGCGGCGAATGGGAGTGGGCACGAAGTTGGTCCGTAGTGCGTAGTCTGCAGCCAGAATCCGAATCCAACTCGCCGTGCTCCGCTCTGGCTACAGACGACGGACTACGGACTTTCGCGCAACGCGCTCGCGATCAATTCGCAAGTCCGTACGTCTTCATTTTCTTCCGCAGCGTGCCGCGGTTGATGCCGAGAATGTCGGCGGCGCGGCTCTGGTTGCCGTCAGCGTAATTGAGCACGGCCTTGAACAGCGGCTCTTCGACTTCGCGCAGCACTAGATCGTACAGTTGACCGGGCTTGTGGCCGTTCAATGTCGCGAAATAGGAATCCAGCGCTTCCGCAGTCATGGTCCTGAGCGGCATCGCGCGGCTCGGGGGTCGTGCAATGGGCTCTCTGCGAGCTCTCGTTTTTTTTCTCGGCGCCATGGGATCTCCGGCCAATTCAAGTCTCGAGACTGGTCGTCGACGCGTTGCGTCGGCAACGAGCGTCGACCATCGGAGTCAAGCCGCGCTTTCCAGCAACCTGTCCTGTACGTCCGCGAGTGAATCGAAATACGCCCGAGCACACTCGAGTTGTGTCCGTGCATCTTCGGCTTTCATCACGGCCTGTCGAAAAGCGTGTCCTGCCGCACGGCCTTTCGCATACCAATCGATGTGTTTGCGCGCGACCCTGACTCCCGCCTCTTCCCCATAGAAAGCATGCAGATCGCGCAAATGGGCGAGCATGATATCACGTACTTCTTCGAGTGAAGGCTCATCGAACTCACTGCCGTCGCGCAAGAACGCAGCGACCTGGCGAAAGATCCACGGCCGACCTTGTGCACTGCGTCCGATCATCAATCCATCGGCGCCCGTTTGTTCAAGTACGAACTTCGCTTTGCGCGGTGAGTCGATGTCGCCATTGGCGAAAACAGGAATGGCGATGCTCGTCTTGATCGCCCGGATCGTTTCGTATTCGGCGTTTCCCTGATACATGCAGGCGCGCGTGCGTCCATGCACGGCGAGCGCCTGCACGCCGATGTCCTGAGCCATTCGCGCAATCGCCACGCCGTTTCGATGGTCCGCGTCCCAGCCCGTGCGCATTTTAAGTGTGATGGGCGCGGACACAGCCTTGACGACTGCTTCGAGAATGCTCCGCACCAGCGGCTCATCCTTCATGAGCGCGGAACCCGCAGCCTTGTTGCACACTTTTTTTGCAGGGCAGCCGAGATTTATGTCGATGATCTGCGCACCCGCGTCGACGTTGCGCAGCGCCGCCTCCGCCATCATCTGCGGATCTCCGCCCGCGATCTGCACGACGCGCGGTTCGGCTTCGCCCGTATGATCCATGCGGCGACGGGATTTTTCGGTGTTCCACAAGCGGACGTCGCTGGTCAGCATTTCGCCTGCCGCGATACCGGCGCCCATCCGACGGCACAACAGACGAAACGGCAAATCGGTCACGCCGGCCATGGGGGCAAGCGCGAGATTGTTGGGAAGCGTATAGGGGCCGATGCGGAGCATGGAAGCGACTAGCGACTAGCGACTAGTCAGAGTAAGAGTAAGAGTAAGAGTAAG
>JBOHZJ010000265.1:0-3699 GCA_050738395.1 Steroidobacter sp.
GCACGCAGCAGAAGGTCATTTGTCTGCGGCGCCGCCGCGAGAGCCTGATCGAAGCAATGCGAGGCGCGTTCGACGTCACCGATTGCGGCTTGTGACACGCCGGTCTTGAGCGCGATCCACACGTCGAGCGCGGGATCCCTAGACCCGCCGTTGCGCACACGATTCAGGATTTCGAGCGCCTCATGATGCCGACCACTGAACTGCAGACCGGCCGCAAAATTCATCTCAATCGTGGCGCGCTGTGAGGGCGTCAAATCGGCGCGGCCGCGCAGACGCTCCAGCGCACTCATGCCCTCGCGCTGGTGTTCGGAATCCTGAGAGGCCGCGTCGTCGCTGGCTTCGTGAATGGCGTCACCCAAATGTTCGGATGGAGTTGCATCGACACGATTGAGGTGACAGTGCTTGAACTTCAGCCCGCTACCACACGGGCAAGGATGATTTCGGCCGGTTCGCATAGCCATCGTCAGTCCGAATGAATGTGTCTTCTGAGCGAGAGACCTGACTACCACTCGTAACGGCTTGCGCCTCGCGAGTCTCAGAGCTTTGACGCAGAGAGGGGCTTCTGTGCGTCAACAACCGCGAATCGCAGGTTCAACATGTTGTTCTTCCCCACAGCTCCGAGCCGTTCTGGGAGTTCCGCCAGACGCTGCTTTGAGGCCTCCGTCGAACGGTACTGAACGGCGATGAACCATCCGTCGGTAACTTGATCGCTATTCATGTACGACGGAAGCTGTTGTTCGAGCCCGTTGGACTTGATCCGCTTTGGTGGACATCTTCCGAAAGGCGGATACGATGTCCACACTGGCGGAAACGAGAAGCCGACGGCCTCGTCGGCGGTTCACGGATGAATTCAAGCAGCAAGCGGTTCGCCTGGTGCTCGATGAGGGCAAGAGCGTCACGGCCGTGGCGCGCGAGCTCGACCTCGTCGCGTCGGCGTTGGGAAATTGGGTCAAGCAGGCGCAGGCCGATCGATCGAAGGGCCGCACGGGTCTGACGACCGCCGAGCGCGAGGAGCTGGTGCGGCTCCGCAAGGCGCTCCGGATCGCGGAAGAAGAGCGAGACATCCTAAAAAAAGCAACGGCGTTCTTCGCGAAGCAGAGCCGGTGAGGTTTGCCTTCATCGCGGCGAAGAAGGCCGAGCACCGTGTCACGATTCTCTGCCGGTGTATGCGCGTGACCCGCAGTGGCTTCTACGCGTGGCGCCGACGCGGGCTCTCCGCGCGGGCGCAGCGCGATCTCGTGTTGCGCACCAAACTGCGTGCGTTCCATGCGGCGAGCGGTCAGGTCTACGGTCGTCCGCGCTTGTGGAAGGACTTGCGCGAGGACGGCGAGGCCGTCAGCGAAAAGCGCGTCAAGCGCCTGATGCGGGAGGAGCAGATTCAGGGCAAAGTGCCGAAGCGCTTTAAGCAGACCACCAACAGCGATCACGACGATCCGATCGCGGCCAATGTCCTCGACCGCGACTTCACCGCGGCGGCACCGAATCAGCGCTGGGTCGGCGACACGACCGAGTTCGTGATTGGCGAGAATGCCAAGCTGTATCTGGCAGCGATTCTCGATCTGTATTCCCGATTCGTGGTCGGGTGGGCCATCAGCGCCGTCAATGATCGGCGGCTGACGCTGAAAGCCCTCGAGATGGCGGTCCAGCGGCGCTGTCCCGAGCCGGGGCTGCTGCATCATTCCGATCGCGGCTGCACGTATACCTGTGAAGACTACCAAACGTATCTGGCGTCCCACGGCATCACGTGCAGCATGAGTCGGCGGGCGGACTGCTACGACAACGCCGTCATGGAGAGCTTCTTTGCGACAGTGAAGAAGGAGAAGGCCGAACGATTCCCGAGCTACAGTGACGCGAAGATGGCGTTGTTCGACTACATCGAGGTGTTCTACAACCAGCGGCGCCGACACTCGACGCTCGGGCAGATCAGTCCGGCGGCGTTCGAGCGCCAGGCGGCGGCGTAGGGCATGGACGCTGCCATCCCTATGGACGCCAAGAACGCGCCCACAGGGATTTGGAAAACCGCGCAGAACGCGGTTTCCCACAGATAGGATGAAGCGGCTGGTCTCCTCAGTGAGGTGGTAGCTTGCGCTCCACACTTACTGAAAACGCGCTCTTGAGGCGCAAAGGAGAAGACCAGCCATGGAGTATGGTGCCATCGACCTCCACAAAAAGGAAAGTCAGGTGCGGATCCTCAGCGAGAGCGGCGAGGTCGTGGATCGACGAATCCAGACGACCAGAGATCGATTCACCGCGATGTTTGGAGCGCGCCCGCGCATGCGTATTCTCCTCGAGGCATCCACTGAGAGTGAATGGGTGGCGCAGCATCTCGAAAGCCTCGGACACGAAGTGGTCGTCGCTGATCCGAATTACCTGCCCATGTATGGCCACCGCAGTCGACGCGTGAAAACGGATCAGCGGGACGTGGCGGCGCTGACCGAAGCCTGTCAGCGCGGGATCTACCGCGTCGTACACCGACGATCAGCGCGGCAACAAGGCGTGCAGTCGCAACTCAATGTGCGCCAAGAGCTGGTGCAGGCGAGGACCCGCGCGATCTCACTGGCGCGGGCAATTACGCGCGCCGCGGGGTTGCGCGTCCGCAGCGGTCGCACCGAGACTTTCCTGACGCGACTCGATGCGCTCGATCTGCCGGCATCCATGAAAGCGACCCTTTTACCGTTGCGGAGCGTCATCGAGGTGCTCGATGACGAGCTGGCGAGCGCCGACGATCAGTTCACTGCGATGGTTTCGGCTGACGCCGTGGTCAAGCGGTTGACGACGTTGCCAAGCATCGGGCCGATCACGGCGAGTGCCTACGTCGCCGCACTCGATGACGTGAGCCGCTTTAGCGGAGCGGGCCAGGTGACCAGTTACCTTGGCCTCGTACCACGCGAGTACAGCTCGGGCGAGCAGCAGCGCCGCGGGCGCATTCTGCGCAGCGCCCATCCGCACGTGCAGTCGCTGTTGGTGCAGGCGGCGTGGCGCATGTCGCGAACATCTTCGCCAGACACGGCCACTCTGCGCACCTGGGCGCAGGCGATCTCTCGCCGGCGTGGGAAGAAGGTCGCCATGGTGGCGCTTGCTCGGCGTCTCGCACGCATTCTGTTTGCGATGTGGCGAGACGAGGTCGAGTATCAGCCCGATCGAATTCGAAGACAACAGGCGAAGCCCGCGACGATCGGCGCGGATCGCCAAGCCGCCGCTGTCGTCCAGAAGTATGACCGGAGAGGTCGTCAAGCTGGAGGAGCAAGCGCGCGTGTGGCGCTTGGCCGCAAGTGAGAGCCGTCCCACAGAGAGCGCTGCTCCTCCTTCGGATCTTATCGTGCGCCGGCACATGTAGTGCCATACAGAGCGCGCATAAAAGGGTGAGCTACCTCGCTTGAAAGGGTCGCGAGGCAACAGGCTTGACGCCGGTCATCGACACGAACCCGTTCGCGCGCGCCGTCCTTGGCTGGTTGAAGGACCGCGCGCGCTCACTGGACGTGTGTCGAAAAGAAGGAGATCTCGCTTCGAGGACCCGGTTACTTGACAGGCCGCTTCATAAAAGCGCCCACACCCATCATCTTTTGGTGTATGAAGAAGAAAGACGAAAGACCAAACCTGCGCTAACTAACCTGTCCACCGATTCGGATCAGGTCCAGTTTCACCAATAGAGAATGAGCGCGACGAGCAGCAGCAGTATCACTGTGATGAGTACCCAGC
>JBOHZJ010000266.1:0-11812 GCA_050738395.1 Steroidobacter sp.
TTGGTGAGGTACTTGAGATGGCAACCCTCGCACGCGGCGTAGACCGCGTCGGCGGCGCCTGCGAGCTCGCCGGAGTTCTTCCCCCGCGCGGCCGCAGCGGCCTGTTTTGCGCCGGCGATCAGGGACTGCGCGTACTTCATCCAGTCCTGCTCGTCCACGCGCCGGGTCGCGCTCATCAGCATTGCACCGGACTCTGCGAGTACGAGTGCGTTTGCTTCGACAAATGACCAGCCCGCAGCGTCGACAAGCGCTTCATCCCGTGCGGCGAACACGGCGTTCGATGTCGGTTCGAGCATCGCGAGCATCAGTTGATGCGTATTCGCGAAAGTTTCTGCGGCAGGTGCGCTCGTCGAGCCACGCTCCGGCTCACTACATGCGCTCGACAGCAGGAGGACCCCGCACGCCAACGTTCGTCTCAAAACCGGCCTTTTGTTCATACGTTCTCGTTTTGCACCTATTCAGATGCTCCCGGGCGACGGATAGCATCGTAGCGCGTCCCGACGCCGACACCTGACGCGAGATGACATGTCGCCTGCACATCGCTTACCGACGATCTTCTTCGGACATGGCAATCCGATGAACGCGCTCACCGAGAACGCCTGGACCAGGGCATGGCGCGGCATCGGCGAAGAGCTGCCCAAACCTCGTGCGGTGCTGTGCGTTTCGGCGCACTGGTATACGGCAGGTTGCGCCGTTACTGCGGCTGGGCGACCGCGCACGATTCACGATTTCGGCGGTTTTCCGCGCGAGTTGTTCGAGGTTGAGTATCCCGCCGCCGGCGATATCGAGCTGGCGCGCGAAACTCAGCAGCTTCTCGGACCCACAGCCGTAGCGCTCGATAATGAGTGGGGGCTGGATCACGGCGCCTGGTCCGTGCTGCGTCACGTATATCCGGCGGCCGATGTGCCCGTCGTGCAACTCAGCATCGATGAGACGTTGCCCGCATCGGCGCACTATCAGATCGGTCGGCGGCTCGCGCCGCTGCGTGATCGCGGCGTGTTGATTGCCGGTAGCGGCAATCTGGTGCACAACCTGCACGCGTACGCATGGGGACGACAGGTCCTGGCGCCGTACGACTGGGCCGTGCGTTTTGAAGGGCAGGCGCGTGAGTGGATGCTCGCCGGAAATCACCAACCGCTCATCGACTACGAACATCTCGGAAGCGACGCGGCGCTTTCGGCGCCGACGCCGGAACACTATCTGCCGCTTCTTTATGTGCTCGGCGCTCAGTTGCCCGGCGATAAAGCGACATTCCCGACGGAAGGCGTCGACGGCGGATCAGTCTCGATGCTGACAGTGCAGATCGGTCTCTAGCAGAGAGGGAGAAATAGAGGAGCCGCAAAGACCGCAAAAAAAGACGGAGAGACATAGCGTGAGCGGAATCTGGAGGCGAACTGAGACCAGCTTCCGTCGATTCGTCCAAACACTTTCGCGTCTTTTATGCGGTCTATGCGGTTACTCCCGGTCGTACTCTGTACTTCAGCCGCCGCTGCGTTCCTGCAACTTGGCTGCGACTCGGTTGCGGACCTCCATATTCGACGCCATCGACTGTACGATCTGGTTGAACTCATCGACTTGCAGGCCGCTGCGTTCGACTGCCGCGATCATGTCTGTCTCCGCCGCCGTCTTCACCTTATCCGCCGCCGCCGGATCGGTCGCGGACTGCAGGTCGGCCGCGGCCTTCTGCTGGATCGTCTGCACCGCCAGGAAGGCGTCGGCGAACTGGTCGATCTTCTTGTCATCGAGCGAGCTTGCGTCAACAGTGGCTGGCGGCGCCGATGGCTGCGCGGCCGGCGCGCCCTGATCGACATCCTGCGATGTAGACGGCGACTGCGGCGGATTGCTCAGATCGGAAGACGTGGTTGGATCTTCCGGGGGCGGTTCCTGCGATAGCGCCGCGGGCGCCACGCACCAGCTCATCGCGGCGACAGCGGCGATGAATGAATTCGATTTGAAACTCATGATGCATTTCCTCGTGTATGCGATGTGCAAGAGCGCAATCCACGAGCCAACAGCGGGTTCCGTAGGCGCGAACTTTGTTACCGATGTCGTCGCCGCCCGGCGACGAATCCGGATGAAATGTACTGAACGAACTACGAAGCGCAGGGCGACCGATCACAATGTGAAATCGCGGCCGACTTCGTCGGCAAGAGGGCCTCACGGCAGGCAGGCCACAGAGGCGCAGGAAGGTCTGCGACAGGTCAGAACGGAATCAGGGCGCGCGTCAGACTTGCCGAGGGCCTTCCTGCTGCGAATGCAGTCTAGCTGCCAACGGCCATCCTGGCCGGAGGCCGTCCTTTCAAGTCGAGTCAGAACTGATACTTCACTCCCACTCTTACGGTACGCGGCTCTTCTGCGCGGCTCACTCGTCCATCGACCTGCTCGCCGGGCGGATCGAGACCAGCGACGTTCGCACCGTAGTAATAAACGATGTCCTTGCCGTCTTCGTCGAGCACGTTGAGCAGCTCCGCATAGACAGTGAACACGCCGGGTTTCCATGCGCCGCGAACGTTGAGACACGTTTCCGGATCGGCGCGTACCGAGTTGTCTTCGAGCAGCGGGTACTCGCCAAGGTGACGCACGCGCAGACTTGCTTCCCATTCATCTCGCACGAAGGACACACCCACTTCGCCGGCGTTCTCCACGGCGCCCGCGACGTACCGGCCATCGATGCTATCGACGTAGCGCGCGCGGCTGCCGGTCCACACGGCGTCGACCGCCATCCACTTCAGCGGACGCCAGAACGCAACGAGTTCGTAGCCGCGCCGGTGCGTTGCGGCGCCGGGTTCGACGGAGTTGGAATCGCCGACAAACTTCAGTTCGCTGTCGAGTTCAAGCCGCCAGTAGGTCGCCGTGAAGTTGAATGCGCCGAGCTCGAAACGCGCACCGAGTTCTTCGCCGACGCCCGTACTGAGGCCGCGCACTGGCGTGATCGCATTCACGACGCCGCGGGCATCGTTGGAATGAAAGCCGCGTCCCCAATTGCCGTAGAGTTCGACGCGGTCGGTCAGTTTGTAAGCGAGGCCCAGCTTTGGCGAGATCGCATCGTCGCTTTCTGATCCGTCGTCGACGCCGTCCATGCGAGCGGCGACATCGAACTCCATCAGATCCGCGCGTAACCCACCGAGGACGCGCAGGCGATCTGTCGGACGCCACACCGCTTCGGTGTACACGCCCGCCGAACTCTCGCGAATCGAATGGCGGCTGATCGCCTCGACGAACTCACCGGCATCGGTGTGCTGCAATCCGACATTGCCGATATCGTCGTAACGCGTTTCCACTCCCGCCGTCAGCGAGAGTTGTTCGTTCAGACGAAACGCCTGTTCAAAGCGACCGCCGCCGATCCAGCGACGATCGAACTGGTTGATCTGGAAATCGTAGGTGGCGTTCGACAGCATGTTCCAGTCGTAGTACTGCGCGTAAATCGAAGCGCGCCAGTCATCGCCGAGCACGCGCGCGGAAGCAATCCAGCGCAGTGTTTCACCTGTCGCGGTGGGATCAAGCGAACAGAATTCGTCTGCGCAGACGCCAGTACCGATTGCACGCTCCGGTATCTGCTCGGTTGGCCGCCACGTTGCGTGATATCCGGACAGACTGACTTCGAGCGTCCCTGCATCGATCGGTTGTGAATACTTCGCCCAGGCCGACTGATGCTGCAGATCCTCGGGCAGTTCCCATGGTCCGTCGTAGGCTTTCCATTGCGCCATGCCGAGCAACTGGCCTTCGCCGATCGACAGAGACGAGCCGGCCGCCAGACGCTGCCAACCGTATTCGCCGCTTTCGGCGGCGATGAATGGATCGATCCGCCTGGTCGTGGACATGAACGAGGCGCCGGCCATCGAGAAGTCGCCGACGTCGGCCCGGTACGCGCCCTTGCGATAGTCGATTCGGTCGATCGTCTCGGGGATCAAGCCGTTGACGTCGAGATAGCCCTGGCCATGACCATGGCTGCGCAGGTTCATCGGCACATCATCGATGTGGGTTGTGAAGTCCGTGCCGTGATCCAGATTAAAGCCGCGGAGGAAGTACTGATTCGCCTTGCCCGTGCCGGAGTGCTGGACCGCAATCAGCCCCGGGACCACTTCCAGCAGTTCGGCCACGCGTAGCAACGGGCGCACCGACAGATCCGCACCGCCGACCGCGCCTTCGCTTGCGGTCTCGGCATGTCCGATCAGCGCCTCGCCGCGCGCGAACACGACCACTTCTTCAAGGACGCTATCGCCAGCGGCCGAGGCGAGGGAACTCGCGAGCAACAGCAGCGGCGTCGCGACGAGGGTTCGCCGGAGCGCCTGCCGGACCTGCGAACCTGTAGAACGCGAAGACTTCAAGAACGCTCTCCCTTTTTATGATGCGGCGGTCGCGATCGATCGCCTCAGGAGCGCCGTAGTCTAGGGAAGAGTCATTCTGCAGCGAGTTATTCACGGTTAACCGCACCGACGTTAACGTCGGTAACGTGAACGCGAAGAAGACATTACGCGATTGTGAAATAGTGCGAACGAGGCACAGCCGCAAGCGCGATGCCTGCACGCCGCGATCGATCTACAGGTGCTTCGTCACGGCGGGTTCTTCAAACCAGTTGTCATTGCGCCCGTCCATGTACCGGACTGGGATAGCCGCCAGCGTTTCGGGTGGGAGCTCGTCGAGGCAGGCGATCTTGACGGAACGGAACTCGCCGCCGATCTCCGGCACGTAGCCCGACGTGTAGACCTGGACGCCGCAATGTTTGCAGAAGCGGTGCTGCGCGCTGCGCGAACCGAACTCATAGGCGGACAGGTCATCCGCACCCTGCATCAGCCGGAACGCGTCGGGCTTCACTGTGGTCCCCCATGCACGCGTCTTGCTGCAGATCGAGCAGTTGCATCGGCCGCTGCCCGCGCTCAGGTCGATGTCCGCCTCGATACGCACGGCGCCGCAATGACAACTGCCTTTATAGGTCTGTGTGCTCATCCTGTTCTCCTCTTATGGGGCGCGGACAGGGTAGAGCTTAACGTGGACAGTCGGCGTCATGGATCGGTCGTCGTCCGGTCGGAGCCCTTACTCGCTCGGTTGCGCACCTGCTCGGCGGCGGTCTTGCCGGCCGCGGTCCTTCTCGCCGCAGTTTTTCTTGCTGGCGCGACGGCGACCGGATCACCGGCTGCTCGCCATAAATGCATGACTGCGTAACCCCGCCACGGGCGCCACATTTCTGCATGCGCTTCGAGCTCGCGAATCGTGAGCGGCGAGCCGTTGCCGGCCATGCGCCGTAGCACGAGATCGCCCGTCGGGAACGCGTCGGGTTCACCGAGTGCGCGCAGAGCGATGTACTGCGCCGTCCATGCGCCGAATCCGCGCAACGAGGCAAGGGCCTGCGTGAACTCCTCCGCACTCGCATTGAAATCGACTCGGCCGTCCATCACCGCCTGCGCCAATGTCTGCAGCGCCGCAACGCGCGCGCCCGTAATCCCCAACCCATCCAGATTTGCCGCAGCGAGTGCAGTTGCCGATGGGAACAGGTGAGTGAGCCCGTCGGCGCCGTTCGGAATTGGGTGACCGGCGCGCGCGACGAGTCGCGCCGCGAGCGTGCGTGCGGCCGCAACGCTGACCTGCTGCCCAAGCACCGCGCGCACTGCGCATTCGAATGGATCCCAGGCGCCGGGTATGCGCAATCCGGGGCGCAATCGCATGAGCGGTGCGAGCAACGCATCCGCATTGAATGCGGCGGCGATGCTGGCGGGATCGGACGCCAGATCGAAAACGCGGCGCGCGGCCGCGGAGATTTGAAACAGATCGGCGGGGGGCGCGCCCCGTACGCGCAATTCCAGCGCATTCTCGCGATCGAGCGGCTGCACGCACACCGTCGCGTGACCGTCGCTGCACGCGATCGTTCGTGCATACCCGCGTGCATCGATGCGCTCAACGCCTGGCACGCAGCGAGTCGCCAGAAAGTCTCGCACGTGAGACCAATCGTACGGCGGCCGAAACGCAAGCTTGAGAGCGACTTCCTCGGCGGACGTCTCGCTGCGCGTCCGTCGGGATTTACGCAGCTCGCGCGGCGCACGCTGATATGTTTTCCGGAACGTATCGTTGAAACGACGCAGGCTGCCGAAGCCCGCGGCTAGCGCTACCTGCGTAATTGGCAGATCGGTTTCATCCAGCAAACGCTTCGCGAAATGCAGGCGGCGCGTCTGTGCGACGCAGACGGGCGAAGCGCCGACGTGCTGTGTGAACAGGCGATGCAGATGACGCGGGCCAATGCCCACCCGCGCCGCCAGTTCATCGACTGTCATTTCGTCGAGCGCGCCGTCCTGGATCAGCCGCAACGTGCGCCGCACTACCGCAGATGCGCCCAGCCACGCAGGCGTGCCCGGCGCGGCCTCCGGCCGGCAACGCAGACACGGCCGGAAGCCGGCTTCAGCGGCGGCGGCTGCGGTCGGGTAGTAGCGGACGTTCGATTGCTTCGGACTAGGTGCGGGACACACCGGCCTGCAATAGATCCCCGTCGTCGTCACCGCGATAAAGAACCGACCGTCGAAGCGCGCATCGCGACTCAGGCGCGCGCGATCGAGGGCGCGCTGATCAAATCCCATGATTTCATTCATCAGGCGACATTACGCGCTGCGCCCGACGCCGACTAGCCGTTTTCAGACGTAGTTGGGCGGAAGGGATTGGCGACTAGTCGGACAAGCGCTACGCGCCCTCCTGCATCCCAACCTTCTCCCAAGGGAGAAGGCGTAAAACACCCTCTCCTTCGAGGAGAGGGGGGCGCAGCGGGTGAGGTGATAAGCGCGGCACGCGATCCGACCTGCTTCTTCGCGTCACTTCGCCGGCAGCGTCGTCGGCGCGCCCTGGTCCTTGATGAAGAACACCAGGAACTTCGCGCGCTCGGTCGCGCTCGCGTTACGCGACACGCTGTGAATATCCGTTGGCGTTTCATAAAACGTTTCGCCAGGCGCGAGCGTCATCTGCTGGCCGCCTTCGACCTGCATGATCACCGAGCCTTCGAGCACATAGACGAACGTGTTCGCGTTGTGCCGATGCGCCCCAGAGGCGACGCCGGGCGGATACTCAACAGTCAGCATCATCACCTCTTTGCCCTGCACATCGGGCAGCGCTAGCGTAAGGAGCGGTTTGACGAGAGCCGTGGACGTCCTGGCCGGCTGTTCAGCTGCGTTGCTCGCAGCTGCGAGCGTCGCAGCGACTGCGGAGACGAGTACGAACTTCAAATGACGCATGTGATGACTCCTGATTCGCTATTCGTTGTTGATGCGCGGGATCGAGCCCGGCTGGTAGTCGCCGACGGGATACTGGAGCGCGATCGCGAAGCGGTTCCAGCCGTTGATTTCAACGATGCACAGGGTCAACGCCATCAGCTCCTGTTCACCGAACGATCTTCGCACGGTCCGATACACATCTTCGGAAACCTGTTGGCCCTCGAGGCGCGTCACGGCTTCCGCCCACAGCAGCGCTGCACGTTCACGCTCGCTGTACACCGACGCCTCACGCCAGGCGCTGAGCAGATACAGCCTCTGTTCTGTTTCGCCCTCCGCGCGTACATCCTTCGTGTGCATGTCGATGCAATAGCCGCAGCCGTTGATCTGCGATACACGAATCTTGATCAGCGCAATCAACGAATGTTCAAGGCCCGAGCGCCGGACCGTCGAGCTCAAGCCGAGCATCGCGCCGAAGACGCTTCGATCCCGGTCCAGGTCAAGAGTAAGACGTGCAGTCATGGGTGGCTCTCCAGTTGTGCGCAAGTCGTGAGCCGAAGGAAGGGGCTCAGCGCCAGCTTGCGGTCGACTCACGATCTCAAGACGCAGCCGCATCCATTCCTGTGACAGTTCGTTTGAACGATCGCAGCTTGTCGGGATTGGCAATCGAATAGATCGCGTGAATGCGCTCGCCATCGGTATCGATCGCGGCGACTGAGTGCAATCGATGGCTATAAAACATCGCCAGTGCAGGCTCGCCGTTCACGTACACGATCTGCCGATGAACGCGGGCGCCCGACCGGCGAGCGACGGCGAACCATAGGAGGGCGATTCTCCGTGCACCGTGCAGCGGCCGATGCACCGCTAACGCCTTGCCGCCGCCGTCTGACGTCATGACGGCGTCGTTCGTGAACAGTGATATGAGTTCGTCGCGGTCGCCTCGATTCGCGGCTGCGATGAACTTCTCCAGCATCCGCGTGCGCGTCGCGTCATCGACCAGGAATCGACGATGCTTCGACGTGAGTCGCTCACGGGCTCTGTGCACCATTTGCCGGCAGGCCGCCTGGGTTTTTTCGAGCGTTGCGGCGATATCGGCGTAGTCATCATCGAAGATGTCGTGCAGCACGAACGCGGCGCGCTCTTCGGGCGACAGGGTCTCCAGCAGCGTGAGGAAGGCGATGGAGACATCCGCGTCCCGCTCCAACGCGATTTCCGGAGAATCCATATCGGTCCCCGACAATGGCTCGGGCAGCCAGGGGCCGAAATAAGTTTCGCGCTCCACCTTCGCCTTGCGCAGGCGATCGATCGACAACCTCGTCACAGCTGTCATGAGCCACGCTTCACTGGAGCGAACCTCCGTTGCATCAGCGGCATGCCAGCGCAGATACGCGTCCTGCAGCACGTCTTCAGCATCGGATCGGCTGCCCAACATCCGATACGCGGCCCCGAACAGGTGTGCGCGATGGTTCTTGAAAATTTCGGCTTTAGTGTCCACGGCTATCGGCAGGTCCGCCGGAACTCCGGCGCATACTCCACTAGACGATCGACGCTGTCGTCTTGTGACGGGTGGACCGCCATTTCCTCGTCTGGCCTCATATTCTGTCCTCAGTCGCGACAGCCAGCCAACTCGTAAGCCTCCAGTTGCGGCGCTTGCATCACCTCGCGGAAGCGAGCCATGGTCCACGGCCAGGACGCCGGCACGCCGCGGTCATCGAGATACCAGCTACGGCAGCCCGTAACCCACACCGTGTTCTTCGCCGCCGCGACGCGCTGCATTTCGAGCGCCGCCGTCGCGCTCTCCATTGGGCAGATCTCCTGGCAGCGGCCCGTTCGCAAGAGGTCCATCAGTTGCAGCAGGTAATCCATCTGCCGCTCAGCGACATCTATCAGCGAATAGTTGCCCACCGGACTATTCGGTCCGTTGAGCATGAAGAAATTCGGAAAGCCGGGAACCGCCACGGACAGATACGCATCAGGTCGTTGCGACCACCGTTCGTTCAGACTCACGCCATTGCGTCCGACCACCTCGGTGGGTCTGATGAATCGATCCGTATGAAATCCAGTGGCGAACACGAGCGCGTCCAGTTCATGCAGCCGACCGTCGCGCGTGCGCACGCCGTTCGGTTCGACAGACTCAACGCCCTCGGTGATCAGTTCGACGTTCGTTCGCTGAATCGCCGGATAGAAATCGTTGGACATGATCAGACGTTTACAGGCGGCGCGATAAGTCGGACGCAGCTTTTCGCGCAGCTCAGGGTTGTGAACCTGAGATTCCAGATGCGCCCGCGCGACTTCTTCGATGACTTTCAGTTGCGGCGAATCCACGTCGATCACCGCGTCTGAAAAATTTTCGGCGAATGCGCGCGCGAACCCGGTGCGCATGTGTTGCATGATTTCCGGCTGCGCACGAAACCGCGCCTGTTCCTCTGCGCTATAGGCAGGGTTGTCCTGCGGCACGATCCACTGCGCCGTACGTTGAAACAGCTCGAGCTGCGCGACGCGTTCGCTCAAGGCGGCGACGATCTGCACGGCGGTGGAACCCGTACCGATCACACCGACGCGGCGGCCGTCGAGCAGCGCCGAGTGATCCCAGCGCGCGCTGTGAAACGCTGGACCCTGGAATGTCTCGCGACCCGCAATGTCGGGCAGGCGAGGATGGTGCGTCACGCCAGTCGCGGCGATCACCACATCCGCCGTGTCCCACGCGCCGCGCTTCGTCTCGATGCGCCAGCGGCCGTCCAGGTGCTCGCAACGGGTCACTTCTTCCAAATATCTGATTCGTCGCTCGATGTCGTGGCGGCGTGTGACCTGCTCGAGGTAGTCGAGGATTTCGCACCCCGGCGCAAATTGGCGGCTCCACGAGGGATTCGGCTCGAAGGAATAGCTGTAGAGTTGCGAAGGCACATCGCACGCGACGCCCGGATACGTGTTGTCGCGCCAGGTTCCACCGAGACGATTCGATTTCTCATAGATCGCAACGTCGCTGAAACCCGCTTGCGTCAGTTTGATGGCCGCAAGAATGCCTGCGGGGCCGGCGCCGATGATGATGCAGCGCAGTCGTCTTTCTGCGGTCGTCGTTGCAGGTACTGGATGCGTGGTCATGTTCATCTTCCGTTGCTATCGCGGAGATGAGATTCAACGGGTTTGAGCGCACTCGATGTCAAGGGGCCCGTCAGTTCATTCTTTCGCAGAGGCCGCGGAGAACGCTGAGTGAGAACCAAACTGTAAGAGAACATTTGCAAGATCCATCAGCATCCTGCTGCGTTCTCAGCATTCTGCGCGAGAGATGAATCGAGTATCCGCTAACGTTTCGCTTTCGGGAGCGGCGGCGGTTTGACGCCGCTTCTCTGCCATTCGTCGTAGAACGCGACCTTCGCATCGATGAGCGCCAGCGATTCGTGGAGATCCCGGATCGAGGCTTCGATGCGACGGCGATGCGCTTGTAATAGTTCCCGGCTTTCCTTCAGTGTGCTCGCGCCGCGCTTCGCCATGCCCGTGTATTCGCGAAGATCTCGAATCGACATGCCGCTGCGACGCAGCCGTTCGAGCAGTTCGAGCCATTGGACATGTCCATCGGCGTAGATGCGTCGCCCCTGCAGATCGCGACGCACGCCGGGCATCAGGCGTTGCGATTCGTACCAGCGAATCGTGTGCACGCTACGTCCCGTAAGGCGTGCTAGCTTGCCGATCAGCATGGCGCCGCGGTCTCGTTCCCGCGTGGTGCGCGGTGGGGTGGGAACGGCGGTTGCGGCCATTGTGGTAACCGATTCAACTTGCGCGGTCGTCATACACACTCCGGATGGCTGGACGTCTGCGCGACATTCGACGCCCTAGAGTGCACTTGAGGTCAAGCATTCTGCGCCTGCGGCTCTGCGGCGGAAATTCGTCCCGCATCCAGGATTCTTCCGGCCGCATGCGTCACTGCGCAGGCAACGAATAGTCGAATTCGTAGAAATGTTTGCCTTCAACGATGATGATCTTCATCTGACCGGTAAGTCCCGCAAGCTGACCCGTTCCGGAATCCGGCACAACGCTGATGCTCAATTGGGACTCGCCTCGAGCCATTGCGCCCTGATGCGCAAGCACGAAACTGCCGCTACGGCTGTGCAGCGTCCCTGTCACGCGCTCGATGGCCACGTAGGCCGCGGAACCTTTCACGTCGGTGAGCGCCGTCAGCATCTCGCCCTTGCTGGTCGCGTTCAGATCGCCGGTGAATGACTTATCGATCGACATCCGGCCGAGCTGCGAGCCTTCAGCCTCGTCGGCTGCCCCTTGCGGCTGCAGTTTGACTTCGAAGGCGCCTTTGGCGTGATGCATCATGGATTCCTGGTCCGGTCCCGAAGTTTGTCCGTCGGCCGCGAGAACCGCCCCGGGCGCACAGCACGAAAGGATAAGTGCAGAGCAGACAATTCGTAGCGTCAATGTGCGCATAAGCTACTGCAGGGGTCAGCGCCATGCATGCAGGTCAACGAGAACCCGGACGCCGTACTTCTCGGCAAGCCAGCTGCGATTGAGCCGGTGCAGTTCGACTGCGGCGTCATAGCGGTTCAGAACCACGGTCGTTGCAAGCGGCTGCAGACAATCAAGGGCGAGTCGCACGTTGTTGATTGTCCCGAGATCAGGGT
>JBOHZJ010000267.1:0-7398 GCA_050738395.1 Steroidobacter sp.
GCGCCGCTCTTGCGCATCAGGATCTCCACCTTTTGCTCGGCCTGCTTCAGCGCCGCCTGGCATACGCGGGTGAGTTGAACGCCGCGCTCAAAATGCTTCAGCGAATCATCGAGCGAGAGATCCCCCTGTTCGAGTTTGTCGACAATGGCCTCGAGCTCAGCAAGCGAGCGCTCGAAATCCGCGGCGGGCGCGGCGCTGTCGTCGGCTTGTGTCTTTTTGCTGGTCACTTCGGAGGAGTAGTGTGCGTGCGGCGGGCCAACTCGAGGCGCGGCAAGATTGCATGCGCGTTTGCGGACGGTCAATCAGACTGTTCGGAAGCGGAAGACGCTGCGCGCGAAGCGTTGACTTGCTTCGCATCGGGGACTAGATTCCTTCGGCAAATTAGACCACGTCTAAGGAAGCTTCGCAGCGACTGTTTCTAGCCTTGGAGGCCGTTACAGCAGCGCTGGCGTGCAAAGGATGCTTTCGCGACGTCGGCGCGGAGTTGCCCCGGCGGTCGGCAGATGTTTTACCAGTCGAGGATCACGGTCATGAAAAATCTGAAGGGCTCGAGCACCGAGAAGAACCTGAAAGACGCATTCGCGGGTGAGTCGCAGGCGAATCGTCGTTATCTGTATTTCGCAGCCAAGGCGGACGTCGAAGGCTTCAATGATGTTGCCGCGGTGTTCCGCTCGACAGCCGAGGGCGAAACCGGCCATGCCCATGGTCATCTGGAATACCTGGAGGCGGTCGGCGATCCGGCGACAGGCCTGCCAATTGGTCCGACGCCTTCGAACCTGAAAGCCGCAATCGCCGGCGAAACGCACGAATACACTGATATGTATCCGGGTATGGCGAGGCAGGCGCGCGACGAAGGATTCGAGGAAATCGCGGACTGGTTCGAGACGCTCGCAAAGGCCGAGCGCTCGCACGCAAACCGCTTTCAGAAGGCGCTGGATACGATGTAAGAGCCTATATCGGCATCATGGACCGCGGTGAATCGACGGCCGCGGTCCTGCTCTCGCGCAGTTCGGCGGTCGTCCGCGGTCCGCAGCCAAACCCAGAGCAGGGGGCTCTTCTGGCGGCGCTACGCACCGCAGACCTTCCCCTGGCGTCGGAAGGGGCTGGCGCCGCGCACCCACGATAACGATAGTAAGGCAGGCAGCGTGTCCAACCCGTCCCATCCTCGCGAAGGCAGCCTCGAAGCGCCGACTCGTCACCCCATCGCCTGGAAGGAGCCGGACTACTCGAACGAGTCGTCGCTCTTCAAGGAGTTGGAGCGGATCTTCGATATTTGTCATGGCTGTCGTCGGTGCTTCAGCCTGTGCAACTCGTTCCCGACGTTATTCGATGCAGTGGACGAGTCGCCGACGGGCGAGGTAGACGGCGTCGATAAAAAAGTCTACTGGGACGTCGTCGACAACTGCTATCTCTGCGACATGTGCTACATGTCGAAATGTCCGTACGTTCCGCCGCACCCCTGGAATGTGGACTTTCCGCATTTGATGCTGCGTGCGAAGGCGTTCAAGTTCAAGAATCAGCCAATTCGCGCGCGCGACAAAATCCTGAGCTCGACTGATCTCGTCGGCAGTCTCGCCGGTATCCCAGTTATCGCCGAGATGGTGAACGCGGCTAACAGGACCAGGCTCGGGCGCACACTGCTCGACAAGACCCTTGGCGTGCACCCCGAGGCGCCTGTTCCCGAATATCACACCCGGACATATCGAAAGCGGCACGCATCGCGAGCGCATCCAACGCTTGAACCGGAACCGGCGGGCGAGACGACTGGAAGGGTGCTGCTATTCACCACGTGCTACGGCAATCGCAACGAGCCCGGCCTCAATGAAGATCTGGTCGCGATCTTTGAGCACAACGGCATTCCAGTCACCATCGCGGCGCAGGAACGGTGTTGTGGCATGCCGAAGCTGGAGATCGGCGATCTCGAGGCGATCGAGAAGCTCAAGGAGCAGAACATTCCCGAGCTCGCGAAGCGGGTCGATGAGGGCTGGGACATCGTTACAGCGGTCCCCTCATGCACGCTGATGTTCAAGCAGGAACTACCGCTCATGTTCCCGGACGATCTTGAGGTGCGAAAAGTTCGCGACGCCATGTTCGATCCATTCGAGTACCTGTGGGCGCGGTACAAGGCGGGTCTGCTGCGCACGCAGTTTTCGCGCAAGCTCGGGAAGATCAGTTACCACGTGCCCTGCCACACGCGCGTCCAGAACCTTGGACTTCGCACGCGCGACGTGCTGATGCTCGTGCCCGAAACCCAGGTCGAGCCGATAGAGCGTTGCTCGGGCCACAACGGTACGTACGGCGTCAAGCGCGAGTTTCGGGATGTCTCGATGAAGATCGGCCGGCCCGTCGTGCGCCGCGTCGCCGATTCGGATGCCGATTTTTATTCCAGCGATTGCCCGATGGCTGGGCGCCAGATCGAATCCGGTCTGGAACAACCGACGCCGCCGACGCATCCATTGAGACTGTTGCGGATGGCTTACGGGATTTGAGCAGGCGATCTCATGCATTTGCCTAAACTGATTCGCGCGGATCTCATGAGCCTCGAGCAGTACTCGACTGCCCGCAAGGATTTTCGTGCGAAGGTGCTCGATCACAAGAGCCGGCGCACCGTCGCCATCGGCCCGAACGCGACCTGGTCTTTCGAGGATCAGCTCACGGTCCAATATCAGGTGCAGGAAATGCTGCGCGTCGAACGCATCTTCGAAGCGAGCGGCATTCAGGATGAACTCGATGCCTACAACCCGCTGATTCCCGATGGATCGAACTGGAAGGCGACATTTCTCATAGAATTTCCAGACGTCGAGGAGCGGCGTCTTCGGTTGGCGCGGCTCAGGGGCATTGAGGATCGGTGCTGGGTGCGGATTGCCGGCTTCGATCGCGTCTTCGCCATTGCGGACGAAGACCTCGAACGTGAGAACGATGAGAAGACATCAGCAGTGCACTTTCTGCGCTTCGAGCTGAGCGCGCAAATGTGCGTGCAAGTGAAGGACGGCGCGGCCATTGCGATGGGCGTCGACCACGAGAACTACAGGCATGACGTGAGCGCTCTGCCGCAACCGGTTCGCGATTCGCTCGCGAAAGACCTGGTTTGAGTCCGTTGACGGTTGACCGTTGACAGTTGACAGCCAGAGCGGCTATCGCGCGGAGCGCTTCTGACCGTCAACAGTCAACCGTCGACAGTCAACCGGTTCCAACCTGCTAGAATCCGCGCGCCTCGCGGTTCCTGCCAACCGCTAACCGCCAAACCGCTAACCGCTTCTCCCAGATGGCTCAGTCGTACAACGCATCCGACATCGAAGTATTGAGCGGGCTCGATCCCGTGCGCCGGCGCCCCGGCATGTACACGGACACCAGCCGACCTAATCATCTCGCGCACGAGGTTGTCGACAACTCGGTTGATGAGGCGCTCTCGGGCCACGCGAAGCGCATCGAGGTCGTCCTGTACAAGGACGGTTCGCTCGCTGTGTCGGATGACGGGCGCGGCATGCCGGTCGACATTCACCCGAAAGAGAAAGTCAGCGGCGTCGAATTGATTCTGACGCGCCTGCACGCAGGCGGAAAATTTTCCGACAAGAACTACAAGTTCGCCGGCGGCCTGCACGGCGTCGGTGTGTCGGTGGTGAATGCACTTTCGAAGAACCTGGAGTGCTGGGTAAAGCGCGGCGGCAAGGAATACAACATCAGCTTCCGGGACGGCAAAGCCCGATCAAAGCTGGAAGTCGTCGGCGATGTCGGCAGGAACAACACAGGCACGACTGTGCGTTTCTGGCCGGATCCGCAATTTTTCGAGACCGTCAATTTTCTGGCGCCGAAGCTCAAGCACATGCTGCGCGCGAAGGCAGTGTTGTGTCCTGGCTTACGCGTCACGCTGCACATTGAACAGAGCGGCGAGAAGGACGAATGGTTCTACACCGGCGGCGTCAACGAATATCTGCGCGAAGCGCTGGGCGAGGGCGAGTGGCTGCCGCACGAAATGTTCTGCGGCAGCATCGAAGGTGAGCAGGAAGCCGCCGAGTGGGCTATCGCGTGGCGTATCGATGACGGCGTGCGCGTCGAAGAGAGTTACGTCAACCTGATTCCGACGCCGCAGGGCGGCACGCATGTAAACGGGTTGAGGATCGGGCTGACGGACGCCATTCGCGAGTTCTGCGAGTTCCGCAATTTGCTGCCGAAGGGATTGAAGCTGGCGCCCGAAGACGTGTGGGACGGCGTGAGTTACGTACTCTCGACGAAATTGAAGGAGCCGCAATTTGCGGGACAGACGAAAGAGCGTTTGTCATCGCGGGAATCGGCGGCATTCGTATCTGGCGTCGTCAAGGATCAGTTTGGGCTCTGGCTCAATCAGCATCCCGAATCAGGCGAGAAGATTGCGCAGCTTGCGATCGCCGGCGCGCAGGCGCGGCTGAAGGCGTCGAAGTCGGTTGCGCGCAAACGCGTGGTCAGCGGGCCGGCGCTCCCGGGAAAGCTCGCCGACTGTACGGCGCAGGAACCCGAGCGCGGCGAACTGTTTCTGGTCGAAGGCGATTCCGCCGGCGGCTCTGCGAAGCAGGCGCGCGATCGTGAATTCCAGGCGGTCATGCCGTTGCGCGGCAAGATCCTGAACACCTGGGAAGTCGACGCTGGCGACGTGCTGCAGTCGCAGGAAGTGCATCACATTGCGATTGCGCTCGGCGTCGATCCGGGCTCCCTCAAACTCGATGGCCTGCGATATCACAAGGTCTGCATCCTGGCGGACGCGGATTCGGACGGCCAGCACATCGCAACACTTCTATGCGCGCTGTTCCTGCGGCACTTCCGGCCGCTCGTGCTTGCAGGTCATGTGTACGTGGCGATGCCGCCTCTGTATCGCGTCGATGTGGGCAAGCAGGTGTACTACGCGCTCGATGACGCCGAGCGCGTCGGCCTTCTCGATCGAATCACGGCGGAAAATCCCCGGGCGAAGCCGGTCGTCACGCGCTTTAAAGGTCTCGGCGAGATGAGCGCGATTCAATTGCGTGAGACGACCATGGCGCCCGAAACACGTCGCCTGGTGCAACTCACCGTCGAAGCGAAGGATGAGGCCGACCAGATGCTCGACATGCTGCTCGCGAAGAAGCGCGCCGGCGATCGACGCGAATGGCTGGAGACCAAGGGCAACCTGGCGGAAGTGCAGGTGTGACGGAGGCAGCGGTCAGCGGTTGGCGGCGAATCAGAGCGAAGACCCCACCACGGCCGCAATCGAGCGCGCTCTTCTTAATCTTTCCAACTGCTAACCCCTAACCGCCAACCGCTGCTCTCTCATGCCCACTCAACCACCCCTGAACTTCGAAGGCATCGAACGCCTGCCGCTGCGGACGTTCACAGAGAAAGCGTATCTCGACTATTCGATGTACGTGATCCTGGACCGCGCGTTGCCGCACATCGGCGATGGGCTGAAGCCTGTGCAGCGTCGCATCGTGTACGCGATGAGCGAGCTCGGCCTGTCAGCCGTTTCGAAGCACAAGAAATCTGCGCGAACCATCGGCGATGTGATCGGCAAGTTTCATCCGCACGGCGATTCGGCCTGTTACGAAGCCATGGTGCTGATGGCGCAATCGTTCTCATACCGCTATCCGCTCGTGGACGGGCAGGGCAACTTTGGTTCGCCGGATGATCCAAAGTCGTTTGCGGCGATGCGGTACACCGAATCGCGGCTGACGCGCTATGCCTCGCTCCTGTTGTCCGAGCTGGGTCAGGGCACGGTCGAGTGGTCGCCGAATTTCGACGGCACGCTGGAGGAACCTGTGTTGCTGCCGGCGCGCGTGCCGAACGTGCTATTGAACGGCGCGACCGGGATCGCGGTCGGTATGGCGACTGACATTCCGCCGCACAATCTGCGCGAAGTCGTCACGGCGTGCGTGCGCCTGCTGGAGGAACCGGATCTCACGCTGCGCGATTTGTGCAAGCACATCCAGGGACCGGATTTCCCGACGGGTGCGGAAATTATTTCGTCGCGCGCCGAGATCCGGCAGATCTACGAGAGCGGCAATGGTTCGATTCGTGCGCGCGCCGTCTATGAAATGGAAGATGGCGATATCGTGATTACGCAGTTGCCGTACCAGGTCTCGGGCAATCGCATTCAGGAGCAGATCGCCGCGCAGATGCAGGCGAAGAAGCTGCCGATGGTCGAGGACATCCGCGATGAGTCCGACCACGAGCACCCGACGCGCCTGGTGATCGTCCCCCGATCGAACCGCATCGACATCGAGCAGCTGATGGCGCACCTGTTCGCGACCACCGACCTCGAGCGCACCTATCGCGTCAATCTGAACATTATCGGCCTGGACGGCCGACCGCGCGTCATGGGGCTGAAGTCGGTGCTGGAAGAATGGCTCACCTTCCGCATCGACACCGTCACCCGCCGACTGACCTGGCGACTTCAGAAGGTTCAGGCCCGACTGCACATCCTCGAAGGGTTGCTCGCGGCGTATCTCAATCTGGATGAGGTCATCCGCATCATCCGGCGCGAAGAGGAGCCGAAGCCGGTGTTGATGAAGCGCTTCAAGCTGACGGAGATTCAGGCGGAGGCGATCCTCGAGACCAAGCTACGCCATCTGGCGAAGCTCGAAGAGATGAAAATCCGCGGCGAACAGCAGGAGCTGGCGGAAGAACAGGAAGAGCTGGACAAGATTCTGAAGAGCAAGGCGCGCCTGAAGAAACTGGTCAGGGAGGAACTGCTCGCCGATGCCGAGCAGTACGGCGACGAGCGGCGCAGCCGCATTGTCGAGCGCGCCGCGGCGCAGGCGATCAACGAGACCGAACTTGTGACCAGCGAACCGATGACCGTCGTGCTTTCCGAGCGCGGTTGGGTTCGCGCGGCGAAAGGTCACGAACTCGATCCCGCATCACTTTCCTACAAGACGGGTGACTCGTTCCGGGCGGCGGCGCGCGGCAAGAGCACGCAGCAGGCGGTGTTCCTCGACAGCACGGGCCGTGCGTACAGCCTCGTCGCGCATTCGCTGCCGTCCGCTCGCGGCCAGGGCGAGCCGTTGTCGGGCCGCATCGATCCGCCGGAAGGCGCATCTTTCGCAGGCGTGATGATCGGCGATGCGGAGGATCGCTGGGTGATCGCCTCGGACGCGGGCTACGGTTTTGTGGTGAAACTCGGCGAGCTGCATTCGCGCAATCGCGCGGGCAAGGCGGTTCTGAAAGTGCCCGAAGGCTCAGGCGTGCTCGCGCCCTCTGCAGTAACCTCGGATGACGCTGTGCTGTGCGCAGTCAGCACCGATGGAAAGTTGCTCGTCTTTCCGGTCAAGGATTTGCCCGAGCTGCCGCGCGGCAAGGGCAACAAGATTTTCGGGTTGTCGTCGAAGAAGGTGCAGAGCCGCGAGGAGTACCTCATTGGCGTGGCAGTGGTCGCGCCCACGCAGAACCTGATCG
>JBOHZJ010000268.1:0-2320 GCA_050738395.1 Steroidobacter sp.
GCTTGAAGGCGCCTGTCGCGACTGCTGCGTCAACGCTCGTGTGCTCGGCGCCGCATTGTTGCTCCGCTGACGTTCGGAACGCGCTTCGCTGTCCGCGCGCATGATTTCAAGCCGTTCATTGCCGCCAGCGCGTTCGCTGCGATCCGCACGCTGCACATCGCGTCGCATGGATGACCGGTCCACAGAGGGTGTCCCGCCGGCGCTCTCGTTCTGCTGACGTCGCGCGAGCTGCGGACGTTTGATGTCTCCCGCCGAGCCAGGACGCGACACGCGGAAATCGCCGCGCTCTTTGGGACGCTCGCTGAGTTGCGCCCGGCCGACCGGCCGGCCGCCATTATTTTCGATCGCACGTCGTTCGGCCGTGAAATCAACGCGTCCCGGACCTGCGCGGCGGGTAAGCCATTCGGGATTGGCGCGGCGATCGCGATCGTTTTGCAGGTCGTTGCGCCGCGCGCGCGGCTGTCCTGCGAGCACGCTCTCTCGATAGGGTGCAATCGCGGGCGGTCGCGAATCAGCTCGCCATTGACGCAGGTCGCCCTCGTTGAGCCGTACGCGATGACCACCGACCGGTCGGCCGCCGACGAAATGATCGCGATGGACCGCCGTCACAGCATGCGGGTGACGCCGATAACGATAGTCGTCGTGATGATCGCGGCGATTGTGGAAGTAATTGTTGTTGATGATGATGGTGTTCGACACGTTGACGTGACGTATGTAGCGCGGCGTATGTCGATAACCGGGCCAATACACTTCGCGCGGTCCGAGCGGAAACCAGCCGATGCCGCTGCCGAACGAGACCGATACGCTGACCGAGGGGCCGCCGACCCAGCCTACGAGCGCCGGCGCATAGACCGGCCGCAGATGCCGCGGTCCTGGAACCCAGCACCAACGATTGCGAAGGTGGGCCCAACGGCCATAGTGAAACGGTGCGTAACCCCAGCGCGCGTTATCGATCCAGGTCCAGCCCCAGGGCGACACCCACGCCCAGCGCCCAAAGCGGTAGGGCGCCCAGTCAGCGGCGACATAGCGGGGCTGCCACACATAGCCGTGCTCACGCTCGTGAATCCACTCGCCATGCTCGTCCAGATCTTCGTAGCCGACCACGTCACGCGATACGTAGCGTGACGACTCTGACTGCTCCGCCCGCCGATCGCGATCATTGGCCCACGCCTCGAACGGTGTGCGCGATGCAATCGGACTCACCTGAGCGGTGAGATTGTCGAGTCCGCTGAAGACGCCCTGCTCATTCGCACGGACGGTATAAGTCTTCGAGCCGCCGCCGACGTCCGCCTCGCCGCTGCGGGTCTTGACGGTCGTCTGGTCGCTGTCGGGATCGACCTCGAAGTGGTACTCGCCCGGGTGGCGCAGGTGCACGGTGGCGTTGGGTGTTTCGATCTGAATTGCTTCGCGCTCCGCCAGACGGCGCACGCGGATGGTCATCGCACCATCGGTAAGGCTCATCTGCATCACGTCGTCGTCCAGTTCGATGAAGCCGAACTGTGTTTCACGATCGAGATGCACTGTCGCCGAGCCGACCTGCAATTCAGCGCGCCCATCGACACCGACCCACAGCCGGTCTTCGCTGGTGATGGGTCGATTCAGCACTGCTTCGGCCCATTCATCCGTACCAGCGGGCGCGAAGGAGACTTCGCCGTCGATGAGACTCAGGCGGGCAGCGCGTCCTGGGGGATCGACGGTGGTTGGTTCGGTCACAGGCTCCTGTGCGCGCGCCGTGGACACGGAGGCGACCGACGCGGCCGCAACCGCGATCAGGCATATCAGCCAGAACGGTGCGGCTCGGGAAAAGGCGACGGAAGTCATGGTGCTCACCCCGCAATTACGGTTATTGGCATGATCCGACGGCGCAGGTGAACTCAGGGTGAACGTGTCGAAGCGTCCCGACGAGCTGAATCAATCGCGCGCGCAGCTATCATCTCAGCCTAACTCGCGCCTCGACCGGGGAGTTGCTCAGGAGCGACATGCAGCGGCGAATTGTCGATTATGCAATGGACCCAGGGGGCGAGCGCATCGCCATTCTGGACTGTGGGCATCCACAGCACATCCGCCATAACCCGCCCTTTATCAATCGTGCATGGACGCTGACGCAGGAGGGTCGCAATGGAATGTTGGGTCAGTCTCTGAATTGCGTTCGCTGCGATGAGGCGGCGAGTGCCACCGATCCCTGGTACTCGCTGGCGCTCGGCGACGCCATGACGGCCGATAGCCGCATTACGCAGATCGAAGAGGAATTTCTGCGTAAGTTCGCCGCTGCGGGCAGACCTGCGGATATGGCCGTGCTCAAGCGGCACGACACGGAGCG
>JBOHZJ010000269.1:0-4217 GCA_050738395.1 Steroidobacter sp.
ATCAAAGCGTCCATGGAGTGCTTCCACCGCGGCCTCGAGCGCCTTGAGTACGATGGCGCCCGTTTCGGCCGGCAGTCGTGCTTTGAGGACCAGCGAGCCGCCCTCCTCGTCCCAGTGGTACTGCACGCATCGATTCTTCTGTTGCTGTTCTTCCCGCGACAACTCTTCTGCATCCAGGCAGCGGCGGAAGCGCCGGACGGTCGTCTCGACGCTAGACGAAAATTCGCGGGTGTCCTGAAGATCCCTTCGTTGCGACTTCTGCACCGAAGGACACTTGTGACTGACCGGACCGAAGTGCAACGTTGTTCCGAATGCGATGGAGCGGGCTTGAGCGCCTCGGCGCAGCAAGCCGCCCGTATCAAGGGAGCAATGTATGGATGCGGAGAACTCGAGGATTGCAGATCGACTCGTTGATCTCAGGAAGGCTGCACGCGTCACTTCGTTGCTGATCCTCGCGCTGGCGCCGCCGCTCGCATGCGCTGCTTTTCCCGACGCGCGCAATCCGCCGCCGCCAGGCTGGACCGGGCCCGTTTTCAAGCTCAGTCAGAATTATCCTCGAAGCCTTTCGGGCATCTCCAATCCGCCCTGGCTGCAGTTTGATTTCACGAACCCGACGCAGGCGCCGCAGTACCTGAATGCAGTGCTGAACTATTGCCTCCAGGGCAACACGGCCGACAACTTCGCTGACGTCTCCATGAATCGCGTACGCAAGTGGTATCACGCGCCGTGGCTGCACGTCGGCGCGAGCGGGCGCGAGTTCATCCATGGCATGACGCGCGAGCGCCCCTCGCGCGCCGGCGAGCTGGGGTCGCTGCAGACGGAGCAACATGACAACTGGGCGGTCGGCTTCTACAACTCGCGCGGCGCTTATGTGCTCGGCCGCGTGTGGCGCGATGAGCAGAATCCGGATCCGACCCGCGCGCGATTCCCTGCGCACACCGTCACCTGCAAGCTCATCTTCACCACCGCGCCGCTCGAGCAGGTTCCATATCTGGACGGCTCGCTCACATGGCAGGGCGACATCAATCGCGCGACCAACGCCGGGCCGCGCCCGGAGCTGCGCCTGCTGCAACTCGACGTGGCGGTGCGCGATCCCCGCGCGGACGTCACGACGGGCTGGGTGTTCGGCACATTTCAATATGAGAAGGACGCGAGCGCTTCCGCCGACTGGTGGATGCACCTCGTGCCAGTTGGCCTTATGTGGGGCAACGACGCGCCGCGCGTGCTCATCAATCAACCGCCGCGCGAACAATGGGTCAACGTGAACCGCGGCCAGCAGCTGCACCTCGGACTTCGCGGCTTGCTGAACGGTCCCATCGACAACCCACGCTCCTCATGCATCGCGTGTCACGGACTCGCGCAGGTCGCGACGGTTGACGATCCAGAACCGTCGCTGCCGCGTGTACCGTCGGCGAACGCCTCGGCAGCGACGCTGCAGCGCTACTTGCGCAACATCGGGCACGCTGAGCCGTACTCTGAGGACTACACGTCGCTCGACTACTCGCTGCAGTTGCAGGTCGGCCTCGCGAATTTCCTCGAGGCAAACCCGGCGATCAGCGGGCCGGTTGGCGCGACGCCTGATGCACGTGCAGCGCCGCGCCGTCGAATGGCGCCCACTCCGGGCGTCACGCGTGACGGGGAGTAGCAGCTTCTCGCGTCACGCTCTTGAGGCTCAAAAAGGAGTTCTTCAACAGCCTGCCAGGCGCTGAATATCCTGCGCGACGATCACCTCATCAGTTCATTCAGAAATGCGCGCCTGTCCCCGGTCTGGTCCGCGCGCGTCCCAATCGCCCTTGAGGGGCAGTCGTACTCCGCTTGCCGATTTCGATCTGGTTCTATGGGAGCACAGTTCGCGCATTCTTTGACAATCGGGGTCAGGTCTTGCAACAACGCACTACAACGTCAGCAAACAGTGGTGCTCTCGACATGCTTGATGCAAGACCTGACCCCGTGAGAGAACGTGAAAGGTCAATTCGTAGATTCGCACCCCAAGGCGGATGTCGGCTCTTCGTCCCAAACTCCATAGCGCTGGCCGAGATGCTCGAGGTATCGTTCAGCCGAGTGCGGATACGCCGGAGAGCGCATTGCCTCGACGCGTCGCTTTGACGCAATAAGCGCTTCGCGGTCTCCGAGCAGGAATGCTCTCATCGAGATGACGAGCTCGTTCCAGTCCTCCGGCACGCCACGGCTACCCGGTGCTACCTCAGCAGTTTCGAGATGGCGCAATGCTTCCTGGTAGCGATTCTCGCGTGCCAGTTCCGCGGCCGCATGAAGGTGCGAAACCGCACGCTGCGTCGGCGTCAGTTCGGTTCGACGCGCTAGATACTCTTCGATCAGTTCGGCGGCAGCGCCGTGCTCCTTCCGGCACGCGTAGATCCTCCATCCCGATCCGAGCGTCTGATCGAATTGCTTCCACGGCAGGGCGAGTAGTTCCTCTTCGTCGGGCGTCCCCGGCTGCTGTTCGGCGCCGGCTGCGACGTGAACCAACAAGGTGAATAGGGTAAGAGCGAGGGCTTTTGACATGGCGTCGACCTCATTGGCGCGCCTCGTAAAGAACAGCCAGTGTAAGCGACGGGCATGACGCCAACTGGCGCAACTGAGCTGTGTGCGCCCGATGGAACGGGGCATGGGTTCGCTCCTCACAAAAGCTGGAGCCTCAACGCGGCGGGAATCGCAAACGTTCCTGAGGCGCTAGCCTGTAGAGATTGACAAGCGCACGAACGGTCAGCGGACCGCACGTGGGGCGACTAGTGCTTCGGCTTCATCCAGCCATCCTGCAAAGCTGATACGGATGCTCTCGCGATGGAATGGTGAATGAGTGTCTGATTGCGCGCGCGAAGGAGATCAAGGATAAAGGCTGCCTTGGTACACTTCATTTTGTCCTATCGCCAGAGATTGACCTGAGGCGCCGGCGACGACTTGCAGAAGTTTTTTTCCTGTTTGCGGGCCCGGCGCCGAGCGACGGCGGTCAGCAATGCCTGACCCGCGGCCAACCGGCCCGCCTCTGCGCAACCCTCGGCGCCGCAAACAGCAGTGGTGAAAGCAATGGAGTCACAGGCGACTTCGGGTGCGGCGACTGAGTCCCAGTCAGGCACGCCGTCTACAACCCGACTGGTGATCCGCGTAAAAATAGTTCCGGAAGGGCCGCCCCAGGTCCCTGTCGGGCGGCGCCTGAGTAGAGGTGCGCTGACGCTGATTCTGGGAGCAGTCGCAGTACTGCTGAGCTGGATTGGCGTCAGCATGTTCAGGACCGACCCGATTTCTGCGCCCGTTGCCACCGAAGGGGCGCCAAATTCGAAGTCTCAGTCCCCGGCGCCCATACCTGCGTCGAGCGAAGCCGCACGCGTGGTCAGAGACGAGCCACTTCCGAAGCCCGCTGCTGAAACAGCCGAAAGGAGATCAGCCGACGTCGAGCCGAGATCAACCGAGGCGAAATCAGTCGAGTCGGAAGCGCGAGAGCAACCGGCTGCGCCGCCATCACCCATCAACGAGGTGATCCCAGACGTCCCACGAAGCGCTCGGGAAACTATCCGCGGCACAGTCAGAGTGTCCGTTCGGGTGATCGTCAACAAGGAGGGTGCGGTTCTCGTCGCCACCGCGGACGATCCCGGTCCGAGCCGCTATTTCGAGCGGCTCGCCATCGAGGCATCAAAGAAGTGGACGTTTACGCCGGCGGATTCGGAAGCGCAGCGGATCATGCTGCTGAGGTTCAACTTCAGGCGCGCCGGGACGACAGCTCGCGCGAACTCACTGTAATAGCCCGAGAAATCCAACGTACATCGGATTGCGAGTCCAGCGGCGCACACCTGTCGTCACCAGCGACTGCCAGCCGGAGAAGATCGTTCTTCCATGCTTCGGCCCAGTAGTGAGAGCAATGAAGTGAGATCGAATGCCTGGCCCGGCCGACGAGCCTTCCTCCAACTCTGCCGGGCTCGGGATCTGCTTTCGGACATACAGTCCCCGAACGTCTCGATCAGAGATGCAGCGCGCGAGGCGAGCTTGTCCTCATTCCACTTCATCCGCAGATTCGAGGCCGTATTTGGTGAAACGCCGCACCAGTTCCGAACCCGAGAAAGACTCACTGCTGCGCAAAGACTACTTGCGCATGGCCACTCAGTGACGGACGTGTGCCTGGACGTCGGCTTCACCAGCCTGGGATCTTTCAGCGCGCTGTTCTCACGAAAGATCGGTTGTCTCACCCGCGGGATATCAGCGGA
>JBOHZJ010000270.1:0-24453 GCA_050738395.1 Steroidobacter sp.
CGCGTGGACAAGTTCCGCAAGAAGTACGCGCGCTGATCGAGGGCCGGACTTCTTGAGAAGAGGGGCGCTCTGGCGCCCCTTTTCATTTGGGGCGCCGTGGAACTCTGGGAGCCGAAAGAGCAACAAATGCATTGCGAACCGATTGTTCGTGCTTGTCGCTCGCGCTGGTCGCGTCTATAAGCGAAACGTAAGGAAGCGCCGCAACGTCGCATCCTGAGCAGAAACGGAGTTGCTCGAGTTCGAGAACCCGATGGCGGGCTCGAATAGCAGCTGATCACAGGTTTTAGTTCGCCGGGAAAACCGCCATGCCGTTCACTCCATTTGCCTGCCGCGTGTTGCTCCCGCTGTTTATTGGCGTTGTGTCGGCGGGTTGCGCCTCGAACCCGGTGACGGGCCGGCCCGACCTGGTGTTTCAATCTGAAGAAGGCGAGATCAACAAGGCAAAGCAGGTCCACCCGATGCTGTTGCAGCAGTTCGGCGGCGCCTACGACGATCCGCAGCTGCAGGCATACGTGAATGAAGTTGGGCAGCGCGCCGCCAAGGCGAGTCATCGCCCCGAGCTGCAGTATTTTTTCACAGTGCTGGATAGCGAAGACATCAACGCGTTCACCACCGGCGGCGGCTTCGTCTACATCACGCGCGGCATCATGAATTATCTGAATTCCGAGGCCGAGCTCGCGGCCGTGCTGGGCCACGAGATCGGGCACGTCACTGCGCGCCACCCGGTGCGCCAGCAAAGTAAATCGACGCTCGCGGGAATCGGCGCCGCCGCCGTCGGCGTGTTCACGGGCAGCGGCGATCTCGCCGGCCTCGCAAATTATGCGGGTGCAGCGCTGGTGAGCGGTTACGGACGTGATCAGGAGCTCGAAGCGGACCGCCTCGGCGCGGAGTACCTCGTCGGCGTCGGCTACGAATCGCAACACATGATCGACGTCGTACGCCTGCTCAAGAATCAGGAACTCTTCGAGCTGCAGCGTGCGCGCGAAGAGAAGCGTGATCCGCGCGTCTACCATGGCGTGTTCTCGACGCATCCCGACAACGATCAGCGCTTGCGCGAAGTCGTCAAGGCGGCGGAGAAGTTCGAGGGCAAAGTCGACAACAAGGATGCCGGACGCGAGAAATACCTGCAGAGCATCGAAGGACTGCCTCTGGGCACGAGCCGCGCGCAGGGCGTGCTCAAGGGTAATCGCTTCTATCATTCGAACTTTGGCTTCACGATCGCGTTTCCGAGCGGGTGGCGTGTGGAGAATCGCGCCGATCGACTGATGGCCGTTTCGCCGCAGAAGGACAGCATCATGCAGATGCAAACCCAGGCGCCGCCGCCGAACACCGGCCCGCGCGAAATGCTGTCCCGATTGCTCGCGCGCTCGAGCGCAGGGCAGGCCGAGCCCATCGAAGTGAACGGTTTGCAGGGGTATACCGCCGTGGTGCGCGCCGCGCCGACGGAGTTCGGCCTCGTCCCGGTGCGCTATGCGGTGATTTACTACAACAATCTCGCTTACATTTTCTCAGGCGCGAGCAAGGCCTCGAGCGGCGCGCCGTCCGCCGATCCTTTGTTTATGTCGACGATCAAGACGTTTCGACGCCTGAAGCAGAATGAGTTCGCGCTCGCGGAGCCGTACAAGATCAAGACGATCCGCGCGACCGAAAAAACCCGCATCGCGGATCTCGCCCGCACGTCGCCGATTCCGAAATATCCGGCAGAGACGCTGCGGCTGCTGAATGATCTGTATCCAGACAAGGAACCCCAGCCCGGTCAGCTCGTGAAGATTGTCGAGTAGGCTTCCGCGCTCGAGATTTCTGAGCGGTCCTCCGCGCTTGATTCAGCCGCGGCGACATGTAAGTCTGCGCGTCCAATTTGCACTTGCAAAAAATCAGCAGCAAGTAAGGTTGCACCACACAGTTGCGGGATGAGCACATGTCCGAGAAGAAATTTGAGCTGACGAATCTGGCGACAGGAAAGAAGTCCACGGCCGACGTCATGAGCGGCACGCTCGGACCGGATGTGCTCAATATCGCCGGCATCACCAGAGATCACGGGATGTTCACGTTCGATCCCGGGTTCATGGCGACCGCGTCGTGCGAGAGCAAGATCACGTTCATCGATGGAGAGGAAGGCGTCCTGCTTCATCGCGGCGTGCCGATCGAACAACTCGCCGAAAAAAGTAATTTCCTCGAAGTTGCGTATCTGCTGATTAACAGCGAGTTGCCGACCAGCGAGCAACTCTCGGAGTTCACGCACGCAATTCAGTACCACACGATGATCAACGAATCGCTGCTGCGATTCTTCAACGGCTTTCAGTACAACGCGCACCCGATGGCGATGTTGTCGGGCGTGGTCGCATCGATGGCCGCGTTCTACCACGACTCGATGGACATCCATAATCCGCGCCATCGCGAGATCTTCGCGCATCGCATCATCGCCAAGATTCCGACGATTGCAGCGGCTGCGTACAAGCATGCACTCGGCCAGCCGTTCATCTATCCGCGCAACGATCTCGATTACTGCGGCAATCTGCTGCACATGTTCTTCGCCGTGCCCTGCGAGCAATACAACGTCGATCCGGTCACGGCGCAGGCCCTGGATCTGCTGTTCATTCTGCACGCCGATCACGAACAGAACGCGAGCACCTCGACGGTGCGCCTCGCCGGCAGCACGGGCGCCAATCCGTACGCCGCAATTTCTGCTGGCATTTCCGCGCTGTGGGGCCCCGCACACGGCGGCGCGAATGAAGCAGTGCTCGCGATGCTCGAGCAGATCGGCACCGCGGAAAATGTGCCGAAGTATCTGGCGAAGGCCAAGGACAAGAACGACAACTTCCGCCTGATGGGCTTTGGTCATCGCGTCTACAAGAACTTCGATCCGCGCGCCACGATCATCCGCGCGATGTGCCACAAGGTGCTCGCCAAGCTGGGCAAGTCCGACAATCCGCTGTTCGAACTCGCGCTCAAGCTGGAAGAGATTGCGCTCAAGGATGAGTACTTCGTCGAACGCAAGCTGTATCCGAACGTCGATTTCTATTCGGGCATCATCTACAGTGCGATCGGCATTCCGCAGTCGATGTTTACCGTGATGTTCGCGATTGCGCGCGCGGTGGGCTGGGTTGCGCACTGGCAGGAAATGATTGCGGATCCGGCGATGAAGATCAGTCGCCCGCGTCAGCTTTATACCGGTCCGGAGCGCCGCGACTATGTTGAGATGACAAAGCGCGGGTGAGAACGAAACAAGGAACGTAAAGACGCCGGCGTGTGAGGACGTCAGAAGCGCTCTTCTCACGTCAGATGTCGCTACGTCGCGCGGTCCCCGCCCTCACGCAGCAATCCCTCCAGTTCGGACGCATCGGCCCGTCGCATCGGTCTGCCGTCCACCGGGCTTGCGGGCGACTGGCGAATGCCGTCGATCGGGAAGACCACTGCATCGATGGGTTGATCGCCCGCGACAAACTGGATGACCGGATACGCGACCAGCCGATTCGGCTCATAGCGCAGACGGCGTTCGGCGATCCGGTGCGGAATGCCCTGCTCCATCAGGTGGATGGCGACCGGCTCCGCCCCTTCAGCGAACAAGTGCAGATTCACGTCGGAATGCGTGGACGCCGTACCGCTCAACACAGGACCCACCAGGCGCGGCTCGAATCGTTTCAACAGATGCATCGCGCGCAGTGCTGTTCGCCGAAGCCCGGTCAGTGCAGAAGAATGCGTGCCCGCTTCGAATAGCCGCTGATGCGCCGCGAGCGCTGCCTCTATTTCGGTGTTCTTCGGCAGAACTGCGATATCCGTGGCGCCGAGACGCTCCGCCGCCTTGCGTTTGGCGAGTCCGTAGTCGTCGATGCCCTGCTCGGACATGATGCGGGCGGCTTCCTGAGCCAGGGCTCTGCGCAAATGATCGGCGCGCGGATTTTGTCGCTTGCTCATGGTCAGCTTCTTAGTGAATGGCGGACCGCGGACAACGGACGGTGAGAAATCCGCGATGGGCGCGCTGCTGCGTAGCACTCATTCATGATCGCTGCCTGGCTCCAAACGCCGTCCGCTGTCCGCCGTTCACTAAAACAGCGATTCGTCATCGTCTTCCTCAGAACGGGTCTCCCCGTCAGGGCTCTGCAATCCGGCGTCGACCGCAGTTTCAGCAGGCAGATGTCCGGCCATGAAGGTTTCGAAAATCGCGTTCGGTTCGCCGGGTCTCGCAGCGAGACCGGTGTCGGCGGAAATGCGCATGGAGACGAGTCCCGGCGGCGGCGTGCGGCGTTGCTCCGGCAGCCCCTGCAGCGCCTCCCCCATGAAGTAAATCCACATCGGCAATGCGGTGCGGCTGCCCTGTTCGCCGGGACCGAGCGAACGCTCCTGATCGAATCCGACCCACGCGGCGGCGACGAGTTGCGATGTATAACCGCAGAACCACGCGTCACGGCGATCATTTGTCGTACCCGTTTTGCCGGCGAGGTCGCTACGGTTCAATCGATTGGCGCGAGCGGCCGTGCCGCGACGCACGACATCGCTCATCATGTCCGTCATCAGGAACTCATTCTGCGGTGAGATCGCCTGCGGCGCGATTGCGTTCTGCGGCAAGTAAGTGAGCCCGCCCCAGCGCGTTTCGTCGCTGGCGGCGGCGCGAATCGGTGCATCGAGTAAATTCGTCGCACTACCGCCTTCCGCTTCGATCGGCTGCACACATTCCGGACAGGCGAAGCGCGGCTGTGCTTCGTGCACGATGTCGCCGTCGGGTCCGATGATGCGCTGAATGAAGTAAGGCTCCACGCGGAATCCGCCGTTCGCGAAAACCGAGTACGCGCTCGCCATTTCGAGCGGCGAAACCTGCGCAGTGCCGAGCGCGAGCGACAGATTGCGCGGCAGGCTGCCTTCGGGAAAACCGAAGCGCTCGATGTACTGCGTCGCATAGGCCGGTCCCAGCGCGTTCATGATGCGAATGGAAACCAGATTGCGCGAGCGCACGAGTGCTTCCCGCAAACGCATCGGTCCACGGAACTCGCGCGAGTCGTTTTGCGGGCGCCAGCTTGCTTCGAGCGTCGGATCGTCGATCACTAGCGGCGCATCGTTGATGATGCTCGCGGGCGTGAAGCCCTGGTCGAGCGCTGCAGAATAGAGGAACGGTTTGAATGCGGAGCCGGGTTGTCGTTTCGCCTGCACGGCGCGATTGAAGTTGCTGGCGAAATAGTCGAAGCCGCCGGTGAGCGCGGTGATTGCGCCGTCCTGTGGATCCATGGCGACGAACGCGCCTTGCGCTTCAGGGATTTGCACCATGCGCCAGCTGCCGGAAGATTCCTGCGCGATGTACACCACATCGCCGGGAGCGAGGACATCGTCCGCGCGCTGCAGCGCGGGCCCCACGCCGCCATGCGGCAACGACGCGCGTGCCCAGTTGATGGCGGTCCAACCCAGATTGACACGGCCTTGCGCGGGCGAAAACGCCACCGCACTTTTCGCCTCTACCGAAAGTATCAACGCCGGCGCGATGCCGCCGCGATGCGGATACTCATCGATCGCCTGCGTCCATTCCTTCTCTCTGAAATTCGATGCGAGCGTGATGCGGCCCGCAGGTCCGCGATAGCCGTGGCGCTGGTCATACTCCAGCAGCGCGGCGCGCAGCGCTCGCACGGCTGAGTTCTGCAAGCGGCTATCGACCGTGGTCGTTACGACGTAGCCGGCGGTGTACGCCTCCGCTCCGAGTCGACTGACGAGATCCGCGCGGGCCATCTCGGCCACATATGGCGCTTCGATTTCAACGGCCGGGCCGTGGAGCTGCGACTGGACTGGTGCATTCAACGCAATGTCGTGTTCATCCTGAGTGATGAACTCTTTCTCCCGCATGCGACGCAGAACGTAGGCGCGCCGCTGGCGTGCGAGATCGGCGTTCGCGACCGGATTGTCGCGAGAGGGCAGTCGAAACGTGCCTGCAATCAATGCGATCTCCGGCAACGTCAAGTCGCCGACGGTCTTGCCGAAATAAACCTCCGCCGCGGCGCCGACGCCATAGGCGCGCTGGCCGAGAAACATCTTGTTGAGATACAGCGCCAGGATTTCCTGCTTCGTCAGTTCCTGTTCGATGCGCAGCGTGGTGAAGATCTCGAGCACTTTGCGGCGATAACTTTTTTCCGGGCTCAGAAAGATGCCGCGTGTAAGTTGCATCGTGATCGTGCTGCCGCCTTCAGCCTTGTCGCCCGAAAGCAGATGGCGCGCGATCGCGCGAATCAGGCCTGGATAGTCGACGCCGCTATGCTGAAAGAATCGATCGTCCTCCGCCGCCAGCACGGCGTTGACCAGCTGATTCGGCATCGCATCGAACGACAGCGGAATGCGCCGCTGTTCGCCGAACTGCGCGATTAGCCGGCCATCGCGGCTGTACACGCGCAACGGCACCTGCAGGCGAATGTCCTTGATGGCGGACACGTCCGGAAGGCTGGGCCGCAGATATTGATAAGCGCCGAGGAGCCCAAGCGTGGCGGCCCCAAGGAGCAGAATCAGGACTGCCAGGCTAAGTCGAAGCGGAGATGAGAGGTAACGTCGCATGAGAACAAAAAATCCTAAGTCCTTGCTTTTAAAAACAGCCCTATGCAATAGTGCCGCGGAAATCGAAGGCAAACTCATCGAAAGGTGAGGACGCAAAGCCACCGGTCTTTAGGGTTCGCCCAAGACAGCGGGGTCGCCGGGATGATACGAGCTTTGGGCTGACTGACCCGAGGGTCGTTCCACTCGCAACTATAAAAAGGCACGAGTGAAACGTGCCGACCGCGCTTCTAAGCCCCTGATCCGACTGATGGCGCGCCCGTTCCCATCGAGCGCCGAGGCAGTTTGCCGCTGGAAAAATAGGGGTTTCGCTCGGGGAATGCCGCGATGGTATTTCGTGAGGCTGCTCACATTCAACTTAACGCACGCCTGTATATAGTTGCCGCCCGTGATTCGTGTCCGATCTCCGATCGTGGCCTAAGTGTCTGATCAAGAAAGGGAACCAGCGTGCTGTTAACCGCAAAATCTCGACCCCTCCTCGGTCTGGACATAACGACCTCCTCAGTAAAGCTCATCGAGCTGAGCATGAGCGGGGGTCAGTATCGAGTGGAGTCCTACGCCGCCGAGGCGACTCCGCCGAATTCAATCAACGAAAAAGCGATCGTGGACGCGAATGCTGTCGGCGACGCGATCAAGCGTGCGGTGAAGCGCGCCGGCGCTCGCGCCAAGGATGCCGCCGTCGCCATCAGCGGCGATGCGGCGATCACCAAAGTCATCCAGATGCCCCGCACCCTGAGCGAGAACGAGCTCGAGGGCCAGGTTGAAATGCAGGCCGACCAGTACATCCCCTTTCCGATGGAAGAGGTCAGCTTCGACTTCGAAGTGATCGGCCCGTCCGAGAAGGACCCGGACATGCTGGACGTGCTGCTCGTGGCGACGCGCTCCGAGAATGTCGAACAGCGAGTCGCCGCGTGCGCGGCTGCCGGCCTCACTGCGAAGATCGTCGATGTCGAAGCGTTCGCGCTCGAGAACGCTTGCCGGCTTCTGACGCATCAGATGCCCGATGGCGGCCTGGGCCGCGTCATCGCGGTCGTCGACTTCGGCGCGAGCAGCACCACGTTCAGCGTGCTGCGCGATCTCAAAGTGATCTACACGCGCGACTTCGCTTTCGGCGGGCAGCAGCTCACCGAAGAAGTCATGCGCACCTACGGCCTCAGCATGGAGGAAGCGGGGCGCGCCAAGAAGGAAGGCGGTTTGCCAGGCAACTACGATACGGAAGTGCTCGGTCCATTCATTGACGACATGTGCCAGCAGGTGAGCCGCTCGCTGCAGTTCTTTCTCGCCTCCGGCGCCGGCCGTGAGCAGCCTGAACAGATCCTGATCTGCGGCGGCTGCGCAAACATTCCTGGCGCCGCGGAAATGATTCAAAGCCGCGTCGGCATCGAGTCGCAGCGCGGCGATCCGCTCGGACAAATGAAGGTCAGCCAGAAAGCGAAAGCGCAGGCCGTGAAGAAAGACGCGACCGCGCTGCTCACAGCTTGCGGGCTGGCGTTACGGAGCTTCGACTGATATGCCAAGAATCAATCTAGTCCCATGGCGCGAGACGGAGCGCAAGCGCAAGCGGCAGGAGTTCGGCGTCGGCGCTGTCGGCGCGCTCGTGGTCGCCGGCCTGATCGCCTTCCTGGTGAATCTGCAGATGCAGTCCGCCATCAATGCACAGAACGATCGCAATCAGTTTCTCAAAGCGGAAATCGCCAACCTCGATAAACAGATTGCGGAGATTCTCGATCTCGAGCAGCAGAAACAGCGCCTGTTGGCGCGCATGCAGGTAATCGAGCAGCTCGAGCGCAGCCGGCCCGAGATCGTGCATGTGTTCGATCAGCTCGTGCGGACGACCCCCGAAGGAATCTATCTCACGTCGATCAAACAGACGGACCGCAAAATCCAGTTACAGGGCGTCGCCCAGTCGAGCACTCGCGTCGCCTCATACATGCGCAATATCGATTCTTCCGAGTGGATGGCCGAACCTGCGCTGGACATTCTGGAGACCAAGGGCGCCGATGACGCCGGGTCGCAGTTCACTCTCAACGCCGTGCAGGAGAATCCGCAGATCTCCGCTGATCCAGAGGGTGAAGCCGGGTCCGCGCAGGCCAGCCGCAGGGGCGCCCAATGAGCAACCTCGTAGAGCAAATCAGAGACCTCGATCCAAACGATCCGGGTCGATGGCCCCTGGCCTTCCGATTCGGTGCGATCGGACTCATCTTTCTGATCGCTGCGATCGCAATGGTGTATTTCCTCGTGTGGAAATCCAAGAAGCCGGAGATCGATGCGGCTCGCGGCGAAGAGCTGACGTTGATTTCGACTCTCGAACAGAAAGCGCGGAAAGCGGCGAATCTGGACGCCTACAAGGCTCAGCTCGCCGAGATGGAGCAGTCCTTCGGAGCAATGCTGCGGAAACTGCCAAACAAGACGGAAGTACCGAACCTGTTGACGGATATATCGCAGCAGGGCGCGGGCGCCGGCCTCGATCAGAAACTGTTTCAGCCAGGACCGCAGAACAATAAGGATTTCTATGCGGAACTCCCCATCAAGATGAGGCTGACCGGCAGCTATCACGCGATCGGCGCCTTTGTGAGCGGCATTGCGGCGTTGCCGCGAATCGTGACGCTGCACGACGTGCAGATCGCTCCAGCGACAGCATCGAAAAATGGCGGCTCCGATCAACTGCAACTCGACGTCACGGCGAAAACCTATCGCTACCTCGATGACGAAGAGCAGGCGGCTTCGCAGTCCCAGCAAACGCAGCGCGGTAAAGCGCCGCCTCAGAGCTGAGGTGCTCCATGGACCACCTGAAGCAGCGTTCATCTATGACACAGAGCAAGCTGACATCAATCGCAATCTTCGGTTTCATCAGCCTGTGCGGATGCTCAGGCGATATGGATCAGCTTGCCCAGCAGGTTGCTGAGATCAAAAGCAGGCCCGGCGAGCGCATCGAACCGCTCCCGGAAATCAAGCCCTATGAAGCGTTCGCGTACAACGCCGGTGCGATGCGTTCGCCTTTCATACCCAGTGCTCCGGCGCGCAGCGACATTGCGAGCGGTGTGCGTCCCGATGTGAAACGGGCGCGAGAGTTTCTTGAGCAGTTTCCGCTCGACACTATGCAGATGGTGGGCACGCTGCAGCTGCAGGGCCGCAACTACGCGTTGGTGCAAGGCAAAGACGGGCTGGTGCATCGCGTCCTGCCGGGCAGTTTCATGGGTCAGAACGACGGCCGCGTCGTCGGCGTCAGCAGTACGAAAATTTCCATCATCGAGATCGTACCCGACGGTCTTGGCGGATACATCGAGCGTCCGGCCGCCCTGGCGCTGAACGAATGATCCTCAGGGAGAAAGCAAGAATGTTGTCCTCAATCTTCGCCGCGCCGATCAATGCAGCCGGCGCCAGTCCAAGTCGCAGGCGCATCGCGCGGCAGTTCACGGCGGGCGTTCTGGCGCTTGGAGTGATGAGCTTCCAGAGCGCGTTTGCTCAGGGAACAAACCGCCTTGAAAGCATCCAGGCGAGTTCGCAGCCGGGCAACAAGGTCGAGCTGACGCTCCGGCTCAGCGACGCCGCGCCGACGCCGCTTACTTTCACCGTCGACAATCCCGCGCGCATCGCACTCGATCTACCTGACACATCGGTAGCGATGGCGTCGCGTCGCGTCGACGTCAAACAAGGCGTTCTCGACACCGTCAACGTCGCCGAAGCAAACGGTCGCACTCGAGTAGTGTTGAACGTGGACAACCTTGTGCCGTACGAGACGCGAGTCGACGGAAATACGATCATCGTCACGCTCGGCGGCGGCGCTTCCGGCGCGCAAGCGGCCGGCAGTGCGCCTTCACTGGCGGCGGCCGCCGCTGCATCCAGATCTACATCCGCGCCGACGCCCCCCGGGAAGCGAAGCGTGAGCGACGTCGACTTCCGTCGCGGCAGTGATGGTTCAGGCCGCGTCATCGTCGAGATGACCGATGCAAAGGTTCCTGCGGATCTGCGGCAGGAGGGCGGTCGAATCGTCGTCAATTTTGCGAACACAGCCGTGCCTGCAGCTCTCCTGCAGCGACTGGACGTTACGGATTTCGCGACGCCAGTCAACAGCGTCGACGTTCTGCGCGTCGGGGAAGGCGCCAGACTGGTCATTGCCGCCGGCGGCGACTACGAGCATCTGGCGTATCAGTCCGACAACATTTACACGATCGAGATCAAGCCGATCGTAAAGCTGCCGCCAGAACTCCAGGACAAGAAGGAGTTCACCGGCGAGCGCCTTACGCTGAACTTCCAGGACATCGACACGCGAGCCGTACTTCAGCTTCTCGCCGACACCAGCGGCCAGAACATGGTCATCAGCGACACAGTTGCGGGCAACGTGACATTGCGTCTGCAGAACGTACCCTGGGACCAGGCGCTTGACGTCGTCATGCGCACCAAGGGTCTGGATATGCGGCAGGAAGGCAATGTCATGTTCATTGCGCCTGCAGCCGAGATCGCCGCCCGGGAAAAGGAACTGCTCGCGGCGCGTCAGCAGGTTCAGGAACTATCGCCCTTGCGCACCGACTACCTGCAAATCAACTACGCCAAGGCGAGCGACCTGGCGGCGCTGATCAAATCCAGCGCCGGCGGCTCGCTGCTGTCTGAGCGCGGCGGCGTGGCGATTGATGAGCGCACCAACACGCTGCTGCTGCAGGACACGTCGGAGCGCCTCGCGGATATCCGCAGACTCGTATCGACTCTGGACATTCCCGTTCGTCAGGTTCAGATCGAAGCGCGCATCGTAATCGTCAATGACGACTTCAGTCGGGAACTCGGCGTTCGCTTCGGTGCGACCGCTGTGCTTGATCACGGCGGAAGCGACGGCAGAGGCATCGTCGGTACGCCTGGATTCGTCACTGAGGACGACGAAATCGGACTGAGCGATCAGCCCGGCATCGATTTTCCGAGCGGCTTTGCACTGCCGGACCAGGCGGAACGATATCTGGTGAATCTGCCCGTTGCGAATCCGGCCGGACGCATCGCAATGACTCTCCTCGATTCCGATTACATCGTCGATCTCGAACTCTCCGCCGCTCAGGCCGAAGGGCGCGGTGAGATCATCTCTTCACCGCGTCTGGTCACGGCAAATCAGCGCGAAGCCACCATCGAACAAGGTGTGGAAATCCCGTATCAGGAATCGTCATCCAGCGGCGCCACGACGACCTCGTTCAAGAAGGCCGTTCTCAGTCTGAAGGTGACTCCGCAGATCACGCCTGACAATCGCGTGATCCTCGACCTGACCGTAGCCAAGGACAGCGTGGGTCAGCTCGTCGCGAGCGCAACCGGCGGTTTCGTGCCAAGCATCGACACCCGCGAAATCACAACTCAGGTGCTCGTCAACGATGGCCAGACCGTCGTGCTGGGCGGCATTCTCGAGACGGAGCGTCGCGACAGTGAACGCAAGGTTCCGTTGCTCGGGGACATTCCCGTGTTGGGTTATCTGTTCAAGACGAGGACGCACAGCGACAACAAGGACGAGCTGCTGATCTTCGTCACACCGCGCATCCTGCGAGAAGGGGCGAACCTGTATTGATGATTTGCCACCCGTAGGGGTTGGCGACAGAATAGGCGGCCGCAGCAATGCGGCCGCTTTTTTTATGCCCCAAACTCGCAACGTATTCCTGATCGGCCCGATGGGTTCCGGCAAAACCGCGGTCGGAAAGCGCCTCGCGCGCTCGTTGCATCTGGCCTTTTACGACAGCGACGTCGAGATCGAGCAACGAACCGGCGTTGATATTCCGTACATCTTCGAGAAGGAAGGCGAAGCAGGGTTTCGCGAACGCGAGCGCGAAACGATCGACTCACTGACTCAGCTCGATGACGTTGTGATTGCTACCGGCGGCGGCGCCGTACTGCTGCCGGAAAACCGCGAGCGCCTCGCGAACCGCGGGTGCGTTGTGTACCTCAGGACCGGCGTTTCGCAACAACTGCACAGAACGCGGCACGGTCGCCAGCGGCCGTTGCTTTACACGGCCGATCCCGAAGCGAGACTGCGCGAGCTGATGGAGCAGCGCGCGCCGCTCTATGAATCCATTGCGAGGATCACGGTGGACACCGACGGCCGACATGTTCGCGCCGTTTCCGAAGAGATTCTCGAGCGCCTCGAGCAACCATCGACGGGAGACCTCCCGTCGATCACTGAGCCGCCGACATCATGAAAATCCCGAGCCGCGAGCGAGTCGACATAGCACTCGGCGATCGCAGCTATCCAATCCTCATCGGACCGGATCTGCTGGGCGAGGCGGCAGTGTTTGATGAACACGTCAAAGCCCGCAGTGTTCTGATCGTCACGAACTCCACTGTCGCGCCGCTCTACCTCGAGCCGCTCCGTCGTACATTGCAGGATCGACGAGTCAGCGCGGTCGTGTTGCCGGATGGGGAGCAGCACAAGACGCTCGACAGTATGTCGCGCATCATCGACGCTCTGGTCGAGCACCGGATGAATCGCGACGCCGCGGTGCTCGCCCTTGGCGGCGGCGTCGTGGGCGATATGGCTGGCTTCGCAGCGGCGTGCTACCAGCGCGGCATCGACTACGTGCAGATTCCCACCACGCTCCTTGCGCAGGTCGACTCCTCGGTCGGCGGCAAGACAGCCGTGAACCATCCGTGCGCCAAGAATATGATCGGCGTCTTTCACCAGCCGCGCTGCGTGATTGCCGACACGCGAACCTTGCGAACGCTGCCCGATCGGGAATATCGGGCCGGAATCGCCGAGATCGTGAAGTATGGCTTCATCCATGACAGTGCGTTTCTGGACTGGCTCGAAGCGAACGCGGACGCCCTGCTCGCGCGCAACGACGCCGCGGTCATTCACGCGATCCGCCGCTCCTGCGAAATAAAGGCCCAAGTAGTCGCTGCAGATGAGCGAGAGCAGGGGTTGCGCGCAATCCTGAACTTCGGTCATACGTTTGGACACGCAGTCGAGACGGCGGCCGGATACGGAGTCCTTTTGCACGGCGAAGCAGTGGCGGTGGGTATGGCGATGGCGGCCGAGATGTCCGAACGACTCGGCTGGCTGACGCACGCGCAGTACATCCGTGCGATTCGCGTTATCGAAAAATTCGAACTGCCGGTCGCAGGCCCGCGAATCGGCGCACAACGCGCGCGCGAGTTGATGGGGCTCGACAAGAAAGTGCTCGATGGCAGAATTCGGCTGGTGCTTCTGCGCAGGTTGGGGCAGGCCGAAGTCCTCGGCGACTATCCCGCCCCAGCGCTCGACGACACGCTTCACGCCCACTTTGATTGAAGTCTTTGCGCGAATGAACCAGGCCCCCGCAAACCTTGCTCAGTATGCCGCCAGCGATGCGAACTCGCGGGGCCGGATTCATGCGGAAGCGCCGCCGACCTTTCGCGGCGAATACCAGCGCGACCGCGATCGCATCATTCACTCCACCGCATTTCGCCGGTTGGTCTACAAGACTCAGGTGTTCGTGAATCACGAGGGCGATCTATATCGCACCCGACTCACCCATTCCATCGAAGTCGCACAGATCGCGCGCACCATCTCGCGCGCACTGCATCTCAACGAAACGCTGACTGAAGCGATCTGTCTCGCACATGATCTTGGTCATACCCCGTTCGGTCACGCGGGGCAGGATGCGCTCAACGAGTGCATGCGTGCGTACGGCGGATTCGAACACAATCTGCAATCGCTGCGGGTCGTCGATGAACTCGAAGAGTGCTACGCCGCCTTCCCGGGGCTCAATCTCACTTTCGAAACCCGCGAGGGCGTTCTCAAACACTGCTCGCTCAGCAACGCCCGGCGACTCGGCGAACTGGGGGAGCGATTCATCCATCGACGTCAGCCGACGCTGGAAGCGCAGATCGCCAATCTCGCAGACGAAATCGCCTACAACAATCACGACCTGGACGACGGGCTGCGCGCCGGGCTCATCACGATTGACGAGCTCAAACATGCTCGTCTGTTTCTGCGTGAGCACCAGGCGGTCGTTGCGTCGTATCCCGACGTCGCCGGGCGTCGACTGATCCACGAGGTGGTGCGTCGTATGATCAATCACGTCGTCACCGATCTGATCGAGACAACCACATGCGCCCTGCGAGCCGCCGCGCCCGCAAACCTCGATGCAGTGCGCACCTCGCCGCCGCTCGTCCACTTCAGCGTCGATGTCGCGTCCGAACATCTGGAACTCAAGCATTTCCTGCGTGATCACGTTTACCGGCATTATCGGGTCCTGCGCATGACGAACAAGGCGCAAAACGTGGTTCGCGAGATGTTCGACGCCTTTCTGGCCCGGCCTGAGCTTCTGCCCGTCGAACACCACGAAGCGGTGAAGCAGTTTGAAGCACAAGCGGGCGAGTCCGGTCGGGCGCGTGCAGTGGCCGACTACATCGCCGGCATGACCGATCGCTATGCAATCATGGAGCACGAGCGACTGTTCGATCCCGCGAAGCGCAGCTGATCAGGAAGTGACTGGCGGACGGCGGACGGTGAGAAGTGGAATGCACGTGCTTAAAAACGATCTTTTGCTTCGAGCGCTGTCGCGGCAGCCGGTAGAGCGAACCCCGGTCTGGATGATGCGACAGGCGGGTCGCTATCTACCGGAGTACCGCACTACGCGAGAGAGAGCCGGCAGTTTCCTGAAACTCTGCATGACGCCCGAGCTCGCCTGCGAAGTGACGCTGCAGCCGCTCGCACGCTATCCGCTCGACGCTGCAATTCTGTTTTCGGACATTTTGACGATTCCACACGCATTGGGGCTGGGCCTGCAGTTTGAAACTGGCGAAGGCCCGCGCATCGAACGCCCAGTGCGTTCGCGCCGCGACGTCGAGCGATTGAGCGTGCCCGACCCGTCGAGCGAACTGCGCTATGTGCTGGACGCCGTGAAACTGATTCGTCGCGAGTTGAACGGCCGCGTACCGCTGATCGGCTTCGCGGGCAGTCCATGGACGGTTGCGACTTATATCGTCGAAGGCGGCAGTTCCCGAGAGTTCTCCCGCATCAAGACGCTGATGTACGACGATGCGTCGACGTTGCACGCACTGCTTGAGCTGCTGACGACCGCCACCCGGCTGTACCTGAACGCACAGATCGAAGCGGGCGCGCAGGCGGTCATGATTTTCGACACCTGGGGCGGTGTGCTGTCGCCGCAGCGTTATCGGGAATTCTCGCTGCACTACATGCAAAGCATCGTCGACGGACTGACGCGCCAACGAGAAGGCCGGCGCGTTCCGGTTATTCTGTTCACCAAAGGCGGCGGCGCCTGGCTCAGCGCCATGGCGGACACGGGTTGCGATGCGTTAGGCGTCGACTGGATGACGGATCTCGCGGATGCGCGTCGCGCGGTCGCTGATCGCGTCGCTCTACAGGGAAATCTGGATCCCAATTGCCTGTATGCGTCGCCAGAAAGAATTCGCGAGGAAGTGGCGCGTGTGCTCGCGAGCTACGGACCGGGGCATGGACACGTCTTCAATCTCGGCCACGGCATCCATCCGGGAATATCGCCGGAGCATGCCGGCGCGATGATCGCGGCCGTGCATGAGCTGAGCCCGCAATACAAGACCTGACTGGCGGCGCAGCAGACTATGCCGGCGCCGTCTCCTTCGGAAGTTCATCCCGCAGAGCGCGCCGCAAAATCTTGCCGACATTCGTCTTTGGCAGTTCCTTCCTGAAATACACGTGCCGCGGCACTTTGTAGCCGGTCAGCTCCGTCCGGCAGTGATCGATCAACTGCTGCTCAGTGAGATTCGGATCCTTGCGCACGACGAACAACGCCACGACTTCGCCTGAGCGCTCGTCTGGCTGAGCAACAGCGGCCGCCTCGAGCACTCCGGGGTGCGTCGCCGCGACGCTTTCCACTTCGTTCGGATACACATTGAAACCGGACACCAGGATCATGTCCTTCTTCCGATCCTCGATGTAGACGAAGCCTTCTTCATCGATTCGTCCGATATCGCCGGTGCGCAGCCACTCCCCCAGCATCACTTTCTCGGTCTCATCCGGCCGGTTCCAATAGCCCCGCATCACCTGAGGACCGCGCACGCAGATCTCGCCAATCTCGCCGATGCCGAGTTCCTTGCCGTCGTCATTGCGAATGGAGATGTCCGTCGAAGGGATCGGCAGCCCGATCGATCCGTTGTACTCCTGTCCAAAGGGATTGATGCACGCCGCCGGCGAAGTTTCCGTGAGACCCCACGCCTGCGTCAGCGGATTGCCCGTGGCTTTCTTCCACTGCTCCGCCACCGTGCGCTGCACCGCCATGCCGCCGCCGAGCGTAATGCGCAGCTCAGTGAAGTCGATCGTGTTGAACTCTGGCGTATGGAGCAGCGCATTGAACAACGTGTTCACGCCGCTGATGTAGCTGAAGCGATACTTCTTCAGCTCCTTGACGAACGCCGGAAAATCACGCGGATTCACGATCAGGATGTTGTGCGCGCCAAACTTGATGAACACGATCCAGTTCGCCGTAAGCGCGAAGATATGATAGAGCGGCAGCGCAGTAATGATCACGTCCTTGCCCGATCGCGCTTCAGTTCCAATCCACGATCCCGACTGCAATACATTCGCGACCATGTTGCGATGGGTCAGCATGGCGCCCTTGGCGACGCCGGTCGTACCGCCGGTGTACTGCAGAAACGCGATGTCATCGTGGCCGAGAGAGACGGGCGCGAACTGCTGAAAGCGGCCCTGCTCCAGCGCATCATTGAAGCGCAGCGCGCGCGGCAGATCGTAGTCCGGAACCTGCTTGCGTACGTGACGGAGGACCAGGTTGGCGATGATGGACTTCGGCCAGGCGAGCTGATCGCCGACGCCGGTGACGAGGACTGTCTGCAGCGCCGTGTCATCGATGACTTCGGCGAGCGTGTGCGCAAAGTTTTCGAGAATGACGATCGCCTTCGCCCCGGAGTCCTTCAGTTGATGCTGAAGTTCACGCGCCGTGTACAGCGGATTGGTGTTCACTACGGTCAGACCAGCGCGCATCGCTCCGTACAGCGCGATCGGATACTGCAGTACGTTGGGCAGCATCAATGCAATGCGGTCGCCTTTCACGAGCCCGGCAAACTGCTGCAGCCAGGCCGCGAAGTCGCGCGCGAGCTGATCGTATTGCGCATACGTAATGGTCCTGCCCATGCTCGTGTACGCCGGCAGATCCGCAAAGCGCGCACAGCTTTCCTCGAGCACGGCGAGCAGCGACGGGTACTCGTCCGGATTGATCTCGGCGGGCACGCCGATCGGATAGTTCTTCAGCCAGATTTTTTCCACGACGCAGTTCCCCTGAGCCTATACCTGTTCTTTCTTGATGACTTTCCGCAGCGCCGGCCACAGATTGTTCAGAAGTCGCGGTTGCGCCGCGCTCGTTGGATGGATGCCGTCAGACTGCATCAGATTCGCATCGAGCGCGACGCCCTCGAGAAAAAAATCGACCAGCGGCAGATCGTGCTTGTCGGCGAGCCCGCGATACAGCCCATGAAACTGATCGGCGTAAACGGGCCCGTAATTCGGCGGCATGCGCATGCCGACGAGCACGACCTTCGCGCCAGCCGCAAGCGATTCGCCGATCATGAACTCGAAGTTGTCGCGCACCTGTCGCAACGGCAAGCCGCGCAGGCCATCGTTTCCGCCAAGCTCCAGGATCACCACGGCGGGCTTGTGCAATTCCAGGGCGCGCGGCAAACGCGCGCGCGCGCCGCCCGTGGTTTCGCCGCTCACGCTGGCGTTCACCACCCGGTAACCGTACCCTTGCGACGCCAAGCGCCGCTGCAGCAGCGTCACCCAGGTTGCATCGATCGGCACACCGTAGCCCGCGCTCAGACTATCGCCGACCACCAGCAGGACAGGTTTTCCTGCGACATCGTTCGCGTGAACCAATGACGGCAGTGCGGGTCCGACCAGCGTCAGTACAGCCAACGCCACACAGACGAAACAAGAACGCGACATGAGCATTGCGGATCCGGTACTCAAGGCAGAAAAAACCACCAAGCAGGTTAGCAGTCCCGAAGGGACGCTGACCATTCTGGCAGAGGTAGACCTCGCAATTGCAGCCGGAGAAACCGTGGCGATTATCGGTGCGTCGGGCGCCGGTAAATCTACGTTGCTCGCCCTGCTTGCGGGTCTGGATGAACCCAGCAGCGGCCGCATCTGGCTGAACGGCGCCGAACTCACCGCTCTCGACGAGGACGGCCGGGCGGCCGTACGAGCGCGGCACGTCGGGTTCGTCTTTCAGAGTTTTCACCTCGTGCCGTCGCTCACGGCGATCGAGAACGTCATGCTGCCGCTCGAACTGGCGGGTCTGCCGAACGCGCGCGAGGCGGCCAGCGACGTCCTTGCGAAAGTAAATCTGTCGCCGCGACGCGAACACTATCCGCGGCAACTGTCGGGCGGAGAACAACAGCGCGTCGCCATCGCACGGGCCTTCGTGACGCGACCCGCGGTGTTATTCGCCGACGAACCGACCGGCAATCTGGATTCGGTAACCGGCCAGCGCATCATCGAGCTGTTGTTCGAGTTGAACCGCGGAGTGCAGACCACCCTGGTCGTGGTCACTCACGATCAAGCGATTGCGCAACGCTGCAGCCGCATCATCCGCATCGACGCGGGACGGATCATATGAAGGCTCTGCGCCTTGCGGTGCTCGCGCTCGCCCGCGATGGGAAATCCGGCGAACTGCGAGTGCTGATGCTGGCGCTGCTCGTGGCGGTGTCGGCCCTCACCGCGGTCGGTTTCTTCACCAGCCGCGTGAGTCGAGCAGTGGAGCAGCAAGCCGGCGAAGTGCTCGCAGCGGATCTGCGTTTGCAGTCCCGCGAGCCCATCGATCGCGCATATTTCGAGCTGGCCGAGGCCGCCGAGTTGCGGACTGCCGAGCTATCGACCTTTCCGAGCGTCGTCTTCAACGGTGAGGACAGTGCTCTCACGGCGATTCGCGCGGTGTCTGCGAGCTATCCCCTGCGCGGGCGCCTCAAGATTGCGGATGAGCCGTTCGGCGAGGCCCGTGAAACGAACGACACGCCCGGCCCGCAGGAGGCCTGGCTGGAAGCCCGACTGTTTGCGCAACTCGGCGTGAAAGCGGGTGATCGCATCCGAGTAGGTTCCAGCGAACTGATCGTCGGACACGTGCTCGACTATCGACCGGATCAAGGTTCGCAGTTCGTCGATCTGGCGCCGACGCTCCTGATGCGCCTCGAGGACGTGCCGGCGACCGGGTTGATGCAGAAAGGCAGCCGCATCTCACACGCGGCGTTGTTCGCGGGCGATCCGCAGCCCATCGCTGCTTTCAAGGAGGAATTGGCGACACGCAAAAAACGCGGCGAGCGGCTCGCCGATGTGCAGGACGTCAGTCCTCAGATTCGCTCAGCGATTGATCGCGCCGGTCGATTTCTGAGCTTGTCGGCGCTTGTAACCATTCTGCTCGCGGCGATCGCAGTGGCTATCTCTGCTCGCCGTTACGTCTCCCGACACCTCGACACCGTCGCACTCATGAAGAGCATGGGTGCATCGCAGCGTCTAGTGTTGTCGATCAGCGTGCTCGAATTGCTGATGATTGCGCTGCTGGCGGGCGTCGCAGGCGCGCTTATCGGCTATGCCGCGCAGGAAGGCATTGCATACCTGCTCAAGGATCTCGTCCGCGGCGAGTTGCCTCGTCCGGCGCTGAGTGCAGGATGGCTGGGCCTGATGACGTCCATCCTGATACTCGTCGGATTCGCCTTGCCGCCGCTCCTGCAGTTACGGCACGTTCCGCCGGCGCGCGTCCTTCGGCGCAATCTCGAACCGCCGCCGCTTCGATACACGACCGTGTACGGCGCAGCGCTCGCGGCGCTCATTGCGCTGCTCGCCTGGCTGGTGCGTGATCGCGATCTGCTGCTGTACGTCCTGGGTGCAACGCTCGCCACCTTCGCCGTACTGATGCTCGCAGGCTGGTTGCTGGTCCGTGCGCTCGGCGCATTTCGGGGAAGCGTGGGCGTATCGTGGCGTTACGGCATGGCGAATATCGCACGCCGCGGCCGTGACAGCGTCATCCAGATCGTCGCATTCGGTCTCGGGCTCATGGTCCTGCTGCTGCTGGCGGTCGTGCGCGACGACCTCATGCAGGAATGGCGCGCGAGCCTGCCTGAGAATGCACCTAACCATTTCATGATCAACATCCGGCCTGATCAGAGCGACGCGATTCGCACGTTCTTCGCCGACCGACAGTTCAGTCCGCCCGAGCTGGTACCGATGATTCGCGCGCGCCTGACGCAGATCAATGGCGTGGCGGCGTCCGATCTGCGAATAAGTACGGATCGCGGGCGAGAGTTTGTCGAGCGCGAAGCGAATCTGACCTGGGCCGAGGACATGCAGCTCGACAACAAGATCGTTGCAGGGCAGTGGTGGCGGGAAGGCGACGACGGTGGGGCGCGGGTGTCGGTCGAAATCGAACTTGCGGAAGCGCTTGGGCTCAGGCTCGGCGATGCGTTGACTTACGATGTCGCCGGCGAAGTCATCACCGCGAAGGTGGCAAGTTTTCGCGAAGTTCAATGGGACTCGTTTCGTCCAAATTTCTTCATGGTGTTTTCGCCGGGTACGCTGGATGACAACGCCGGCACGTACATCACGAGCGTGCACATCCCACGCGAACGACGCGCGCTGCTGCTCGACTTCGTGCGGCAGTTTCCTGAAGTCACTGCGATTGATCTCGAGGCCATCCTGACGCAGGTGCGCGGCGTCATGGACAAGGCGTCGCTCGCCGTTCAGTACGTGTTCGGTTTCACGCTGCTCGCCGGAGTCACCGTGCTGCTCGCCGCCATTCAGGCGACGCGCGATGAACGTCGCTACGAGAGCGCGATGCTGCGCACGCTTGGCGCAACCCGACGCGTCGTGCTGCAGGGCGTAGCGGCGGAGTTCGTGACGCTGGGAGTATTGTCGGGGACGTTAGCCGCGATCGGCGCGACCATCGCCGGTTACTTCATCGCGACGCGCCTTTTCATTCTCGAGTACACGCTCGACCCCGCGGTGTGGGGCATCGGTCTGATCGCCGGCGCCTTGCTCGTGGGTGTAAGCGGCACGCTTGCAACGCGCTCGGTGGTGAATCATCCGCCGATCGCTACGCTGCGGGCCGGATGAAGACGGGGAGAGCCCAGAAGGAGAGCCGCGAAAGACCGCAAAAAAAGCGATAAATAGCAGAGCAACAAAGGACATTTCGCCAGCGGTCCTGACTCTATGCCAGCCTCCGCTCTTTCATTTTTATACTCTTTTATGTGGTCTTTCGCGGCTCCTCTCCATCTCTCTCTCATTCCAACCCGAGGCTGACCCAGCCAACAGCCTCGACCTGGCCACGCCAGGTATAGCCATCGATCTTCAGCAGATACTCGCCTGGCCCGAACGCGGATGAGTTGAGGCCGAGGCGTAGTTCGCGATTCGAATCGCGGGCGATGCGTCGCAGCTGCATGACGCGCGTGCCGTCGCTCTTGTCGATCGTGACCTGAAACTGGGTGTACTTGCCCTCGGACACGTCGATGCGGAGATCGAGCAGATGCGGCGGCGTGGGCCAGCCGATAACGAGCGTGGGCTGGTCAGGTTTGCCGCGGACCGGCTGCACCCGATAGTTCTGCACGCTTCCCGGCGCCTGCATCTGCGTCGATGCGGCCTCGCGCTGCAATTCCTGGAGTTGCTCCGACAGGGAACTGGCGCGCTTCGCGTAAACGACGAGCCCGCCGAGCGCCGCGAGCAAAGCCGCTGCAATTGCAACGACCAACACTCGACTGACGCCAGCGCCGCGGTAGCTGCTGCGGAATCCCGCTTGCTCCTCCGCCGCATCGAACCCGTCATCGCCTGCATCAAGCGCGACGCGTGTCGCCGTCGAGGGGATCGCCTGAAACATCCCCGTCTCGCTCTCATCGAGCGGCCGGCGTGCGAGCCGCGCCTTGAGCCGCACCGGAATGGGCATCGAGTCGAGAAAGTCAGGATGCTCCAGACAGTACTTTTCGAACTCGCGTGCTTCACGCACCGTGAGATCTCCGGACAAATAGCGATCGACGAGGTGCTCGTTCTCGATGTACTTGCGATCCATGGCTATTCCGCCTTGCACGATGCGCATTTGGGCCAGTACTGCCTGGCGATGTGATCGAGCGTCCAGCGGTTGCCCTCGGCGAAGAACTTCCGCATGGCCTGCGATTCAGCCGTGTCCTTGTAGCCCAGACCGATGATGCGCACCTGAGTCATGTTCTCCCCCGCCGGGTTGAAGTAGAGCACCGTCCAGGTTCCGTCCAGCGCGGCGCGATTCGGCAGACTGGCCGGCGCCTGCTTCACGCGGATCGCCAGCATGCGCTCAGGCTCATAGGCGAGGATCTCGTTGACTATCGTTTCGGCGTCGCCGAGCTTTCCTTTCGGCTCATAGTGGCTGCGAATCTCCCCGCCGATGCGCAAATCGACGTCTGCCTGGGCCACGCCCGTCGCCTTGTACCCCTCGGCAGTCGTAAACACACGCCAGACCTCCGCCGGGGCCGCATTGATAAAAGCCTCGGTCACCTGCGGTTCGGCCGCGAGCGCGGCCGGCAGGCCAGACAACAGGACCAGCAACCCAACCGTTCTCACCACCACGGATGCGTCCTCGCCGGAAGAGAAATGTGTGTTCGCGCTCATAATTCTTGCAGACCTCTGGCCGATACTGCGATCCTTCGATGAGTGCTTCCATACTGAACGAAGCGCGGCGGCGCGAATAACATATTGGTCCGTATGGTTCTGACGCTTGAAGTCATTGGGGAGCAGGCTGAGGACCTGGGCGCCGCCGCTCGCAAGGTGTTCCACGCTATTGGCGGCACGATAGGTCGCCTGCCCGACAACGACTGGGTGTTCCCCGATCCGTATGTTTCGGGCCGCCACGCCCTGATCCGCTATCTCAACGGCAAGTACTTCATCGAGGACACGAGCACCAACGGCGTCTTCATCAACTCACCCGACAAGCGCCTGTCGCGCACCCAGCCGCAGCAACTTCGTGATGGCGACGTTCTCTACCTCGATGCCTATCAGATCCGCGTATCGATCGTAAACGACCCCGCGAGCCCAAGACGCAACGACCCGTTCGCGAACCTCAAACCGGGCGCCGCGAAAGCGCAGCCTCCCCGCAATCGGCCAGTCGCCGCGCCGGAGGAAGATCGCACGGCCAGTCTGGTGATGCACGCGCCCGAGGATCACGGCACCGAGTGGTTTGGTACGAGCGAGATGGCCGAACAGCCGCGGCCCCGAGCGCGACCAGAGCCGATGCGTCCGGCCGCCCCGGCCCAGGAGGCGTCGCCCCACCGGTCTCCGCCGGCCGCAGTTCGTCCCGTCGCCCCTGCACCTCAGGTGCGAGGTCGTCCATCAGCGTCAAACGAAAACAGCTCGCACCTCGGCACGTTGCTCACCGCTGCCGGCATCGAGGGCCTTGATGCCGCCTCGCACGACACTGCGCAAACGCTGGGAGACGTGCTGCGGATCGCGGTCGGCGGCGTCATGGAAGTGCTGCGCGCACGCGAGCGGATGAAAGATGAACTGCGCATGCGCGGCACGAGCTTCAAGGCGGCGCACAATAATCCACTTAAATTCTCCGCCAACGTCGACGACGCGTTTCACAACCTGCTCGTCAAACACAATCCTGCTTATCTCGAGCCGGCGGATGCCTTCGAGGACGCCTTTCGCGACATACGCGACCATCAGGCCGCGACGCTTACGGCCATGCGCCTCGCGTTCGAGGCCATGCTGGCGCAGTTCGATCCGGATCGTCTGCAGGAGGAATTCGATCGGCAGATGAAAAAGGGGTCGATCCTCGGCGCGCCGGCGAAAATGCGCTACTGGGATCTGTACCGGGACAAATACGGCGCCTCGACGAAGGACGCGGAAGCGAGCTTCCGTCATTTGTTCAGCGATGCATTCGCGAAGGCCTACGAAGAAGAACTCGAGCGGCTTCGGGCGCAGGGCCCGCGCAAGTGAACAGCGGACAGCGGACAGCGGACAGC
>JBOHZJ010000271.1:0-8874 GCA_050738395.1 Steroidobacter sp.
GCTGTCCGCTGTCCGCTAGTCACTGGCCGGGGGCCTCTTGCTGGAAGACACGATCGTTGAAGAGGACATTCATCCCGCCTACGTGTCCGCGGGGCTCACCAATATTGGCCGCGTACGTACGTCCAATCAGGACGCATTTACCGAACAACATGCCGCTGGACTGTGGACCGTCGCGGACGGCATGGGCGGGTACCGCGACGGCGACGTCGCCGCGCGCATGGTGTGCGAGGCGCTCGCGGGTCTTGACCCGGCTCTGGCGTTCGAGGACGCCGTCGATGCAATCCGGCAGCGCATGAGCGATGTGAACGAGCGCCTCTATGGGGCCTCGGTGCGCGCCATCGATCCGGTCGTCAGCGGCAGCACCGTGGCGATGTTTCTTACACGGCGAACCTCATGTGCATTGCTGTGGGCGGGCGACAGCCGGGTTTACCGACTGCGGCATCGCAAGCTCTCGCAACTCACGACCGATCACACCTGGGCCGCAGAAATGAACCTGGAGTCCGCGGGTGACGAAGCGGATCACGCAATCACGCGCGCGGTCGGCGGCGAGGATACTTTGCTGCTCGACGTGCGCCGCGATCGCGTGCGGCTCGGTGATCGCTTTCTGCTGTGCTCGGACGGATTGACGAGGGAATTGACCGATGCTCAGATCGCATCGGCTCTGGCCGAAGGCGACGTGCAGCAATGTGCTGCTCGCCTGGTTGAGGCGACGCTCGAGGCCGGCGCACGCGACAATGTGACTGTCGTCGTCATCGACGCGCAGTAACCGGGGTAGGGTCGGTCCCATGAGTGCAGACAAAACCGTGCGCACGCCCGATGCGACGCTGCTTCGACCTGCGCCGGGACGAGTGCAGGATGACAAGACGCAGGTGCGATCCGCCGACGAAACGGCGCGCTTGCCGCCAGCGGATCAGCCGCCGCAAGCGACCCAGGATGATGTCGCTCCTGATAGCACCCAGCGCATCGAGTCCTTGGGCGATACCCGCCGGCACGATCCCGACGCCACGATGCGCACGTTGGCGCAAACGCCGGATACCGCAGCGCGTACGTTGAAAGCGCCTTCGCCCGGCGATGGTGCATATGCGGCGACGCTACGGACGCCCGGCGCGGGTCCGGACGGCACGCAGGTAATGCGCAATCGTCTGGTGAACACGCTGGATGAAGCGGACGAAGGTCATCACGGGCCGCTCGAGCCCGGCTCGGTGATCAAGAAGCGCTTCGTTCTTGAAACCATCCTCGGCAAGGGCGGCATGGGCGTCGTGTTCGGCGCCATCGACCGGCGCAAGGAAGAAGCGCGCGATCCGAATCCGCGCGTGGCGCTCAAGGTGCTGAACACGGATTTTCAGCGGCACCCGCAATCGTTCATTGCGTTGCAGCGTGAAGCGCGCAAGGCGCAGACGCTCGCGCATCCGAACGTCGTAACCGTGTTCGACTTCGACTGCGACGGCGATGCGGTTTACATGACGATGGAAATGCTCAAGGGCCGCACGCTCGACTTGATGGCGCGCGAAGCCCGTGGCAAGGGCGTCGGACGCGATGCGGCGTTGCCGATCATTCGCGGCATCGCCGAAGGCCTCGCGTACGCGCATCGCAAAGGCATCGTTCACTCGGATCTCAAGCCCGGCAACATCTTCATCATAGAAGACGGCACGCCGAAAATTCTCGACTTCGGCATCGCGCGCGCCGTGCCGAGTTCTGTCGCGGAAGAAAACAAGGACGAGTTCGATGCGGGCAGTCTCGGCGCCTACACCGAAGCGTACGCCACCGATGAAATGGTCGACGGCGTCGATCCGCATCCCGCCGACGACATGTACGCGCTCGGCATCATTGCGTACGAACTCGTCACCGGCTCTCATCCCTATCAACGCCACAGCGCACCCGGCGCTCGCACGCTCGGCATCAAGCCGGCGCCGATCAAGGGACTCAAGCGCAAGCAGGCGCGCGCGATCGAAAGTTGTCTCTCGTTCGATCGCAAACAGCGCCCGCAGAACGCAGCTGAATTCCTCAAAGCCTTCCGCGGCGTCGCAGTGCTGCAGCAGGCGGCGCTCGCCGCGACTGCGGTGCTCGCGCTGATCGCTGGATATCTGTGGTACCAGAACTATGTGGAGACGAGTCCGTCGATTCCATTCACGGAACTGCCGGTCGAGAAGCAGCGCGCGTTCCGCGAGAACATGCGACAGGGCGATGAGGCCTGGGTTTTCTATGAGCGCGACCGAATCACCAACGCACTCACCGACGACGCGATCGCCCACTATGCGGCTGCATACGATATTCACCCGCGGAATCGCGAAGCCGTCGCCGCGCTCAATCGCGCCGCCGAGGAGGTGCTCAAGATCGTCGACGATGAAGAGCTAAGAAGAGGATTCGCACGAGAGTTGCAGAAGCAAAGCGCGCATTTCAAGAAATACCCGCCGATCGTCGAAGCAGCGAAGTGACCTCGCTTCAATGAGTCACTCTTCTCCCATGGATCAACTCACCCTGCGGTCAGAATCGCGAGATCCCAATCCGCTTCCTGGCTTTGACCCACATCGCCGCCTTACTGTAGTCACGGGATGAACGGCAGTCCCTGCAAAGCCTGAACGTACGTAAAGACGATCAAGCCGACGAACGCGACGGTGAACGCGAGTACGGCGCTGCGCTCCCAGCGTATCCCGGTGCGCACCACCAACCAGCCCGCGAGCGGAATGAGTTGGTGAGCGTGGAGCGCCCAGAAGTGCGCCACGCGCAAGTCGCCGCCGGTACGCGACCAGCCGAGGAGCGGCAGGCCGCCGGCGTCGGAGCGAGCTCCGCCGATCCAGTGCCCGTTGCTGCTCGCAAGAGTCATTGCGATGAATACGGTCGCGGCGAATGAAATGGTCGCAGCGAGGACCAGCGATAAGCGGAATGCCGGCGCGATCCGCACTTCGCGATCGCGAGCCAGAAGGACGCCCTGGACGAGCACTGCAATCATCAGCGTCAGGGCGCCCACTCCGGCGGCGGAATACGCGGTCCGCCATATGACCGCGCGGTTAAAGTGCGATGGCGCGCCATTGATCGCCGCGGCGACCATCCAGGTCATCTCGAGCACCCCGGCGATGATCGCCGCCCAGATCACGAAACCTCCGGCGCGGGTGCGTCGTGCGGTTTCCGGCAGGTAACCGAAATACCACGCGAGCGTGGCGAAGTAGAGCGAGAGCGAAACGAAGAACTTGGCGGGCTTGATCCAGCCGCTCACGTCATTCACGGTGCGAGGATCGACCATCATCGCGATCAGACAGGGAATGGCCGCCAGCAGGAACAGTCGGGCAGCTGACGCGAGCTGCGGCTGCCGGCGTTCAAGCTCCGTCAGCGCTCCCGCAATGGGTGATTGCACTGCTGGCAGGACCATGCGAGTGACGACTGTGTTCATGTTGCGATCTCCGGCGAACTATGCCCGGCGGCTTCGACGGTTCGCACACGGAAGCTACGCACCGCCATGAACGCGAGCCAGCCGAGCGGCCCGAACATGAAAGTCAGTACGAGACACGGCGCGAGCACCCAGCGCGACAGACCGATGCGCTGCGCTTCTTCCCGCTCCCATGCACCCACGAGCAGATCGAACGCCAGATAATGCACCCAGCCGGCGAGCAGCAGACCCGGATGCTCGAAAAGCCTGGCTACGCCGGCAAGACTGCCGAAATCCCCTTCGCCGCTCGTCCAGAAGGCGCCGATCAGGCCGGCGTAGAGCATGCTGAGCGCCAGCGCGACGAAGATGCCTGCCGGACGCCACAGCCGGTACTTCGAAGGCAGCAGCAGGAGCCCGAGCCAGCCGGCGAGCGCCAGCGTTGAGGCGGCGGAAAACAGCGTGGCAAGCTCCATACGTTCACCCACATGTAGACGATGTCTAGATGGGTGGTTAAGCTAGTCCCCTGAACTAGACGCTGTCAAGATGCGGAGTATTGAATGTCGCGAACCGAGCGGGCCCGGACAGGCGCGCCCGCCAGACCGAAGGCGAAGCGCGCGGGTAGTTATCATCATGGAGAGCTGAAGGGTGCGCTGCTCGACGCGGCGGCCTCGCTGTTGGCGGACCACGGCGTGGAAGGCTTCACCCTGCGCGAGTGCGCGCGTCGCGCCGGCGTGTCGCACGGTGCACCGGCCCATCATTTCGGCGACGTGCGCGGCCTGTTGTCGGCCTTCACGACGCAGAGCTTCCGGCAACTCGAGGCGCTGACGCAGGAGTACCAGCGCACGGCGCCGTCGGACGGCTTTTCGCAGCTCCTCGCGAGCGGGACTGCGTACGTCGACTACGCGCTCGCCGAGCGTGCGAGATTTCAGCTCATGTTTCGCAGCGATCGGCTCGATACATCCGATGAGCAACTCCGCTGCGCCGGCCATGCCGTGTTCGACATTCTGCAGCAGAACATGGCGCGCACGAGCGCCGAAGCCGGCGCCGAGGGCGTGATGCTTCCCGAAAAGACCGCTCTCGCCTGGTCAATCGTGCACGGCTTCGCGACCCTCATGCTTGAGAACGCGGGCTTCGCGAGTCAGACCCGAGGCAATCGCGACCAAGCGCTCGAACTCGTTCGCAAGCTCATTACTCTCAACCGCGCAGCGTACGAAAGCACGGGTCGGCGCCGGGCTTCTCCGGCAAATTCCTCGGTGGCGACGTTCAAGCGGCGGGCGCCGAAAGGCAGGCGCTGATCGCGACGCTCAACGGTCGTCTGTGCTCGGGGTTGATCGTTGTTCCCCGATGGCGCACGACCAGACCCATGATTGACCGCGTCCCGCGAACCGTCGACGATCGGTCCATGAACGATCAATGGCAGGTGCTCGCGGTCTATCCCGACCTCGCTTCCGCTGAAGCGGCGGCCGGATTGCTGCGCTCGGAATCGATTCCGGTCCGCGTCGCTGTTGATGAGCCTGTGCCCGGGCTCATGAAGGGCTGCTCATTGATGGTTCCGGCGGCTATGCTTGCTCGCGCGCAGTCGATCTTCTCGCTTGCGCCGCTCAGCGATGAAGAATGGTTGCAGTACATCGACACGCCTGCGGTGGATGACTCGGACGAGAACAAGCCCTGACGCGCGACCGCCTGCCTCGAAAGTGAGGCATCGCCGCTCCGATCGGTCCAACAGCGCCTCGAGAGGAGTTCGCAAATGATTTATCTGATCGCCGGCCTGCTGGTGTTTCTCGGCATTCACTCCGTGTCGATCGTCGCGCCGAATTGGCGCGACGCGACGGCGGCGCGACTCGGCGAACGTCCGTGGAAAGGGCTGTACGCGGTGATCTCGATCGCGAGCTTCGTGCTTCTGATCTGGGGGTACGGCGTCGCGCGCATGGATCCGGTCGTCCTGTATGTGCCGCCGCCCTGGACACGCTGGCTTGCGGCGCTGCTGATGCTGCCGGTATTCCCGCTGCTGCTGGCGGCGTACTTCCCCGGCCGCATCCAGGCGACGCTCAAGCATCCGATGCTCGCCGCAGTGAAGTTCTGGGCGCTGGCGCACCTGCTCGCGAACGGCGCACTGGCCGATTTGCTGTTGTTCGGCGGCTTTCTCGCGTGGGCCGTCGCCGATCGCATCTCGTTCAAGCGTCGAATGCAACGTCCGGTTCGCGGCGCCCCAGCGTCACGCTTCAACGACGCCATCGCAGTCGTTGTCGGCCTGGCGCTCTACTTCGTCTTCATGAACTGGCTGCATGTGCGTTGGATCGGCGTGTCTCCCATGCCCTGAGGTCTGCCGCAGCAGGTCAGAGCAGAAAAGGGCGCCCGAGCACGATCGGAGGATGGGTGTCGATTCCGGTCTCAAAGTCTGCAAGCGACCGATCGTATGCTTGCGGGGCAGCTTCAGAGATAGACAGGTGAACGCATGATTCGCACAGGTTTGCTGGTCCTGCTGATGTCGCTGGCGGTCATATCCCGTGCGAACGAGGCCGATGACGAAGCCGCCGTGATTGCGGCACTTCACGCTGCGTGCGAGGCGTATCGCGTCGGCGACGCCGGTTATCTGGAACGGGTGCTGGATGATCGCTTCACGCTGACGGACCCGGCGGGGGTGATCACCACCAAGGCCGAGGAGCTGGCCGCAGTCAGGAAAGGCGATCCGAAGTATGAGGTGTTCCGGAACAGTGCGATGAAGGTGCGTCTGCATGGCGACGCCGCGCTCGTCACCGGTACTACAACCGTCAAGGGCGTTTCCGGCGGCGAGACCTTCAACACGGCGCTGCAATTCACCGATACCCTGATCCGGCATGAGGGTGAGTGGAGGATCGCAGCCAGCCATGTATCGCCGCTCGCCGTTCATTGACCGCAATGCCGGCCGCGCTCGCGGCGCGCGCAGAAGGTTGAAGTCCAGGAGCGGTTTTGGGCTAAGGCTTGTACTTGGCCGCGATCTCGCGCACAGCGCGAGCGGGATCGAACTGAAGCACATGCGATATCGCCACGAATTCGATCAGGTCGATGCGGCGTTCGCCGACTTCGTACTTGGCGACGAAGCTCTGTGGCTTGCCGAGGCGATCGGCCAGCTGCTGTTGGGTCAGGCCGGCTTTTTCGCGAGCGGCGACCAATAATGTGAGCAGCCTTTGATGATCGGGCGTACGCAGGGACTTCAAGACTTCGGGCTCCGCAATGGCGCCCGTGTCTATAATCCCGCTTTCGGATTATCCCAATTTGGGATAATCTCCGTGGCCGCAGCACATGGTAGCAACGCCTCCTGCCGAAAGTCATATGGAAGTCACAGGATGACGACTCCCTCGCCGTTGGACGCCAACGCATTCGCGCGATTCTCTTCTCTCATCGAGAGAGAACTGAGGCAGCGCACGACGGCCGGCGCGCATGCCGGCAGAATTGGCCACTCCTCGATGACGGGGATGCTCGAGCAGGCGTTCGTTCATCTGTTTGGCGAGCGAACACCGCAGGAACAAACCCGCTTTTTCGTGTTCACCGCGCCGTTGATGCGCCGGCTCGCGATCGAGCAGGCGGGCGCCAACGGTCGCATAGGCGACACCGAAATCAGAGCCGCGGAACTGGAGCGGTGGCTGGGACGGCTGGAGGCGTTCGACCCCATGTCCGCCAGGATGATCGACTTGCATTACTTCGCCGGGCTCAGCATAGACGAAACCGCGGCGGCGCTGGGAATCTCGCCGCAGAGCGTGATCCGCGATATGCGTTTCGCGAAGGCGTGGCTGCAATCGCGCATACATTGGCCGACGAATCCTTAGCGCTCCCTTGCGGCTCTTCACCCGCCTCGGTCCTGTGCGCCGGGCGAGAGAATCATCTTCCCTTCGTCGCGCTCGCGAAATCTGCTGTAATCGCGCACCCGTCGCGCGCGCATAGATGATCTCGATGAGCAACAAGCCGAAGACCGCGATTTCACCGACCCGTGAAGAGAATTACACGGAGTGGTACCAACAGGTGATCCGGGCGGCGGATCTCGCCGAGAATTCACCGGTGCGCGGCTGCATGGTGATCAAGCCGTGGGGTTACTCGCTGTGGGAGAACATGCAGCGCGCACTGGACGACATGTTCAAGGCGACCGGCCACCAGAACGCCTATTTCCCGCTCTTCATTCCGCTCTCGTTTCTGCAGAAGGAAGCGGCCCACGTCGAGGGTTTCGCGAAGGAATGCGCGGTGGTCACGCATCATCGGCTCGAGATGGCCCCGGACGGCAAGCTCATACCGACGGGCGAACTGGAAGAACCGCTCATTGTCCGGCCGACTTCGGAGACCATCATCGGCGACGCCTTTGCACGCTGGGTGCAGAGCTATCGCGATCTGCCGCTGCTCATCAATCAATGGGCCAACGTGGTCCGCTGGGAAATGCGCACGCGCATGTTCCTGCGCACCACCGAATTCCTCTGGCAGGAAGGCCACACCGCGCACGCAACCCGGGAGGAAGCCGTCGACGAAACGATGCAGATGCTCGATGTGTACGCGACGTTCGCCGAAGAGTGGATGGCGGTGCCCGTCATCAAAGGCGAGAAAACCGTGGGTGAACGCTTTCCGGGCGCCGAGCAGACCTTCTGCATCGAGGCGATGATGCAGGATCGCAAGGCGCTGCAGGCCGGCACCAGTCATTTTCTCGGCCAGAATTTCGCCAAAGCGAGTGAAATCCAGTTCCTCGACAGGAATGGCGCGCACCAATACGCCTGGACGACGAGTTGGGGTGTATCCACGCGTCTGATCGGCGGGCTGCTGATGACGCATTCGGACGACGACGGCTTCGTGCTTCCGCCCAAGCTTGCGCCCACACATGTCGCCATCATTCCCATCTTCCGCTCCGAGGATGATCGCCCGCGAGTGATCGAGTACTGCCACAGCGTCGCAAGGGAATTGCGCGCGCAGCGGTATGCCGATCGGCCGATCGCGGTCGTCGTCGATGAACGCGACGAGCGCGGCGGCGACAAGATATGGCGCTGGATCAAGAAGGGCGTGCCGCTGCGCCTCGAAATCGGACCCCGCGATATCGAAAAAGACGCATTGTTCGTCGGGCGTCGCGATCGCTCGCCGAAGGACAGGCAAACTGTACCGCGCACCGAATTCGTAGCGACGATCGCGGCGACGTTGCAGTCAATCCAGGACAGCCTGTTCGAGCGCGCCCGGGCCTATCGAGAGCAGTACACGCGCCGCATCGATACTAAAGAGGAATTCCACGCGTTCTTCACTGCGCCGTCTACGCCGGAGAACACGCCAACACCGATTCACGGCGGCTTTGCGCTCGCGCACTTCAACGGCGATGTGAAGCTGGAGGAGCGCATCAAGAATGATCTCGGCGTGACCGTGCGCTGCATTCCGCTGGAAAAAGGCGAACCCGGCGTATGCCCCTTCACCGGCGAACCGAGTCCGCAGCGCGTTGTCTGGGCGAAAGCGTACTAGCACGCGAATCGCGTGCGTGATCAGTGACTGGTGACTGGTGACTGGTGACT
>JBOHZJ010000272.1:0-6601 GCA_050738395.1 Steroidobacter sp.
GAAAGTTTTTCCGCTTGCGTGGCGCGCACAGCCTGCCAGGTGCTCACGCCGGTTGCGATCAGCAGCGCGCTCATGGCGATTGAGATCGTGACGAACACGATGCGGTTGCGTTCGGCGAACTTGCGGAACGCATACGCCACGCTGGGAGGCCGGGCGAGGACGGGTTCCTTCTTCAAGTACCGCTCGAGGTCCGCCTTCAGGTCGCTGGCCGAGCGATAACGGCGCGCTTTGTCCTTGTCCAGACTGCGCATCACGATCCAGTCGAGATCGCCGCGAACCTGCTGGATCAATCTCGGGATGCTGGCCCGGTACCGCACAGACATCTCACTGATTCGTTCGTGAGCCTGCAACCGCCTGGATGGTCTGAGCGGGGTGTCTTCCCGGATACGCCGGCGCACCTCCTCGAGCGTCGCGCCCGACAACTCGCGCGCATCCAACGGTGTGCATCCCGTCAAGAGCTCATACAGCAAGATGCCGAGACTGTAGATGTCGCTGCGCGTATCCACATTCCCAGAGCCAAGCTCGGTCTGTTCGGGACTCACGTACGCGGGCGTGCCGATGAACTGATCGACAAGCGTAAGCAGCGTTTCGTCCGTGAGCCGCCCCTGCGTCGCCTTCGCCACCCCAAAGTCGATGACCTTCGCGAGCGCCGCCCCACCATGCAGCGTGACCAGCACGTTCGAGGGTTTGATGTCCCGATGCACGACGCTCTTCTGATGCGCGTGCTCGATCGCGTTGCACACCTGGATGAAAAGCTCCAGCCGCTCCTCGATGGTGAGCCTGCACAGATTGCAGTACTCCGTGATCTTGATCCCGCGCACCAGTTCCATCACGAAGTACGGGCGCCCGGTGGGCGTCGCGCCCGCATCGAACACCTGGGCGATGTTCGGATGATCCATCATCGCCAGCGCCTGACGCTCCCCATCGAAACGGTTGATCACCGCTCTGGTGTCCATCCCGAGCTTGATGATCTTGAGCGCGACTTCCCGCCTGAGCGGCTTGAGCTGTTCGGCAAGGTAGACCACCCCGCCGCCGCCTTCCCCGAGTTCCTGTACGAGCCGATAGCCGTCGATGCAATCGCCGGCGCCGTCGCCTGGGGAGGCCGGGTGTTGTTCTCTGATGAACCCTGCGGCCGGGGAAACCGCCTCCAGCAGGTCGCGAATCTGCACCTGCTGCTCGCGCTCAGCACCGCAAGCGCGTTGCAAAAAGCCATCCCGCTCGGATGCGGGCAGCAAGAGCGCCGCCGAGAACAGCTCTTCAGTCGTGGCTGTGAACATAAATGGCGAATCCTTCGCGACTCTTTTTGTTGGGGTCCTAACCGTCGGTCCCCGCAATTGAGCACCGGGTTCTCTATTGATGCTCCTGAGACACGACGAACACAGCAAAGATATTCCGTGAAGCGGGTGCTGTCGACAGGACAACCACGTGGATCGTGTGCGCCGTCCATTTTTGAATCGAAGCCCATTCCGGGAGAAAACGGCCAGGGCGTCGACACGAGCCACAGGCGGAGAAGACGCGGACTCCCATGGCGGCGTTGTTCAAGATCGTGCTGGTCTAGTTAAGGAAGCGGTCGGTTCAACCTGCGACGGCTGGCGCCTTTCTCTTCTCGTCGCGCCTCGCAGTTCGTTTTGCGACCTTGGCGCTCGTGAGTTCGCGCAGCGCGTCCTTGCCGAGCCAACGCTCCGTTGCATCGGATGACGCGGCGAGTCGCCTCGCCATCGCGGCCGCGGCGGCGTTCAGCGCAGGGCTGCGTTCGCCAACCGCGCGCAACGCCCAACTCGCGCCCTTCCTCACGAAGTTGCGTTCGTCGCTCGCGGCGTGATCGATTAGCGGCAGCAGTTTCATGAACGCCGCATCATCTGCATCCTTCCTGTGAAGCGCGAGACACGCGAGCAGCGCGAACGCGGCGCGCTTCTGGAATTCACCCTGATGCCTGCTCCACGATTCGACCTTGCGCCACGCGTGGGGCGTGCGATCGAATAGCGCAAAGCAAGCGGTGTCGCAGATCGCCCAGTTGTCGAAGTCACGACACCACTGATCCATCTGCGCGGACGTGACTTGCAGCGGATCGTCGATGAGCGTCGCGAGCATGCGCGCTTCGTACCATTCGGTCGCCCACAGCGCGAGCGCAAGTGTGTGATTCGGTCCAATACCCTTCGCGATCTGCTTCATCGCTCCCATCGTCACACCGAATGCCTTCGGCGCGACGATGCCGTAGCGCGCCATTCCATCCCGCGTCGCTTTCGCACCCCTGCGTTCGAGCAGCTTCAGGACTGTAGCTACGGTCGCGGCCTTCCTGGGCGCCTTCTTCTCCACCAACCTGACGCGCGCGCTTTTCTTCTTTGCCGGCATGAACGATCACTCCGTGGCGGACACGTGGACACTTGATTGGCGGACAGCGGACACGTTCGGACACCTGAGCAGCGTCTTTTTGCGGCTGCGTCCGCGGCCTTACTCGGGCTGCATACGTTGGTTTCGTGCGGAAATCGTCGCGTGTGGCGAACGATCACCGATTGGCACGTGAGCTGCAATGGTATTGGCGAGCGTCCACCAAGTGATGTTGGACACCAACCGAAGGAGAACCGCCATGTTTGCGATACAGCTGTCCCGAAACGTATTTCAGAGCGCCGCCTGCATGCTGCTCGCCGTCATCATCGTCACTGCCGGACTCACGATGGGCGCAGTAGGCATTCAGTCGATGGAGCAACAGGCGATCGCTGCTTTGACGAGGAACGCGTAGCCGGCGCGTCGTGCAGCGCCGTTCTCGAGCGCATGCGCCCTGAGACCCACGGTTCGCCGCACTGCGTCGTCGGCTCATCGATTAACACTGAATCTGACTGCAACCATTCTCGATTGGATTGCATCAGAAGACCCAAAGCCGCAGCAACGCGGCCGTTGCAGATCAACCAGGAGACAAGTCATGTTCGCCATCACCGAGTTCAGCCGCATCACTCAACGCGCCGTTTGCATGGTGTTGTCGGCTGTCATCGTCACTGCCAGCCTCTCACTCGGAGCGCTCGGCGCGCAATCCGCCGTGTTGCAGGATGGCTATTCGGTGACGGTGACGCAGCTGTCGTAGCCTCCACCTCTGCAGTGTGTTCGACGCGGTCCTTCTCGACGCAACGCCCCTGGGGCAAGTCAGAGAGCGTCCGACCGTAGCGCTCAGCTCACTCTGTCGTCGCAATCGCCGGAAACGCGCGCGCCACGCGGCCCATCCAGTCCCGAAGCGCACCGCCTCGCAGGTCCTTCTCGGGCGTGAGCCCCATGCGCACGATGACGAGATCCTTCGACGGCGCGACCAGTGTGTATTGGCCTTCGAAACCCTGTGCGCTGAACGCATCGCGCAGCGGACCCACATCGATGCGCGTTGGATAGGGACGTCCTGAACCTTCCTGCGGGTTGATCCACCAGCCTGCACCGTAGATGTCGGCGTTCGCACCTGTTCCAGGCGTGCGCGCGTAATCCACCCAACCTTCTGGCAACACGCGGCGTCCTTCCCATACGCCGTCGCGCAGATAGAGCAGGCCGAACCTTGCGAAGTCGCGCGCCGATGCATAGACGAACGCGCTGCCGTACAAGAGTCCGCTGGCGTCGAACTCCGGCTGCGCGTTCATACCGATCACGTTGAACAGACTTTCGCGCATCCACGCCATCATCGCTTCGCGGCGTGCTTGCGCTGATGCAGGGTTGGGGACAATCGTGCGAGTGAGCGCATCCGCCGTGAGCACGATGCCGCACGAGTTATAGTTCCAGTGGGCGCCCGGCTCGTGGATGAGCGGCAGGTCGGCGCAGTAGCGCGCAACATCCAGACGCCCGGGACCGAACAGCTTTCTCGATGCATCGCTATCGGCGATTGTTTTCGCTTCGATCTCGAGATAGCGCTGGCCGTCCGTCATCTGCAACCAGGTTCGCCATGGGATTTGTGCACGGCGATCGTTCGACTCCCAATGTGGACTGCCCATCGGACTATCTGGATTCACTCGCCCCTGCTGGACGGCGACGCCGACGAGCGCCTGCGTCACTGACTTCGCCATCGACCACGAGACGAGCCGTGTATCGGGTTGATAGCCAGGCGCGTATTGCTCATACACGAGCCGTCCACCCTGGATGATGACGACCTCACGCGTCTCACCCAGTCCGGCAGTTTTCTTCTCGAACGCATCATCCATCGCCGCGCGAAATGCATCGGCGTCGACGCCCGTGGGGAGCGTGGCGGTTGGCCACTCGACCGTAGGCCATGGTGCGTCCGCAGCTTGCGGCGGCAACGGGACGAGTTCTGCGTTAGCGGAGGCAGTCAGACACAGCAGTGTGATCCCGACAACAGTGGATCTTCGCACGACAATCCCCTCGTTTTTTTCCATGCCGATTTCAACAACAGGTAAGCCTGACGACAGGCTTGTCGGCGACGCTTCCTCAGTTCACCGGATGGCACCCAAAGCCTTCCTGAAATTCTGCTTTTGCAGAGACCAGGCCGCCGAGCGTGGAGACCGTAACGCTGCTGGCTGCTGCTTCCAGCGTGAGCGGCTTCATGTCCTCAGGGTTGTAATCAGTCCTGCAGGACTCCTCGGGCCGGCCCGCGACGAAGAGGCAGGAACATGTTTGTTTGGCTACGTAGGCCGCACCGATGCGGGCCGACGCGTATGTATCGCGTCCGGCCCATGTCGCGGCGCCGAGAACGGCGATCAAGGTGACGCCTCCGATCAGGAACCACTTGGCTCGCATTAGCTGGACCCCCATCCGCGATTTTCGTTGATGATAACGAAGCGCGCGGGCGCGAACCATGCAGGTTCATTTCTGGCGAGCGAAGCGATAGACCCTCACCCGCGCTGTGCGCGGCCTCTGCTGCACACGGACGTGTCCCGCGGGATTCCCGTTGATCACGAATGCCGCGGGCGCACGGATGCGCAGGAGCGGCGCCCTGGAGGGAGAGGCGAAGAGCGCCCCTCACCCGTACTTCGCCTCTCCCTGGAGGGAGAGGCGAAGAGCCTCCGCGCCCTTTCCTTGCGGAGAGGCGAAGAAGGGAGAGCTAGGATGAGGTTGCGCGAAGCGCTGTTGCGCTGGTCTTCTCCGGTAACGCGACAGAGAGTTCCAGGAAGTCGTGGCCCTCTTCTTTTTCGAGGTTGATCTGGATCGCTTCGGGATCGACGTTGACGTATTTGCGAATGACTTCGAGCAGTTCGCGGCGCAGGAGCGGCAGGTAGTCGGGGCCGCTGCGATTGCTGCGTTCCTGGGCGACGATGATTCGCAGGCGCTCCTTGGCGAGGTTGGCGGTCGGCGGGGTGCGGCGGAAGAATGCGAGCAATCCCATGGTCAGCCTCCAAAGATGCGGGCCAGGATGCCCTTCTTCGGTTCGTCGACGAAGCGTAGTGCGACTGTGTCGCCGAGCAATCGGCTGACCGCATCCTCGTAGGCGCGAGACACATCGCTGTCATCGTTCAGAATCACCGGCGTGCCGGCGTTCGATGCGGCGAGCACATCGGGCGACTCGGGCACGACGCCCACGACGTCGATGCCGAGGATTTCCTTCACGTCCTCGACGCTCATCATTTCACCCGCCGCCACGCGGCTCGGGCTGTACCGGGTGAGCAGCAGATGCTCCTTGATCGAGCCCGTGTCTTTCTCAGCGCGCTGCGTCTTGCTCGCGAGCAGTCCGAGGATGCGATCGGAATCGCGCACTGAAGATACTTCCGGGTTCACCACAACGACCGCGCGGTCGGCGAAGTACATCGCGAGGTGCGCGCCCTTCTCGATGCCCGCGGGCGAATCGCAGATGATGTAGTCGAATCCCTCGCCGCTGAGCTCGTCGAGTACGCGGCGCACACCGTCAATCGACAGCGCTTCCTTGTCGCGCGTCTGCGAAGCGGCGAGCACGAACAACGTCTCGAGTCGTTTGTCCTTGATCAGGGCCTGCTTGAGCGTGCAGTCGCCCTGAATCACATTCACGAAGTCGTACACCACGCGCCGTTCGCAACCCATGATGAGGTCGAGATTGCGCAGACCGATATCGAAATCGATCACGGCGACTTTCTTGCCGCGGCGGGCAAGGCCGCAGGCGAGGCTCGCGGAGGTCGTCGTCTTGCCGACGCCGCCCTTGCCCGAGGTGACAACAATGATCTCAGCCAATTTCTGAGCTCCAGAAGGTTGAACGACAACCGACGGCGGCGAATCTGTGGCGATAGCGGACATGCTGGGTGCCTCCTGGGTGGACTAGGCGCCAATGCGGGTGAAGTGGAGATCCTCGCCGTCGAGCCACGCCTGCACGGGCTTGCCTGCGAGCTCGGACGGTATGGTTTCGAACACGCGGAACACGCCGGCGATGGACACGAGTTCGGCGTTGAACTCCTGACAGAACACGCGCGCGGCCGTTTCGCCGCGCGCGCCGGCGAGCGCACGACCGCGCAATGAGCCGTAGATATGGACGCAGCCGTCGGCCATCACTTCCGCGCCGGCGCCGACTGCAGTGGTCACGATGAGATCGCGATTGCGCGCATACACGCGCTGACCTGAACGCACTGGATGATGATGAACCAGAGCCAGAGCCGGATTGACTTCCGGAGCCGGCGTTGGAGGTGGACTGGGCGCAGCAGGAGGCGCGGATCTT
>JBOHZJ010000273.1:0-4464 GCA_050738395.1 Steroidobacter sp.
GTGCGAACGTGAGTCACGAACGCATGCTGATCGTATTCCCATCCGCCGGCCTCGATGCCCGCGAGCTTGCGACTGAGGGAGTTCGCGCCGTCCGACCCAATCATCAGCAAGGCGGAAATCCGGCGCCCATCCGCCAGCGTCGCAGTCGCCTGATCCCGTCCGAACTCAAGCGCCGTCAGTTCCGCGGACAGGACGGTCACACGATTACGAAACGCTGCGCAGTCGTATAGAGCCCATTGCACCCGACGGTTCTCGACGATGTGACCGAGATTGGGCTCGCTGGACGCGCTCGCTGAGAAGTGGATCGACCCTGCCGAGCGCGGCTTCACTTCCGCGTCCCATACGTTCATGTCCGTGTATGGTGAAAGATGCCGCGATGGAATCAGACGCCAGGCATCGACTGCGGAGAGGATACGCTCGGAGGCCCGCGAAACCGCAGAAACCCGCAGCTCAACGTCATCGTCCGGCGGCGGCGCAGTCGGGGGGCGCGCTTCCAATACGGCGATTCGCAAATCGGCCAGTTCGCGAGTGGACGCCGCGAGCGCCGCGGCGCAGGCGCCGACCATGCCGCCGCCGATGATCAGGATGTGGAAGTCGGGGCGCATGGTGAGAAATGATCAGTAGCCATTACTGGTGAAGAGGCGACTGCGCTTAGCGACGCTCACGTCAGCGGTGCACCGCGCGCCAAACGCGGAACCTTGCCGGCGGCGCCGAGCGAAAGTTGCGAGAGCGCATCCTTCGCCGCCGGCATCAGATCGAATGCGAGCATGCCGATATTTCGCACCAGTTTCGCCGGACCAAACGGTTGAGTGAACAGGCGGACCAGTCCATCAGTGAAGCGAACGATGCGCTGTCGATCCGCTTCACGCCATTCTCGATAGTGATTGAGCCAGAGGCCGTCGCCCGGATCGAAAGCGTCTGAACTTTGCGCGCGGCCGTCAGCGAGAACTTCCGCCAGGCTTGCCGCGTCGCGCAGACCGAGGTTGAATCCCTGTCCCGCGATCGGGTGCAGGGATTGCGCTGCATTGCCGACGACAGCAAGGCGCTGGGCGATGTGTTCGTCGGAACGCGCCAGCGCCAGCGGATACAGCTGGCGGGCGCCGACGCGCGTGAATCGCCCAAGACGGAAGCCGAACTCGGATTGCAGGCGTGCGAGAAACGCCTCGTCCGGCAGCGCGGCCGCCTGCGATGCGGCGTCCGGCGCAAACGTCCAGATCAATCCCAGGCGACCCTCGGACATCGGCAGCAAAGCGATCGGCCCGGACGCGGTGAAGCGTTCATACGCCACATGATTGTGGAATCGTTGTGTAAAAACATTTGAAACGAGCGCGACCTGGTCGTAACTCCACGTGCTCGCGCCGACGCCGGCGGCTTCGCGCAGCGTCGATCGCGCGCCATCCGCTGCGACGGCGAGCTTCGCCTCGATGTACGAGACGCCGTCCGCGCCGCGGTCGCATTCGATACGCTGATGATCGCCTGTGAGCGTCATCCCCTTCACTCTGGCCGGCGCGACCACGAAGATCGACTCTTCCTGCAGGCGTCGCCACAGTCCGGCGCCCATCACTCGATTGGCGACGACGTAGCCGAGAGCGGCGAGCCCCTGCTCCTCCGCGTTGATGCGCGCGAAGCCGAAGCGTCCCTGATCCGAGACGTGAATGCGCCGGATCGCGGTCGCGTCACGTTCAATCCGCGACCAGACTCCGAGGGCTTCAAAGATCCGCCGACTACCATTCGACAAAGCGGTCGTACGATCATCGAAGCTCGGCTGGCCGGCGGCGCCGAACGGGCTGGCTTCGATCAATGCTACCTTCAGGTCGAGTTGCGCCAATGCGAGCGCGAGGCTTGCACCAACCAGACCGCCGCCGGCAATCGCGACATCGACGGAGACATTCGATCCGTAGTCCGTAGTCCGTAGTCCATCGCCAGAGGCGCCGGGATCTCGTGAGTGCATATCGGTGTCGATTCTGGCTCCGGCTACAGACTAACAGCCGGCCTCATCCTCTCATCCACTTCTCGATCGCATCGGGCTCCTTGATGAGCCCGGCGGTCAGCACTTCATTGCCGTCCCGGGTGACGGCGACGTCATCTTCGATTCTGACGCCAATATTCCACCATCGCCTGGCGACGCCCTTCGTGCCGGCAGGAATGTAGATGCCCGGCTCGACGGTCATCACCATGCCCGGCTCGAGCACACGCCACTGGTCGCCAATCTTGTAGTCGCCGACGTCATGCACGTCCATGCCCAACCAGTGACCGGTGCGATGCATGAAGAATTTTCGATACTCACCATCGCGGACCAGGTTTGGAACCCTGCCCTTCAGTAGACCGAGTTTCACCAGACCCTGCGTGATCGCTTTCACCGCGGCGTCGTGCGCCTCGTTCCAGTGATTGCCAGGCTGCGTCTTGCTGATGGCGGCGTATTGCGCCTCCAGCACCACCTCATAGATCGCGCGTTGCTCCGGTTTGAAGCACCCGCTGACCGGGAAGGTGCGCGTGATGTCGGAGGCGTACAACTCGTATTCGCAGCCGGCGTCGATCAGCAGCAGATCGCCATCCTTCAGCACTTCAGAATTCTCGTGGTAGTGCAGGATGCAGCCGTTGGCTCCGCCGCCCACGATCGGGTGATAGGAGATATCGGCATTGCTGCGCCGGAACTCATGCAGCAACTCAGCCATCACCTCGTATTCCATGCGCCCTGGGCGCGTGAATCGCATCGCACGTTTGTGCGCCGCGGCCGCGATGCGCGCGGACTGGCGCATCGCGTCGAGCTCCGGCCGCGATTTGAACAGACGCATGTCGTGCAGGAAGTGATCCAGCGCAACGAACTCCTGCGGCGGCTGCACACCGGTGCGCGCCTGTGACTTCAGCCCATTGACCCAGCCGATCACGCGCTGATCGAACTCCTGGTGCAAACCCATCGTGTAGTACACGCGGGAGCAGTTCTCCATGAGCCCCGGAAGGATGTCGTCGATATCGCTGATCGGAAATGCATCGTCGGCGCCGTAATCGCGCGTTGCGCCCTCGGGTCCGGCGCGACGGCCGTCCCAGGTTTCACGGGTTGGATCCCGGTCTCGCACGAAGAGGACATACTCTGCCTGCGGACGCCCTGGAACGAGCACCGCGACCGCCTCCGGCTCGCTAAACCCGGTCAGATAGAAGAAGTCGCTGTCTGGACGGTAGTGATAGAGAACGTCGTTGTTGCGCGACTTCTCCGGCACGGCGGGAAGAATCGCGATGCCGCCTTTCCCCATAAGCTTCATGAGCTGCCGGCGGCGGCGAGCGAATTCGTCTTTTCGCATGCGATTCAGTTCAATTCAATTGAGCGTCGTCAGGCGGGGCGACTTCGAACGCGTCGGCATGGCGGGCTTCGGCGAGTTCGTCATGGACGAGCTGGACGCCGGCGCGTACGTACTCGACCACCTCGCTATACGCTTCTTCCTCTTCCTCTCCACTGCCGCCGGCATCCACGGTTGCACGACCAATGTGCGTGAGGTCGCGAAGAATCTCCTCGACGTTGGGCGGAAGCTCTTGTGGCCGCAGGGGTCGACCCGAGGCGAGCCCATAGAGGAATCCCTGACACCATTGCGAGAGCGCGGTTGCTCGTTGCTCGAGGGGCGCATCGTCATCAGGCAGGAGCGGTTCGAACTCCATCTGATCGCCTTGCAGAGCGTTGACGCTATCGGTGAACAGCAGATTGAGCGCATGCCGGTCCTGTTCGCTCGCTTCCTCGACCTGCGGGACAATTTCTTCCAGCCATCGATCGAATGGGTAGTGCGGCGTCGTGCACAGCGCACCGCACAAGCAGCCGTGACTCTCGGCCGCCGGTATCGTCGCGCTCAGGATTTCGAGCACACGCGCGATCTCGGGAAATGTGACCTGCAGCATCGCTGTTATGTTAGCACTCGCTCCAGCCTTCGCCGCATGTGACTCGTTTGACCCTCTGCGGGGTCGCCCGCATAATCGGTCGCATGAGCGAGTCCCACACCAAAGCATCGGTCGAGCAGGAACTGAAGCAGCTCGGAGCGCGGCTTGACGAACTGGTCGCGATGGTCGCCCAGTTGCGGGAAGAGAATCGCGCGCTGCGGCAGCGTCAGGATTCCATGATGACCGAGCGCGCCACGCTTCTGCAGAAGAACGAGCAGGTGCGGGCCCGCGTCTAGGCGATGATCGGTCGACTCAAGGCGATGGAGCACAGTGCATGACAGATCGCATGGTGCGGGTCAGCGTCAGGATCCTCGAGAAGGAGTACCAGGTCGCATGTCTGCCCGAAGAGCGATCCGAACTGCTCGATTCCGCGGAGCATCTCAATGCAAAAATGCGTGAGATCCGCGACGCCGGCAACATCGTCGGGCTCGATCGCGTGGCCGTGATGGCTGCGCTGAACCTCGCCCACGAACTGCTGAAGGTCCGCGGTCGCGGCGAAGTGATCGATGCGGACGTCGGGCAGAAGGTTCGTCAGTTGCG
>JBOHZJ010000274.1:0-9800 GCA_050738395.1 Steroidobacter sp.
GTCAAGGTTCGCAAGCCGCCGGCCTCGCGGCAGCGCAGTCCGGAACTTTATCTGCTGGCGCGCCACTTTAAATCGTGATGGACGGCAAACCGCTACCTGTAACGGCTTCTGTGGCTTTGCCGGACCCGGTTGTAGTAGTGTCGATCGGGCGCTTTTCCACACTTCCTGCCCCGGCGGCCCCGGCGGCAAGCGTCATTCCGGCATTACGCTGCGCCGATCCCGCCGTCGGGCCTGCGGGCCTCCCAATCTGAGGAATGGATTTTGAACGACCTAGCCAAGAACATCGTCCTCTGGATCGTCATCGCCGTGGTCGTCGCCACGGTCGTGAGCAACTTCAGCGCGCGATCCGGGGCGGTTCAGGAAATCCCGTATTCGACGTTCCTCGAGCAGGTGAAGGACGGCGGCATCACCGAGGTCACCTTCAAGCACAACGTTCTGAAAGGCGTGCGTTCGAATGGTGAACAGTTCACCGTCTACAACCCGGAAACGGACAACTCGGAGCTCATCGGCACGCTGCTCGAGTCCGACGTGAAGTTCAGCGCCGCGGCGCCTGAGCGTCAGTCCTTCCTGATGCAGTTGTTCATCTCTTCATTCCCGATCCTGCTGTTGATCGCGGTCTGGGTGTACTTCATGCGCCAGATGCAGGGCGGCGCGGGCGGGCGTGGAGCCATGTCCTTTGGGAAGAGTCGCGCGCGGCTGCTGGGCGAAGACCAGGTGCAGGTTACGTTCGCCGATGTAGCGGGCGTCGATGAAGCCAAGGAGGAAGTCGTCGAGATCGTCGAATTCCTCAAGGACCCAGGCAAGTTCCAGCGGCTCGGCGGCAAGATTCCGCGCGGCGTGCTGATGGTCGGTTCGCCGGGTACGGGCAAGACCTTGCTGGCTCGAGCCATCGCCGGTGAAGCGAAGGTGCCGTTTTTCACGATTTCGGGATCCGACTTCGTCGAGATGTTTGTCGGCGTCGGCGCATCACGCGTGCGCGATATGTTCGATCAGGCGAAGAAGCATGCGCCGTGCATTATCTTCATCGATGAAATTGACGCGGTCGGCCGGCATCGCGGCGCGGGCCTCGGCGGCGGGCACGACGAACGTGAACAGACGCTCAACCAGTTGCTGGTCGAAATGGACGGTTTCGAGGGCACTGAAGGCGTCATCGTGATTGCAGCCACCAACCGGCCCGACGTGCTCGATCCGGCGCTGCTGCGCCCGGGCCGCTTCGACCGCCAGGTCGTCGTGCCGCTGCCCGACGTGCGCGGTCGCGAGCAGATTCTGAAAGTTCACATGCGCAAGCTGCCGCTCGCCGAAGACGTCAAGCCGCAGATCATTGCGCGCGGCACGCCCGGATTCTCCGGCGCGGATCTGGCGAACCTCGTCAACGAAGCAGCATTGTTTGCCGCGCGGGCGAATCGTCGCACGGTGACCATGGAAGAGTTCGAACGCGCGAAGGACAAGATTATGATGGGCGCCGAGCGGCGCTCCATGGTCATGGACGAGCAGGAGAAGAAGCTTACCGCCTATCACGAAGCGGGCCACGCTATCGTCGGCCTGTCCGTGCCTGAGCACGATCCGGTCTACAAGGTCACGATTATTCCGCGCGGACGTGCGTTGGGCGTGACGATGTTTCTGCCGGAGAGTGATCGGTACAGCACGAGCAAGCGACGCCTCGAGAGCCGGATCACGACATTGTTCGGCGGGCGCATGGCCGAGGAGATGATCTTCGGGCCCGAATCCGTGACCACGGGCGCGTCGAACGACATCGAGCGTGCGACTGAAATCGCACGCAACATGGTCACCAAGTGGGGCCTGTCGGATCGGCTTGGTCCGCTGACATATACCGAGGATCAGGGCGAGGTGTTCCTGGGTCGTTCGGTGACCCAGCACAAGCAGGTGTCGGACGTCACCGCGCATGCGATCGACGAGGAAGTGCGGCGGCTGATCGACAGCAACTATCAACGCGCCAAGAATATCCTCGAGACGAACCTGGACAGGTTGCACAAGATGTCCGAGGCGTTGATCAAGTACGAGACGATCGACGAAGGGCAGATCAAGGACATCATGGAGGGCCGTGAGCCGAAACCGCCAGCGGGCTGGGATGACACCACGACGCCGACGCTCGGCGGCAAGAGCCGCGATCGCGAAGCGCCCGAGACGCCGATCGGCAAGCCGGCGAGCCAGCACTGAGCGGAGGGCGACTTGCCTGCAGGCCAACTGGCATGCTGGCCAGAACCAGAGAGGGCCCGAGCGTAAGCGTCGGGCCCTTTTTCATGCCGACTCGGCATTTAGCCGGTTAGTCAGACATCATGTTGCTCCGCTGCGGCTCCCACACCCTCGATCTGTCGCGTCCCGTGGTGATGGGCATTCTCAATGTCACGCCCGATTCATTTTCTGACGGCGGCGAGTATGGAGATTTCGATTGCGCCGTAAGCCATGCGCTGAGAATGGTGGAGGAGGGCGCCGGGATAATCGACGTTGGCGGAGAGTCGACCCGGCCCGGTGCGCACGCAGTGCCCGCTGAGGAGGAAATTCGGCGCGTAACCCCTGTCATAGAAGCACTCGCTCGACGTATCGACGTTCCAGTTTCTGTCGATACGAGCAAGCCCAGTGTGATGGCGGCTGCACTGCATGCAGGTGCGAGCATGATCAATGACGTGCGCGCGTTGCAGGAGCCAGGAGCGCTCGAGGTTGCTGCGCGCAGCAACGCGGCCATTTGTCTGATGCACATGCGGGGCGAACCCCGCACAATGCAGAGCGAGCCGCACTACACTGATGTCGTGGGCGAGGTGCGCGGATTTCTCGTGGCCCGGAGCACTGCATGTGCTGAAGCCGGCATTTCCGGCGATCGGCTGGCGATCGATCCGGGCATCGGCTTCGGAAAACGATTTGATCACAATCTTGTGCTGCTGGCTGCAGTGCCTGCACTCGTCGATCTGCAGTTGCCGGTGCTGATCGGCGTGTCGCGCAAATCGATGTTTGGGGCATTGCTCGGTCGCGCCGTGGAGGAGCGACTGGCGGGCGGCCTTGCGGTTGCTGCTGCGGCTGTGCTTGCGGGCGCGAGCATCGTGCGAGCACATGATGTCCGCGAGACGGTCGATGCGGTGAAAGTCGCTGCAGCCTTGCGTGATGCAGGCTATCGAACGATGTGAGTAGTGACTCTTGAATTGTGACTGGCCGGAGCCGGACTGCAGGCGCCGCCTGAGGGACCGAAGGCGACGTCTGACTATTCACGAGTCATCAGTCACGATTCACTTTAATAGGGGAGATCAGGCGTGACTCGAAAATACTTCGGAACGGACGGCGTCAGGGGCCGCGTCGGGGAGCATCCGCTCACCGTCGATTTTGCGTTGAAACTCGCAAGTTCGGCTGCTCGTGTACTCGCCCCCAAGGGCGGTACGGTGCTGGTCGGCAAGGACACACGCCTATCGGGCTACATGTTCGAGTCCGCGCTCGAAGCGGGATTCGTCGCGTCCGGTGTGAACGTCATGCTGATGGGCCCGCTGCCGACGCCCGGCATTGCCTATCTGACGACCCGCTTTGAGTGCGACTTCGGCGTCGTAATCAGCGCCTCGCATAATCCGTACGAGGACAACGGCATCAAGTTTTTCGACCGCAACGGCGGCAAGCTCTCGGACGAAATCGAGTCGCAGATCGAGCAGCATCTGGGCGAACCGCCGGTGACGCGCAATTCCGGCGAACTCGGCCGCGCCGTGCGCGTCGACAAGTCGCGTGTGCGCTATCAGGAATTCTGTATCTCGACCGTTCCGGGTCTCGATCTCGCCGGATTCAAGGTCGTCATCGATTGTGCAAACGGCGCCGGCTACAAGGTCGGTCCGCGGATCCTTGCGGACCTGGGCGCGGAGATCGTGCCGATCGGTTGCTCACCCAACGGCCGCAACATCAATCTGAATTGCGGTTCTACTTCGCCTGAATTACTGCAGCTCACGGTGCCCGGCGTTCAGGCGCACTGCGGCATCGCACTCGATGGGGACGGCGATCGGCTCGTCATGGTCGATCATCTGGGCCGCACTGTAGACGGCGATCAGCTCCTCTACATCATCGCCCGCGCCCGTCACGAGCAAAAGGACCTGCACGGCCCCGTCGTCGGCACGGTCATGAGCAATCTCGGACTGGAGCACGCGTTGGCGAAAGAGGGCATCACGTTCAAACGCGCGAAGGTGGGCGATCGTTACGTGCTGGAGCTGCTCAAGGAGAGCGGCGGTACGCTGGGCGGTGAAACGTCGGGGCATCTCTTGTGTCTGGATCGCACCACGACCGGCGACGCACTGATCAGCGCCTTGCAGGTGCTTGCGATCATGAAACGCACCGCCCGGAGTCTCGCGGAACTCGCCGCGCCGATGCTGAAGTATCCGCAGGTGCTCGAGAATGTGCGCGTCGCGGCGCGAATCGATCCGGCAAGTTCTCCGTTGATTCAGGAAGCGGTCGCGCGCGCTGAAGCGCGGCTGGGCGGATCGGGGCGAATTGTCCTGCGTCCGTCGGGCACCGAGCCCGTCATTCGGGTCATGGTCGAGGGAATCGACGAAAAACTCGTACGTGAACTGGCGAAGGATCTGGCGGTTTGCGTGGCCTCCGCAGCACAAGCGGCCTGACCTGGACGCGGTCGGCGGCTGGCATTCAGCGACGGGCGGAGCTCTCTGAGCGCTCCTTCTGCGGCCTCCGGCTGATGTGCTCCAATGAATTGCATTCGCGCGGTTGCATCGATAAGCTTCCGCGCCCTTCGCAGGGGGCGTTGTTGCGTATCGAGCGTGTAACGCCGTGGCTGTTGCTGACTTGAGGTAGTGCGATGCGGCGGCCTTTTATCGCCGGTAACTGGAAAATGCATGGAACGCGCGCGGAGAACGCTGAACTCATCGAAGGTCTGCTGCTGGGATTGCCCGGTCAGCCGGCGGCCGAAATCGCAGTGTGTCCGCCGTTCGTCTATCTATGGGAAACGTCGCGGCTCCTGAAGTCTTCGAGTATCGCCCTTGGGGCGCAGTCGACGAGCGCGGAGCCGGTTGGCGCGTTCACAGGGGAAGTGTCGGCGGGCATGCTCAAGGACGTCGGCTGCACGCACGTCATCGTCGGGCATTCAGAGCGCCGCTCCCTGAACAAGGAAGACGACGCGCTCGTGGCTCGAAAATTCCTGGCCACACAGTCGCACGGGCTCAGGCCGATTCTGTGCGTCGGGGAAACCCTCGATGAACGCGAACGTGGTCAGACGATGCAGGTCGTCTCGCGACAGCTGGCAGCCGTTCTGGATCTTGCCGGGGTTCGGGCGATGAAGCAGGCCCTGGTCGCATACGAGCCGGTCTGGGCGATCGGCACGGGCAAGAACGCAACGCCTGCACAGACGCAGGAAGTGCATGCGCACATCCGGGCCGAGGTTGCAGCGCGGGATGCTAAGATCGCGGCCGAACTTCGGGTGCTGTATGGCGGAAGTGTAAAGGCCGCCAACGCGCGCGAGATTTTCGCAATGCCGGACGTCGACGGCGGTTTGATCGGCGGCGCCTCTCTGAAGGCGGATGAGTTCTTGAAAATTTGCGCAGCAGCGCAGGCGCACTGAGCGCCACACTTGCGTACACGGGTCTGAATCGGCATGAACTGGTTACATACAGCGACGATCGTATTTCACGTATTGGTCGCCTCCGGCATCGTCGCCTTGGTGCTGCTGCAGCGTGGCAAAGGCGCTGACGCGGGTGCGGGGTTCGGTGCAGGCGCTTCTGGAACAGTTTTTGGCGCACGCGGTTCGGCGTCGTTCCTGTCGCGCACGACCGCTACGCTGGCGGCGCTGTTTATTGCGACCAGCCTGACGCTTGCCTACATGGGTGGGCGCGCACCCGAAGCGCCGAAGAGCGTGATCGATCGGGTGCAAACGCCCGCCGAGGCCCAGGATGAGACACTCGGCCTGCCGCCTGCGCCGGGCGCAACTCAGTCGGTCGATGAACCTGTCGAGGCGCCCTCTACGCCGACGACGGACGACGACGGACAATAAGCGATTGCAGAAAGCGGTTTTCGTGCGGATGTGGTGGAACTGGTAGACACGCTAGCTTGAGGGGTTAGTGGAGCAATCCGTGGAGGTTCGAGTCCTCTCATCCGCACCAACTCTTTTTCTCTCCTGCTGCTCTTCCCTCCGGGCGGCTCAGGATAAAAGTACGGGAGATCAGATGCTCACCCGTGGGCTTGCTGATCCGGAATCCCTTCGGCGCCACGTGACTCTCAAGATCGATCCCGCGTACGCCGTACGACGGAATTTTTCTTTTCCCGCCGATACCTGTCTCTCTCCGATTCATTCTGTTGAGCCGAAGGGAAGGGACTCGCTTCAGTGTCGCTTGGAACTGAAACGCAGCAGCCCGAGATGACACACGGATACTCTGCACGTCTTACGTGTCTCAGCGTACTTCGCTTCTCTCTCATTGAGCGCGCCGCCTACCGAATGCGTTTCCGAGTGACCTGGTCGCGGTGAACGATGTTCTCCAGATCATCCGTGGTCGGATGCGTCCTACCCCTTACCGCGCCGCAACGTCCTGTTACAATGCGCGCCCGGCGCCGACCCTGCGGCGGAAAATTTTCAGCCGAACAGGTCGACTCTCCCTGAGATCAGGGAGTCGATGACCGCAAGACCATGCCTATTGAGTATTTTTTCGCCGGAACATTATTAGGCGGTCGCGCCTGAGGCGTCGTGAATCACGCGATGTTGCAGAACTATGTACCTATTCTGATTTTTCTTGGCGTCGCCGGCGTTCTCGGCGCCGTGCTGATGGGTCTTGGATTTCTGTTCGGCCCGCACCGGCCTGATGCAGAGAAGCTGTCATCGTACGAATGCGGCTTCGAGGCGTTCTCCGATTCGCGCATGAAGTTCGACGTGCGTTATTACCTCGTCGCGATTCTCTTCATCGTCTTTGATCTTGAAATCGCGTTCCTGTTTCCCTGGGCAGTGTCGCTCGATCAGACCGGGATGGTTGGGCTCGCTGCGATGGGCGTGTTCCTGCTGATACTCGTCGTCGGCTTCATCTACGAGTGGAAGAAAGGAGCGCTTGAATGGGATTGACCGCTCCGACCGCCGAAAGTCCTGACATCGCACCTACTCAGCGTGGTTTTGTCACGACGACGCTCGATTCAGTCGTCAACTGGGCTCGCACCGGCTCGATGTGGCCCATGACGTTCGGTCTTGCGTGCTGTGCAGTCGAGATGATGCATGCAGGCGCCGCTCGCTATGACCTCGACCGTTTCGGCGTTGTGTTTCGCCCGAGCCCGAGGCAGTCCGACGTCATGATTGTCGCCGGTACGCTCGTCAACAAGATGGCGCCGGCGCTGCGCAAGGTATACGACCAGATGCCGGAGCCGCGCTGGGTTATCTCGATGGGGTCCTGCGCGAACGGCGGCGGCTACTATCACTACTCCTATGCGGTCGTGCGCGGTTGCGATCGCATCGTACCGGTCGACGTCTATGTGCCGGGCTGTCCGCCGACGGCCGAGGCGCTGCTCTATGGCATTCTGCAATTGCAGAACAAGATCCGGCGCACGAGCACGATCGCTCGCTAAGTTTTCTGATGACCTCACGCACCGAGACACTGGCCTCGAGAGTCGCAGCGCGCTTCGGCGAGCAGCTCAGCCTGCTGCCCTCGCGTCCGGGCGATCTGGGCTACGAAGTTCGGGCGGCGGATCTTGTCGCCGTCTGCCGCGAGCTGCGCGACGATTCCCAATTCGGCTTCGAACAGCTGATTGACCTCGCGGGCATCGATTATCTGGACTACGGTCGCGACGAGTGGAGCACCAACAGTTCGACAGTGCGGGGGTTCAGTCGCGGCGTGGATCGAATTCGTGAAACGGCGTCTGAACCGAAGGCGGCGCGCTTCGCAGTCGTGTACCAACTGCTGTCGATCAGCAATAACTGGCGTGTGCGTCTGCGCAGCTTTGCCTCCGAGGGCGAGCCGCCGGTCATCGATTCGGTCAACGGTGTGTGGGCTTCGGCGAACTGGTTCGAGCGCGAAGCGTTCGACCTGTTCGGCATTCTCTTCAATGGTCATCCCGATCTGCGGCGGCTTCTCACGGACTATGGCTTCATCGGTCATCCGTTCCGCAAGGATTTCCCGCTCATCGGCAACGTGGAAGTGAAGTACGACGTCGCGAAGGGGCGCGTCGTGTATCAGCCCGTGAGCATCGAGCCGCGCACGCTCGTACCGCGCGTCATCCGCGAGGACAATCGCTACGAACCGGAGCTGAAGGACGTGCCGGTAGGCGCACACGTAGAGGCGGGCAGCCGTGGCTGAGATTCATAACTTCACGCTGAACTTCGGTCCACAGCACCCCGCCGCGCACGGCGTGCTGCGCCTGGTGCTGGAGCTCGAAGGGGAAGTCATTCAGAAAGCCGATCCGCACATCGGACTCCTGCATCGCGCGACGGAGAAGCTCGCCGAGTCGAAGCCGTTCAATCAATCGATCGGGTACATGGATCGGCTCGACTACGTTTCGATGATGTGCAACGAGCATGCGTATGTGCTCGCGATCGAAAAATTGCTGGGACTGACGCCGCCGTTGCGCGCTCAGTACATTCGCGTGATGTTCGATGAGATCACGCGCATCCTGAACCATCTGATGTGGCTCGGTGCGCATGGCCTCGATATTGGGGCGATGACCGTCTTTTTGTACTGCTTCCGCGAGCGCGAGGATCTGATGGACTGCTACGAGGCGGTCTCCGGCACGCGCATGCACGCGACGTACTATCGTCCGGGCGGGGTGTATCGCGATCTGCCGGAGACGATGCCGAAATATCAGCCGTCCAAGTGGCGTTCGCAGAAGGACGTCGACAAGCTGAATGAACGTCGCACGGGAAGTCTTCTCGACTTCATCCAGGACTTCACCGACCGTTTTCCCGCCGCGGTCGATGAATACGAAACGCTGCTGACCGACAACCGCATCTGGAAGCAGCGCACCGTCAACATCGGCGTCGTGTCGCCGGAACGCGCACTGCAGCTCGGCTTCACGGGGCCGATGCTGCGGGGCTCTGGCGTTGAGTGGGATTTGCGCAAGAAGCAGCCGTACGAGGTGTACGACCGCATGGACTTCGACATTCCAGTCGGCGTACACGGCGATTGCTACGACCGCTATCTGGTGCGTATTGAAGAGATGCGGCAGGCGAATCGCATCGTCCGCCAGTGCATCGACTGGCTGAAGAACAACCCCGGCCCGGTGATGACGTCGGACCACAAGGTCGCTGCGCCCGATCGCGAAGAGATGAAAGGCGATATGGAAGCGCTCATTCACCACTTCAAACTGTTCACCGAAGGATACTGCGCGCCGGAAGGTGAGACTTACGCCGCGGTGGAAGCGCCCAAGGGCGAATTTGGCGTGTACCTGGTATCCGACGGCGCGAACAAGCCGTATCGGCTGAAGTGTCGCGCGCCGGGATTCCCGCACCTCGCGTCGCTCGAAGAAATGGTGAAGGGCCACCTGCTCGCGGACGTTGTCGCGGTAATCGGCACGCAGGACATCGTATTCGGGGAAATAGATCGGTGAGCGAGACGACCAGCAAGAGCAGCGTGCTATCCGAACATGCGAAGCACGAGATCGATCATTGGCTCACCAAATTTCCGGCGGATCGCAGGCGTTCCGCCGTGATAGCGGCTCTGCGCGCGGTTCAGCATGACGCTGGCGGCTATCTTACGCGCGAGTCGATGGACGCCGTCGCGGAGTACCTCGGATTGCCCGCCATTCAGGTGTACGAGGTTGCGACGTTCTATTCGATGTTCGAGACGCGGCCGGTCGGTCGCCATCACATTTCGGTCTGCACGAACATCTCATGCATGCTC
>JBOHZJ010000275.1:0-4611 GCA_050738395.1 Steroidobacter sp.
AAAGCCGATGAGTGCGAGCGCGGCGACGAAAAACATTTGAAACATTGACCTTATCACCCGGCAATCCTGATGTGGATTTAGCATCAAGCTACCGCCCGTTTGATTGGAGCCGAATGTCGGAAATGGGGGCCCGAATAGACACCTCGACTCAATCGTGCCCGCCCTCCTGCGAGAACGATCTGCAGTCGATATTCGCGCGCTCCGGGTGATCATCCATTGAGCGCCTCGCTGGCGGCCGCAATTGCGGCATCGAGGCGCCTCTTCACTCCGACCCATTCCGATCGGCATCGAGCGGTTCTTGCGACGACACTTCGTGCAAAGAACTCCGGACTCCAGATCAATTCCTGGCGAGCGCGCCTCGACACACTCTTCTCGGGCCGGCGGCTCGCGTTCCAAATGTACGCACCCGACCGGCGATGAATCAGCCCAGTCACGTTGAGGTACATGCGATGAACATGCAGGCACTCCGGACCTCGAGAAGGATGACCATGAAAGCCGCAGCTCTATTGGCAATTGCGCTATCGACGTCGGTACCGGCGCCGGCGCAACAGCCGACGACCGGTGACCAGCCTAGTCACATTGGGGTAGATGCGATGAACACGCAGCCATCCCGGACCTCGGAGGTCATCGACCGATTCAACCAGGCCTTCCAGCGACACGACGCATCCCTGCTTGAAGATCTGATCGCCGAAGACTGCGTCATGGAGAGTGTGGAGCCCGCGCCCAATGGCACTCGAGTCGTCGGACGCGCCGACAACCTGAAGTTCTGGACGAACCTGGCCAACAACAGGGACGGCGCGTTCGCAGTGGAAGACGTTGTGGTCTTCGGCGATCGCGCGAACATTCGCTGGCGCTATCACTTTGGTCCCGGCCTCTCGCAATCCGTCCGTGGAGTCACCCTAATGCGCCTGCGCGATGGGCTGATCGTGGAAGCGCTCGCCTACGCGAAGACCGGCGACGCCTCCGTGAGTACGGCCGTGCGTGACGCATCGGGCTCCGAGTCCCGCTGATGTCCTCCATCAAGGAGAAGAACCCATGACGATTGTCCTCTACGAATTGCAGCCGACGCGCTCGGCGCGCGTGCGCTGGACACTGCTGGAGCTCGGCATTCCGTTCGAGAGCATCGAGGGGCGTGGGCGTGAGATATTCGCCATGCCCGAGCTCGCGCAGATCCATCCCATGTCGAAGCTGCCGGCCCTGCGTGACAACGGCCGCCCACTCTTCGAATCCGCCGCCATCTGTAATTGGCTCGCCGATAGCCACCCCGAGGCGGGTCTCATCGCACCCTCGGGCACTTGGGCGCGGGCCCTGCACGACCAGTGGACAGCCTTCACCCTGGCCGAAGTGGAGGCCAATCTTTGGCATACCGCCCGCAATCTCTTCATCTACTCGGAGGAAGAGCGCGTCCCGGCGGTCTATGAACAGAACGCCAGGGAGGCAAAGCGCGGCCTAGTTGTCCTCGACGGCGCCTTGAAGGGCAAAACCTGGCTGGTCGAGGACCGCTTCTCCGTCACCGACATCTTCGTCGGCTACGCAGTAGCTTGGGCCCGCGTCCAGGGGATGATGGCCGACCTGCCAAATGTGGCGGCCTATGCCGAGCGGATCCTGGCGCGGCCGCTATGCCCGTATAGGGCAATTGGGTGAGGGGTTCTCACGCGGGCGAATTTTCATCCGCTAGACATCCGCTAGATATATGTGCGATGTCTGCGCCCGCGCAGCGCCGATTAACTCGTTAGGTCACCAGAAATCGGCGGGCGCCCAAGTGAGTGGTGTGTGCGTCGCGAGCCCCGGGGGACGACCTGCAGAGTCATCTCACTCGGACCCGAACCAGCACCGCAGGAACAGCGTGTAGCGCTTCACCCCGACCGGGCGCAAATCGCTCGAGCGATTTGAACCTGCTGCTCGCGAGCAGCGGACTCGACGTGCACCACATCTCTTCCCAGAGTTATCTTCCCAGAGTTCGCTTTCGAAGACTCCTTGTGGAGCAGCACGCACGCGCGAGCCCGTTCTACCACATAGTCAGAGCCGTGCTGCAGTTGCAGCGGTTTGCGCCTTGCGCTCCCGTCGGTAGCGGGCCGGTGGCACTCCGAATGCGCGCCTGAAGGCGCGACTGAACGCGGCTTCCGATTCGTAACCGACGTCGTAAGCGACTTGCAGGACTTTACGGTCGGTGGTCAGCAATCGGCGCGCAGCGAGCTGCAGCCGCCAGCGCGCGAGATACGCGAGCGGCGACTCACCCATGAGCTGGACGAACCGGTCAGCCAGCACGGTTCGCGACGTTCCACTCGCCTGTGCTAGATCGGGCAACGTCCACGCGCGCGCCGGGTCGCGATGCAGGAGTGCGAGCGCCTGCCCGACTTTCGGATCGCGCGCAGTGGCGAGCCAGCCTGTGCGCTCCGGAGGTAGCTCGTCCATGTAGCGGGACAGTGTTTCCACGAACAGAGTCTCGGCAAGCTTGGCAAGAACCGCCAACCGACCAGCACGTTGCGATTCGATCTCACTCACGCCGTGGCGAATCGCGCTCTCGATCCATGCGCCGGCCGGGCTGCTGCGCACGTTGACCTTGAATATCGGCGGCAAGCCGCTCAGGAAGGAGCCCTCGGCGTGACGCTCGCAACCCAGGTAGCCGCAGATGATCCGCGTCACAGCTCCAGCGCCGCCCCACTTCTCGGCAGCCAGCTCACCCTTCGCGAGCTTCGGCAACAGGCGGGTCCCAGGAAACAGTCTGGAGGTTCGTCCGCTCCACATCTCGTGAGCATCACCTTGCGGAAAGACGACGATATCCCCCGCCGTGAGCGCTACTTCATCGTGATCGGCGGTACGAGCGATCGCTTCTCCGTCGGTCACGAGGTGAAACAGTACGAGCCGCTCACTGTCCGGTGAAACAATGGGAGCTACCTTGTCCTGCGCCGGCGTGGCGAAACGCCACGGTGCGGAGAACTCGCCGTTGAAAAAGAGCGCGCTCGTGAGGCGCACGGCGCGCATGGCTTCAGACAGTGCATCCATCCAGTAAGTATCGCCTGCAAAGAACTCCGGACTCTCGATCAATGCCGGCCGGGCGCCCCTCGGCACACTCTCTCCCAGCCAAGCCGCCTCCACCGCGGAGTATAGGAGAGACCATGAAAGCCCAGCCATCCCAGACCTTGCAGATCCTGCAGCGGTTCAACCAGGCGTTCGTGCAACACGACGGGTCGCTGATCGAGCATCTGATCGCCGAAGACTGCGTCATGGAGAGCGTGGAACCTGCTCCAGACGGAACACGATACGTCGGACGCAGCGCATGCCTGGAGTTCTGGCAGAAGCTGGCCAACAGCCGCGACGGTGCGTTCGCTGCAGAGGACATCGTCGCCATGGACGAGCACGGCTTCATTCGCTGGCGCTATCGCTTCGGCCCCGGGCTGTCGCAGTCCGTGCGGGGTGTCAACGTGATGCGCGTGCGCGACGGTCTGATCGTGGAGGCGCTCGGCTACGTGAAGACCGGCGACGCGCCCGTGGCGACGGCAGTGCGCAGCGCGACGAGCCCCATGGCGAGAACAGATCCCGCGCGCTGAGTGAGCTCAGGCCGATTGCCGCACATCGGATAGCTCAGCCGTCGAATGACATTCACACCCCGGGGAATACGCAATGCAGATCCGACATGTGATTATCAAGGTTGACGATCAGGGCAAGGCGCTCGCCTTCTACACGAGCATCTTGGGCTTCGTGAAGACCCAAGATCGTCGCGTCGGCCGCTTTCGATGGCTGACGGTATCCTCGCCGCAAGGGCCGAGGGGCGCAGAGCTTGTGCTGGAACCGAACTCCTCTGCGCCGGCACTCGCGTCGCAAAAGGCACTCTATGATGCAGTCTTTCCGGCTACCGTATTATCGACGAACGACATCCCGTCGAATACCAACGCTTGAAGACTCTGGGCGTTAAGTTTCGCGGCAAGCCGAAGAAGATGGGATCGGTCAGTTTCGTATTCTTTGATGACACGTGCGGCAATTTCATCGTCTTGCGTCAGAGCGAAGCCTAGACGGGCACGTCGAATTTAAGAATTTAATGAGGAGGTGATCGACTGCCTTCAGTCATCACCTCTCGCTCCTATGAACAAGAGCAGCAAGTTTGTCCTCGGTGGGACTTCCTGCAGCTCGCCACACGACTTCATGAGCAGTGTTGGTGAGCAGCACGTACGCCGTATCGGGTTCGGAGTACGAGGCCAAGTCTTTCCACGCCGACGCATTCTGCGTTACGAGCAGGAAGCGATCATGAATCGATGCCGGTGCACTGCGACGGATGCTGCTGACAACCAGACCGCACACGAATCTCGGCACGTCTTCGATGACGGAGACGCTGTAGATTGCAACAGAGTCGGACGGGAGCGTGGTCTGCAGGCGGCGAGACCAGTCTGTCGTTGGTTCACTGGATGCCCTGGAGAAACCGACGATGAGCACGCAAGGAACATCCGGAAGGTCTGCACGTAGCGATAATTGCTTCGAGGACAGGGATTCAACTGGAAGCACCGGAATGACTGGATCGCTCGCTGCGGCTGTAGATGTGGTTTGGCCGCATCTTCGATGATGGCCACGGGAACGACCGGACAGTTTTTGGATAGATTGCTTATCTCGATGCAC
>JBOHZJ010000276.1:0-7941 GCA_050738395.1 Steroidobacter sp.
CTCCTGGACCACCCTGCATGTTGCGAAAATAGCCCTCTTCCTGAATGTAGTGACCGGCGGCCACCCGCATGCGCATATATTCGTTGATAGGACCCGAGACCGAGCCTTCAACCTTCCAGCTTTCGTAGTTGCCCGCGCCGGCGCGGACTTCGGTCTGGAATGTATCGGTGGGTCGCTTGGCAACGATGTTCATGGCGCCGCCGACGGCGTTGCGCCCGAAGAGCGTTCCCTGCGGGCCGCGCAGCACTTCCACGCGCTCATTGAACAGCGAGGACTTACTGCCCGAGGTCGTACTGGATGTGTAGAACCCGTCGTTGTAGACGGCCACTCCCGGATCGCTGCCGAAATCGTTCGTGTAACGGCCGACGCCGCGCAGGTTCAATCGATCGAGCGAGCTGTTGTACGTGAGCCCCGGCGTGAAGATCGTCATGTCCTGCACGGTTTCGATCCCGATCAATTCGCGCGTCTCGGCGGTGAATGCAGTGACGGCGACCGGAATATCCTGCAGATTCTGATCACGCTTCTGCGCCGTCACGATGACTTCTTCGAGAATGCTCGTGCGCGGCCCTTCCTGCGCAAGCGTCGCGCCAGCGCCGATGAGACCCGCACACGCGGTCGGCAGCACGTACATATGCTTCAGCTTCACGATTCCCCCTCGTGAGTTTCGTTGAACTCACTGTCTTGTTCATGCGGACGTTCGCAATCCGGTTCGAAGCGATCTTAGAAATGCGACACCGCGTTAACAACCTCGCGAGAGGCTGATTTCCCGCAATTCGATGCATCATTCGGCAAATAAGTGTGAAGAGTTGCAGAGCGGATCGCTGCAGCGCCGCGCTTGAGAATTCAACCGCGACTGGATGTTGGTTTTATATTTCAGAACTTCACCGCAGAATGCAGATCGAGCGCATTGCACCAGGGTTGGCAAAAGACCTGCTGCTTCAATAACATGCAGGCGCTGCATAGAAGCGTTTCCCACTGAACGGTCGGAGGTTGACGTGGCGGAGTCCGACTGCGTCGATCTGCTGATCGTGGGAGGTGGAGTGAACGGGGCCGGCATCGCACGCGACGCCGCCGGGCGCGGACTGCGCGTTGCGCTCGTCGAGCAGTCGGATCTCGCGGCGGCGACTTCCTCCGCCAGCACAAAACTCATTCACGGCGGACTGCGATACCTGGAGTTCTTCGAATTCCGTCTGGTGCGCGAGGCGCTGATCGAGCGCGAGCGGCTGTTGCAGATCGCGCCGCACATCATCCGGCCGATGCAATTCATCCTGCCGCACGTCGAAGGCCTGCGGCCTCGTTGGCAAATCAGGGCGGGACTCTTCCTGTATGACCACCTCGGCGGCCGAAGAAAACTGCCCGCCTCGCGTTCGGTGCGATTGAGCTCCGGCGCCTTCGGCGCTCTGGCGCCGAAGATCGACCATGGCTTTGCGTACGCCGATTGTTGGGTGGATGACAGCCGGCTGGTCGTATTGAACGCCATTGATGCAGTCGAGCGGGGAGCGGCAATCCACACGCAAACGCGCTTTGCATCCGCAAGCGTTCGCGACGGCCTGTGGGTTGCACGATGTGAGAATCAGCGCAGCGGCGAAATCCTGCAGATTCGCGCGCGCGCCATCGTGAACACCGCCGGGCCATGGGTTGAACAGGTGCTGCGCTCGCTTCCCGACGTGCAGGTCGACGCGCAGGTCAGACTCGTGAAGGGCAGTCACATCGTCGTGCCGCGTCTGTTCCAGGGCGAGCACGCGTTCATGCTGCAGAACCCCGACGGGCGGATCGTCTTCACCATTCCTTATGAGCAGCACTACACGCTCATTGGCACTACCGATGTGCCGTTCGAAGGCGATCCCGCGCAAGTGCGGATCTCGGAGGACGAGATCGCGTATCTATGTGAGACCGTGAACTCCTACTTCCGCCACGGCGTCGCACCGAGCGACGTACGCTGGACCTACGCGGGCGTGCGCCCATTGTCGGATGACGAGTCCGACAATGCCTCGAAGGTGACGCGGGACTATCGCCTGGAGGTCGCCGAATCGACGAATCATCCCGTGCTATTGTCGGTTTTCGGCGGCAAGATCACGACGTATCGACGATTGGCCGAGATGGCGCTGAGCAAACTACAACCATATATCGGCGGCTCCGAACAGGATTGGACCGATCGGGCGGCCTTGCCCGGGGGCGATCTGCCGCGCGCCGATTTCGATGCATTTCTCAAGGACGTGGAACGGCGCTGGCGCTTTCTGTCGCACGATCAGGCGCACCGGCTTGCACGCGCCTACGGAACGCGCATCGAAAAGATTCTCGGCGCCGCGCAACGCATGGAAGATCTGGGCGAACAACTCGGCGCGGGGCTGACGCAGGCGGAAGTCGACTATCTGGTCGCAAACGAATGGGCGATGAGCGCCGACGACGTTCTCTGGCGGCGAACCAAGCTCGGCTTGCATCTGTCGGCCGCCGAGCGCGAACGCTTCGCCCGGCAGTTCTCATAGCGCGGGATTCGTGCATTGCGCCTGACGGACATCAGTTATCGGCCCGGGGCGGATCTCTGGCTGGACGATGTCAATCTCTGCCTGACGCCCGGAGCCGTCAACGTGCTGCTCGGCGCGACGCTCGCCGGCAAGACGACGCTCTTGCGCATCATGGCCGGACTCGATCGCCCGACGCGAGGTCGAGTGTCGATGGGTGAACGCGACCTGACCGGCATTCCAGTGCGCAAGCGCAACGTCGCAATGGTCTATCAGCAATTCATCAACTATCCCTCTCTCACGGTGTTCGAAAACATCGCATCGCCGTTGCGTGTCGCGCGCAGGAGCGAAGCGGAGATCCGGACGCGGGTCGGCGCGCTTGCCGAGACGTTGCGCATTGCGCCGTTCCTGTCGCGCTACCCATCCGAGCTTTCCGGCGGACAACAACAGCGAACTGCGCTTGCTCGCGCGCTGGCGAGGGACAGCGAATTGCTGCTGCTCGATGAACCCCTGGTCAATCTCGACTACAAACTGCGCGAGGAACTGCGTGGCGAGTTGACTCAGCTTTTCGCCCAACGCGAAACCACTGTCGTTTACGCAACCACGGAACCGCAGGAGGCGTTACAGCTCGGCGGGAATACGGCAGTGCTTGCGGAAGGACGTCTGCTGCAGTTCGGCGCAACCGCTCACGTGTTTCGCAGGCCGACGACGCTCGCCGCTGCGCGCGCGTTCAGCGATCCGCCGTTGAACGTCATTTCTGCGGCGTTCGATCGCGAGACTTCCCAGGCGCGGCTCGATGATGGGCTGCGTCTGTCATTGCCGTCTTCTGCAGGCCGCATCGAAATCCCGGCTCAGTTTCAGCTCGCAATTCGTGCGCATGATTTCTCGTTCACGAGAACCTCGCCACGACAGGCGGCCATCGACGGCCATGTGGAGCTCGCGGAGATCAGCGGCTCGGAAACTTACGTGCACCTCACTCGCGATCGCATCTCGCTGATCGCACAGGCGCCGGGTGTTCATGACTTCGCGCTCAACCAGGCGTGCACGTTTTTTGTCGATCCCGCGGATCTGTACGGATTCGACTTGAACGGACAGTTGCTGTTTGCGTCGGAGTTCGATCGTGGCCCGAATTGAATTGCTGGACGTCGCGCATGCGTATCAGCTTCGACGCGCTGATACAGGCGAAGGGCTGCGGGCTACGGGCTACGGCCAGAGCGGAACTTCGCATGTCGCAACCTCGCCTCCAGCGCCCAACCAGCCTTCAGTACCGTGGGCGCTGAAGCCCATGACGATGGCCTGGGACGACGGCGGCGCGTACGCACTGCTTGGTCCATCGGGTTGCGGCAAGACCACGCTGCTCAACATCATCTCGGGACTGATCACACCGACTCGCGGGAGGATTCTGTTCGACGCCCGGGACGTAACGAACCTGGCGCCAGAAGCTCGCAACATCGCCCAGGTGTTTCAGTTTCCGGTCGTGTACGACACGATGACGGTGTTCGACAATCTCGCCTTTCCGCTGCGCAATCGCGGTTGGAATTCCGCAGACGCCCGCAAGCGAGTGCACGAGGTCGCCGAGATCCTCGAACTGACGCCGGATCTGGGAAAGCGCGCACGTGCTCTGTCCGCGGATCAGCAGCAGAAGATTTCGCTCGGGCGCGGGCTCGTCCGCGCGGACGTGGCCGCAGTCCTGTTCGACGAACCGCTGACCGTGATCGATCCGCACCTGAAGTGGCTGCTGCGACGCAAGCTCAAACAGATTCATCAGCAACTGAAGCTATCGCTGATCTACGTCACCCATGACCAGACCGAGGCGCTGACGTTTGCGGATCGCGTCGTCGTCATGACGCAGGGTGAAGTCGTGCAGATCGGCACGCCGCAGGAGCTGTTCGAGTTCCCCGCGCATCGTTTCGTCGGTCATTTCATTGGTGCGCCTGGAATGAATTTCCTCCGCTGCACCTGGGTGAACGGAGCGGCGCGCATCGGGGACCTCGCCGTCGCGACGAACTCCTCTCGCGAGCCGCCGGCCGGCGCGAATCTCGTCATCGGCGTACGGCCCGATTATGTGGAGCTTGCCGGGAGTCCGGGCGCCAATCACGTGCCTGCGACGCTCACGGCGGTGCACGATCAGGGCGTACATGCAATGGCGCAACTTGAAGTTCACGGCGAGACGCTCTGGGCGAAACTGCGCAAGCCCAGGTCGCTGCCGACGCTGGGCGCGACGTTTGCGCGCCTGCCCGCTCATCGATGCGCAATTTATGCAGATGACGTGAGGCTTGCATGAGCGGTGCGAAACCGGTCAATCAGCGTGCGTGGTGGTTCGTTCTGCCGGTGCTCCTCAGCGTGGCGTTCTCGGCGGTGATCCCGCTGATGACGGTCGTCAACTATTCCGTGCAGGATATCTTCGGGCCCGACCAGCGCGTCTTCGTCGGCATGGAGTGGTACAAGGAAGTGCTGCGCGATACCGATCTGCACGGTGCGCTCTGGCGGCAGTTGATCTTCTCCGGGTCGGTGCTGCTGATTCAGCTGCCGCTCGGGGTGGCGCTGGCGCTTTCGATGCCGGCGAGCGGTTGGCGCGCGTCGCTCGTGCTCGTGCTGTTGTCGATGCCGCTGCTCGTCCCCTGGAACGTGGTCGGCACGATCTGGCAGATCCTGGGACGCGACGACATCGGTTTGCTCGGCTATGTCCTGACCCAACTAGGCATTGATTACAACTACAGCCAGCACCCGAGCGATGCATGGCTCACTGTGCTTGTAATGGATGTATGGCACTGGACGCCGCTGGTCGCGCTGCTCGCTTATGCCGGACTACGGGCCATTCCCGACGCCTTCTATCAGGCGGCGCGTATCGACGGCGCGTCGCGCTGGTCGGTGTTCTGGTACATCCAGCTGCCGAAAATGCGCGGCGTGCTGCTGATCGCAGTGCTGCTGCGATTCATGGACAGCTTCATGATCTACACCGAACCTTTCGTTCTGACGGGCGGCGGACCGGGCAACGCGACGACGTTCCTGTCGCAGTACCTGACGCAGAAAGCAGTCGGTCAGTTCGATCTGGGGCCGGCGGCCGCCTTCTCGCTCATCTACTTCCTGATCATTCTGCTGTTGTGCTTCGTGCTCTACAGCTTCATCAAGGATGTGGATGCGGGCGATCCGAAAGGAAGCGCGCCGTGAGTTCGCGCAGGCTGCAGGCGAAGTCGATACTGCTGATCCTCTATCTGCTCTTCACTCTCGCGCCCATCTACTGGATGGTGCACATGAGCCTGCGCAGCAATTTCGCGATCACCAGCGGTTTCGCATGGTTTCCCGAGTCCCTTTCGCTCGCAAACTATGCCGCCATCTTCACTGACCCGGCCTGGTACAGCGGCTACATCAATTCGATCATCTATGTGGTCCTGAACACCGTATTGTCGGTGACGCTTGCCCTGCCCGCAGCGTACGCGTTCTCGCGTTATTCCTTCATCGGCGACAAGCATCTGTTCTTCTGGTTGCTCACCAATCGCATGACGCCGCCCGCGGTGTTCCTCCTGCCCTTCTTTCAGCTGTACACCGCGATCGGGCTGATGGACACGCACATCGCCGTCGCGCTCGCGCACATGGTGTTCAACGTGCCGCTCGCGGTGTGGATTCTCGAAGGCTTCATGTCCGGCGTGCCGCGTGAAATCGACGAGACCGCATACATCGACGGCTACTCGTTTCCGAAGTTCTTCGTGAAGCTCTTCCTGCCATTGATCAAATCCGGTATCGGCGTGACCGCATTCTTCTGCTTCATGTTCTCCTGGGTAGAGCTATTGCTCGCACGCACGCTCACGTCGGTCGACGCGAAGCCGATTGCTGCGACGATGACTCGCACTGTGTCGGCCGCGGGCATGGACTGGGGAACGCTGGCGGCGGCTGGAGTCCTCACGATCGTACCCGGCGCGCTGGTGATCTATTTCGTGCGACGCTATATCGCGAAGGGTTTCGCGATGGGGCGGGTGTAGAAGTGAGCAGCGAACAGCGGACAGCGGACAGTGAGAAATCCAGGGCGCAGAGCGGAGCGATCGGGTTCCGCACTGTCCGCTGTCCCCTGTCCGCTATTCATTACGCGGGAGATCCCGCGTGAGCTGGATGGCCTGGACTCAGCCGGTCGCGATATTTTTCGCGTGCGTCGGTGTGATGCTGATCGCCATGACGATCTGGGAATGGAAGTGGCCGACGATCGCACGCAAGGGTGTACTGCCGCTGACGACCACGCGCGGCGATCGCCTCTTCATTGGCCTGCTGTTCGCCGCCTACCTGAATCTCGCCTGGACCGGGCTTACGGAACTGCCTCAATGGTGGGGAGCGGGGTTGAGTGCTGTTGCTGTGGCGGCGATCATGAGATGGGGTTGAGAATGTCGGGCTGAAGCCGGCGCTATGGGAGATTCGATGAGGCACATTCCATTACTTGTACTTGTCGTTGCTGCGGCAGCGTTTGCAACGCCTTCACGGGCCGACGAACAGGCGGCGCGTAAATGGATCGATCAGGAGTTTCAGCCCTCGACGCTTGCGAAGGAACAGCAACTGGCGGAAATGAAGTGGTTCGTGAACGCCGCCAGCCAGCTGAAGGCGAAGGGCGTCAATGAAATCAGCGTCGTTTCCGAAACGATCACGACGCACGAATACGAAGCCAGGACGCTGGCGCGCGCCTTCGCCGAGATCACCGGCATCAGGGTCAAGCACGATCTCATTCAGGAAGGCGACGTCGTCGAGAAGCTGCAGACCTCGATGCAATCCGGCAGATCCATCTACGACGGCTGGATCACCGATTCCGATCTGATCGGCACGCACTACCGCTATGGCGCCGTGCTGCCGTTGTCGGATTTCATGGCGGGCGCCGGCAAAGCGTTCACGAGCCCGACGCTCGATCTCAAGGACTTCATCGGCGCGCGGTTCGTCACTGCGCCCGACGGCAAGTTATATCAATTGCCCGATCAGCAGTTCGCCAACCTCTACTGGTTTCGAGCGGACTGGTTTGCACGCAAGGATCTGCAGGATCGCTTCAGGAAGAAGTACGGCTATGAACTCGGCGTACCCGTCAACTGGAGTGCGTACGAAGACATCGCGGAGTTCTTCACGAACGACGTGAAGCAGATCGACGGCAGGCGCGTGTACGGCCACATGGACTACGGGAAGAAGGATCCATCGCTGGGCTGGCGCTTCACTGACGCGTGGTTGTCGATGGCGGGAGCGGCGGATAAAGGCATCCCGAATGGGCTGCCGGTCGATGAATGGGGGATTCGCGTAGCTGCCGATAAGTGCACGCCCGTCGGCGCGTCTGTCGAACGCGGCGGCGCAACGAACTCGCCCGCCGCGGTTTACGCACTGACGAAGTACATCGATTGGATGAAGAAGTACGCACCGTCGCAGTCGATGGGCATGACGTTCTCCGAATCCGGCCCTGTTCCCGCACAAGGCGACATCGCGCAGCAGGTCTTCTGGTACACGGCGTTCACCGCCG
>JBOHZJ010000277.1:0-1751 GCA_050738395.1 Steroidobacter sp.
GGTCAGTACGGTGAAGCGCGCGCCGGCGATCTTGCCGGCTGCTGCAAAATCCACCTGGCCGAGTTTTTCGCCCAGCTCGACGTGTTCGCTCGGCTTGAACTCAAACTTGCGCGGTTCGCCCCAGCGACGGATCTCGACGTTGGCTGTTTCGTCGCGTCCTTCGGGTACGCTTTCATGCAGTGTATTCGGCAACCCGAGCAAGAGCTGATCCAGTTCGCCCTGGACAGCGGCCAGTTCTAGCTCGGTGGTGGTGAGATCGGCGCCGAGTGCTTCGACTTGTTTCAGCAGCGGTGCAATGTCCTGGCCCTGCGCCTTCGCCTTACCGACCGTCTTTGCGTGCACATTACGCTCGTTCCGCAATTCATCCGCGCGCATCTGCCATTTCTTGCGCGACTCGTCGAGCTCGTTCAGCCGCGCGACATCGAGCTTGAATCCGCGACGCGCGAGATTCGCTGCGATGGCGGCGGGATCGGTGCGAAGCAGTTTTGGGTCGAGCATTTTTGAAGAAGTGACTGGTGATTAGTGACTGGTGAATAGGCGCCCGGGCTGCCGGAAAACTCCGTGCCCAAGCCCGGGCGGGAGTAGTTTAGAGAGCGACAGAGTGAGCGCAAAGGGCGGGGTTGGCGAGACGGGCGCAGCCCTCCGGCTAATCACCGGCCACCAGTCACTTCCTTCGTTTCGCCAGCGCCTCGGCGATCTTGATCTCCAGGCCGCGGGGGACAGGACGGTAGTAGGTCTTTGGCTCCATGCCCTCCGGAAAGTAGTTCTCGCCAGCGGCGTACGCGTCGGGTTCGTCGTGCGCGTAGCGATAGTCCTTGCCGTAACCAAGACTCTTCATCAGCCGCGTTGGCGCATTGCGCAGGTGCAGCGGTACTTCAAGCGAACCCAGGCTCTGCGCGTCCTCCATCGCTTCTCCGAAGCCAACGTACAGCGCGTTGCTCTTCGCGGCGCAGGCGAGGAACACAACCGCTTGCGCGATCGCAAGCTCGCCTTCGGGCGTACCGAGTCGTTCGTACACCTCGCACGCTTCGAGCGCGATCGTCAAGCCACGCGGATCTGCGATGCCGATGTCTTCCGAAGCCGTCCGCAACACGCGTCGTGCGATGTAGCGCGGGTCGCAGCCGCCGTCGAGCATGCGACACAGCCAGTAGAGCGCTGCATCCGGATCGCTGCCGCGCACTGATTTGTGCAGTGCTGAAATCTGATCGTAAAACGCTTCGCCCTGTTTATCGAAGCGGCGCAGCCCGCCGCTTGAGACCTCGGCGGCGATCGCTTCCGTAATCACATGAGGTTCATTCGCCGACGCCAGGTCGATCGCAAGCTCCAGCATGTTGAGCGCTCGACGCGCGTCGCCGTCCGCGGCGCGCGTCATCACCTGCAAGGCAGCTTCTTCAGCAGTGATGCTTCCGTCGATCTGCGCCTCATGCCCCAGCGCACGATCGAGCACCTTGCGCAAATCCTCTTCGGTCAGCGCGCGCAGTACATAAACACGAGCTCGCGAGAGCAGCGCGTTGTTCAGTTCGAACGATGGATTCTCGGTCGTGGCCCCGATGAACACGAACGTACCGTCCTCGACCCACGGCAGAAACGCATCCTGCTGCGCCTTGTTGAAGCGGTGCACTTCATCGAGGACCAGCACCGTGCGGCGGCCGGACTGTTGACGCGCCTGCTGCGCGCGCTCGGAAGCCGCGCGAATGTCCTTGACGCCCGCCATAACCGCAGACAACGCGATGAATTCGGCGTCGCAGGTC
>JBOHZJ010000278.1:0-1650 GCA_050738395.1 Steroidobacter sp.
GGCAGCACCATCATCTATGCGCACATGCAGGCGACCGGGATGGTGAACGATCACATCGCCGGCTGCTTCAGATGCAAGGAGTGCCGCGTGCTCGCGAAGGGATCGACAAGCTAAACGATAAGCGGGCGCAGGCGAAGCGCGGTCGTTGCGCGGCAAGTCGCGGCGGAACTCACAGCGATCGCTGACCGAGCCTTCATTCCTCCGCCAGCCACTCGACTCTCGAGCCTCCGTCACGCGCAGGATCGAGCAGCGCGTGGAGTTCTTCGAGCGTCGACCGCATTTCTTCTTCGAACTGCCAGGGAGGATTGGCCACGACCATTCCAGAACCGTTCAATCCGATTGGGGAGTCGGCAGGTCGCACGGTGAGTTCGAGCAAGAGCAGTTTGCGTAGCCCCGCGCCGCGCATGGTCGCCTGAAGCTTGTGCGATTCGCGGTTCGCCTTGATCGGAAACCATAGTGCGAACACGCCGTTCGGCCAGCGGTTCAGCCCGAACTGCATGGCTTGCTGGGCCTGAGCGAATTCCCTGTCGGATTCGTAAGGCGGATCTATCAATACGAGGCCCCGATTTTCACGCGGCGGCAGGTACGTCTTCAGGGACGCATAGCCGTCGCCGCAGACGACGCTGGCCCCGCGGCGACTGTGCATGGTCCGGTCCAGCGCCTGCGCCTCTGCGATCTGCTGTTCCACCAAAACGATGCGATCGATATCCCGCAATTGCCGGCTGACCAGGAGCGGCGAACCGGGATAGCGATTCACCATCGAATCCGGCGAGAGATCGATTGTCTGCAGGTAGCGCCGGATGTCTTCGGACGCGGGCGAGGCGTTCACCAGGCGCGCGACGCCCGAGCGCCATTCGTCGCTGCGCAGCGCTTCGGGTGAATGCAGGTCGTACCAGCCGCGGCCGGCGTGGGTGTCAAGATAGAAAAGCGGTTTGGGTTTGCGCCTGAGCCGCTCGAGCAGAGCCAACAGCACGACGTGCTTGTGGACATCCGCGAAGTTGCCGGCGTGGAATGCGTGGCGATAGTTCAAGTGTCTGCCCGTTGCGAACCCGATCAGGCTGCAGCCGCGTTTAGTATCCTGAAGAGCTCTAACTCATGCACGTCCGAGGATAAGGATCATGTTGAGAAAAGTCGCGACCGCACTCATTCCAGTCACGATATTCGCGGCTCTTACCGCCTGCGCGCAGAATGGCGACCGGGAGTTATCGGATGAGGCCCGCGCCGAGGAAAGCCATAAAACGGTGACGTATAGGGAACATAGCAGCGTGACGGGCGCGGCGACCCCCAGCAAGCCGCCCGCGGGAGAATCGGGCAAGGCGCCCCAGGATCTTCTGAGCCGCATGGCGCAGGACCTTGCACAGCGATTGAACGTCCGGTCGTCGGCGTTGCAGGTGTTGTCCGTTGAATCCGTCGTATGGGACGACGGTTCGCTGGGTTGCCCGGAACCCGGCCGCGCGTACATCACCGCTCAGGTTCCCGGATCGCGCGTGCTGTTTCAGCACGCCGGCAAGACTTATCAGTATCACGCCTCTGAGCGCGGTCACTTCGTTTACTGCGCCAATCCAGCGACTCCGGCCGGATCGTTCGATCGCCAGTAGACGCAGCCAAAAAAAAAGGCCCCTCGGAATCCGAGGGGCCCAGGTTCGGACC
>JBOHZJ010000279.1:0-4628 GCA_050738395.1 Steroidobacter sp.
GGGTCAGGGTGAGGGTGCAACAGCGCGTAGCGCTCTACTTCATCATCATCAACATTTCCAGTGCAGCGGGACCAGCTCACGCCTTCACCGTAGAACACCGCGATACCCGCTACGTCGACAAGCAGTACCAATGTGAACTCACTGTGACGATCGATGCGCCCCTCGATCGGGTCGAAGCCGTGCTGCGCGATTACGAACAGTATCCCGAACTCGATCCGCGCATACTCCAGGCGCACGTACTCGAGCGACCGGAAGCCAACGTGGCGATGCTGCAGACGACGCTGCGCGCCTGCTTCGGGCCCTTCTGTCGAAACGTAAACCGGATCGAACGCGTGGAAGAATCGCCTGGAGTGCTGGCGGCGACCACGGATGCGACGCGCAGCGATGTGAAGTTCGGCGAGACGCGCACGGCTCTTGAACGCATCGATTCGGGATCGACGCGCGTCACCTACCGAACGACCATCATGCCCGGCTTCTGGATTCCAGCCTTCGCCGGCCGCCGCTGGATGTTGCGCACGCTGGAAGACGCGAGCAGCAATCTGTTCATGAATGTGGAAGCGAAAGCCCGAGTGGAGGCGGAGTAGCGCACCTGCACTACTCCGTTCTCCGTTCTCCGCGGAAGCCCGCGTGCGCGTTCTGGACGCACAACGCAGGACCCACAACTCACTACGGCGTCAGCGTGCGCTTACTCCGCCGCCGACAATTTCGCGTCCGGCGTCATCTCGCGATAGCGCACGACGCCGTACAGCATTTCGTCCCAGGATTGCAGACCCCAGGGCACGACCCGATTCGGATCGGGGTTCGCAGGGTTCTGCGTCGAGTTGTCGTAGGTCGTGCTGTGAACGATCTTCGTGCCTGCCGGGACAACCTTCGGCTCCGCAAGCGAATAGGTCGTCTGCCAGTTGAAGTCGTACTTCGGCACCGACAGCAGCAGCTCTTCGCGGCCATCCGGATACTTCGCGACGAAGTTCGAGGCGCGGCCGCGATAGTGCGAATGCGGCGTCAGGCTGTACATCAGCACTTCGCGCGGGAAGTCCTGCACCATCGATTCCGTGTGCGCCTTCGTGTTCGCCGGAATCTTGATGCGCGGGTTCGCGATCACCGCCGTCTTGAACTCGTACTTCGGCGGTGCGTCGTGGAAGTACAGGCCGACACGCGTCACATCGCGGCTCGCCTTGCCGGAGGTCGTGTAGTGCACCTGGAATGCGAAGCTCTGATCCTTGCGCACCAGCACGCCGGTTTCGGCGGGGTACTCCACCGGACCGTTGCCCGGGACGTAGCCGCCCAGTTCGCCGCTCGTGGCGCGAACCTCGCGCTGCCGCTCCGGCAGGGCGGGATCAAAGACGCCCGAGAGCACGTGATGCAGCACGGTGCGATCGCCCGGGATCGTATCGGAGGCGCGCACCCACACGTCGCGGCCGGTGGTATTCGGCACGACGTGGAACTGATAATCCACCGTGCCGGTGGCAGGGACGTCCATCGCGGGCAACTCGACGATCAGATCGGGCTTGCCGAAGCTCCATTCCGCCCAGGTCTTCTTGTATTCGGCGAGCGTATCGGCGCCTTTTCCGCGCGGCGCGCCGGCTTCGATCCAGTGCACCAGTGTCTGTGCTTCTTCGCGCGTCAGCGCACGGGCGTCTTCGAACACGCCTACGTGCGGATCCGCATGCCAGGGCGGCATGCGTTTCGTGCGCACCACTTCGCGAATCATTGGCGCGAATCCGCGTATGACGTTGTAGTCAGTCATGGCGAACGGGCCGATGCCGCCCGCGCGGTGACAGGTCACGCAGTTGTCGATCAGCAGCGGCGCGATCTCGTTCGAATAGGAGACGCGGCGGCCGGGGGCGCCCGCTTTTGCGAGCTTGATCGAGCAGCCTTTCGCCGCGACCTTAGACTTTTTGACCGCCTGACCCGCCAGTACGGCGTCAAGCGCGCCGGTCAGCAGATTGTCCTTCTTCGTTGCGACCGGGCCGCGATACGCGACCTTCCAGCCTTTCGGATCGATGACGAGCACTTCCGAGGCGCGATTGAGCTGCATCGACTCACTGACCAGCCGGCGCTCATCGACGAGTACGGGAATCCCCGAAGCAGCGCCGCTCGCCGCGATCGCAGCGCGCGCGTCCTCGGCGTTGATCATCAGGAACTCGACCCCGCGTCCACCGTAGGCGGCCTTTGCTTGCTCCAGCGCGGGCAGGGCGTCCTGGACGGCGCGACAGTCATTGTTGTGCGTCATCAGCACGACGGCCTTCGCGTCCGAGAGATAGTAGAGATCGTGAAACTTGCCGTTCTGGTCGAGCAACGCAAAGTTGTCGACATGCTCGCCGGGAGCCACCGCCCCTGCTGAGCCGGCCAGAAGAATCGCGCTCAACGTACCCGCAAGCTTGCAGCGTACCGAAGCCATAGGAACACCTCGAAGACATTGACGATCTAAGACGCCGGCGCCGATCGAAAGGTTGCGTTCCGGAGCGACACGCAGCGCGGGAGGCGGCTATATTGCGAAAACTAAAGCGCGGCCGCTTGTACGAAACTGGCGCAGGTGCGCAATGCAGCGCGGCAAACCAGGGTGAAGATTTCCGAGGCGTTCGTGGGGACATCGCACACACATATATATGTCTGGGATCGCCTGGTGCTTTCCGCGGGACCGGGCCGTGAGAACTCCCCACACCGCCACTTCGGCGTAATCCTGATCATCGCACCCGATGCGGCGATGACGCTCACAGCGCGTGAAGCCTCCGTGACCACGCAAGCCGCACTGGTCGCGCCGAACGCGTGGCATCGTATCGACTGCCGCAACAGTCGGGCGGCGAGCGTTCTGATTGGACCGGATCACCCCTGGTTCGGTTACGTAAAGCCGCTGCTGGACGGACAACCGATCGTCTCGCTCGAGGTGACGCGCCTCGCGAACGCCAGCATTCCGTGGGAGGCGCTGTTCGACGGCAGCGCGAAATGTGAGGACGCGAGGCAGACTGTGGAGCATCTGCTGCAGACCTTTGGCGTCGCGCAGGCCGAATCGCATTGTCTGGATGAGCGCATCAATGCGGTCTTGCAGCTACTGCGCGAAGATATTGCGAACACGCCCCGCCTGGCGGAGTTGAGCCGTCGTTCGGGATTGTCGGCGTTCACGCTGATGCGCCGGTTCAAGCGCGAACTCGGCGTGCGCATTGGCGAGTACGTCCTGTGGCGACGCCTGATGTCGGCGCTGGCGCTGGTCGATGGCCGCAGCACGGTCGCCGAGATCGCGCAACGCACTGGTTTCTACGATCAGGCGCATCTCACGCGCACCGTCCGTCGCATGGTCGAACTCGCACCGTCGCTGATCAATGATTTCAATCAGACGAGGGTTCATGTGTGCACTACTGCGAGCCGTGAATCGTGAATCGTGAGTCGAAAGGGGAATCGGAATCGGGAGATCGTTGCGATCGCAGACGCGAGTCGACCGCCTCCTTCCACTCACGATTCACGACTCACAACTCACGCGGCAGGATGACTCACGATTCACGACACACGCGGCAGGATCAATTGACCCCAATGAGTTCTCTCCCTGAAGCACTGCTGTCCTGGTTCTCCCACGCCGGGCGCAAACATCTGCCATGGCAGATCAATCCCACGCCGTACCGCGTCTGGATATCGGAGGTCATGCTGCAGCAGACGCAGGTTGCGACCGTCATCCCGTACTTCGAGCGATTCATGCAGCGCTTTCCCGACGTGCACGCGCTCGCTGCGTCGCCGATCGATGAGGTGCTGCATCTGTGGACTGGGTTGGGGTACTACGCTCGCGCGCGCAATCTGCATCGCACGGCGCAAGGCATCGTCAGCGGACACGACGGCGAGTTCCCGACGACGATCGATGCTGTGCAGTCGCTGCCCGGTATTGGCCGCTCGACGGCAGGCGCAATCCTGGCGCTTTCGAGTTCACAGCGGCATCCGATACTCGACGGCAACGTGAAGCGCGTGCTGGCGCGTTACTTCGGCGTCGATGGATTTCCCGGCGATGCAGCGATCGAGAAGAAACTGTGGGCCCTTGCCGACGCGTGCACGCCCGCAGCCCACGTTACGCAGTACACGCAGGCGATCATGGATCTCGGCGCGACGGTGTGCGTGCGATCACGACCGCTGTGCGATCGATGTCCACTGCATGCGCAGTGTGTCGCCCGCATTGAACACCGCCAGGCTGAATTGCCGACGCCGCGACCGAAGAAAGCGCGGCCGCAGCGGGTCGCATACATCGTGATACTGAAGCGCGAGGACGACGCCGTGCTGCTCGAGCGCCGCCCCCCCGCCGGCGTCTGGGGCGGACTCTGGACCTTTCCGCAGTTCGACAGCAATGAAAGTGCGTCTATGTGGCTTGCTGCAAGGGGAGAACGAGGATGGTGCAAGCCGCAAGTCGCAGGCCGCGAACCGCCGTATCGCCACTCCTTCACCCATTTCGACCTGACGCTGCATCCGATCATCGTGCGAACGAGCGCGCCCGCGGCGATCGCCGACACCGACCGCTACTGCTGGTACGACGCTGATCGTCCGGCGAGGATCGGACTGGCGAAGCCCGCCGTCGATCTCATTCGCGCACTGAACATCGCATCAGCGAAGGGCGCACCGCAGGGAATGTTGCTATGAGCGCCGCTGCACGT
>JBOHZJ010000280.1:0-5031 GCA_050738395.1 Steroidobacter sp.
GTTGGGGCGCAGTTCGAGCATGGTCGGGTCCCGGGAATGAGTTATCCGTTGGCGCGGACGGACCTGTAGAGTCGCCTTCCTGCGTCGCCGGAGCAACTGCGCTGGCTTTTTTATGTGGAGATATCGATGAAGATCGGACTCAGCCTGGCGGCCATCGGCTGCACATTCATTGCGTGGTCCGCGTCCGCGCAGGAAACCGTGCGCTATACGGTGCTGATGATGGAGAAACCTGCTGGCGTGCAAACCTCAGCCCTGAGGGCGGACGGCGCGCGCGAATTTACGTTCGAGTTCAACGATCGGGGACGAGGGCCAAAGCTCACGTCAATCATGAAGCTCGACGAGCAGGGCGTTCCGATCGCAGTCGAAACGAGCGGCCACGACTATCTCAAAGCGCCCGTCGCCGAGACTTTCACATTCGCCGGCGGCGTCGCGCGCTGGAAGAACAACGCCGAGAACGGCGAAAAGAAAATCTCCAGCCCGGCTTTCTATATCAGCATGCACGCAGCGCCAGAGGAGCTGGGACTGTTGGCGAATGCATTGCTGACGGCGCGGGGCAAGCGCCTTGCGCTGCTTCCCGCCGGAGAAGCCACGATCAAGCAGACGGGCGTGCTGACGCTGCACAAGGGGGAGACGTCGCGCCGCGTGGTGTCTTACGAGATCAGCGGGTTGGGCTTCACTCCCGAAACCGTCTGGCTGGACGATGATCATCGTTTCTTCGCGGCTGTCAGCAGCTGGGCGTCATTCATCCGCGAAGGTTGGGAGGCGAGCGCCCCTCAACTCATCCAGCGACAGGACGAGATGGACGGCGCGCGTGCACGCGAACTTGCTCGTGCACTCACGCGCAAACTCTCTGCGCCGCTCGCCATCACCAACGCCAATGTGTTCGACGCCGACACCGGCAAGTCCACGCCCGGAAGCACCGTCATCATCGAAGGCAAGCGCATCAAGGCAGTCGGCCGTGATGGAGCGATAACGATTCCGGCCAATGCCGAGCACATGGATGCGAAGGGGCGCGCACTGCTGCCCGGGCTGTGGGACATGCACGTGCACGTATCGCCGTACGAGGGCGTGTTGCACCTGGCCGCGGGCGTCACTTCGATACGCGATATGGCGAATGAAACCGATGCTCTGCAGGCGATGCGCCGGAAGTTCGATGCGGGTGAAGAGATCGGGCCGCGCATCCTTATGACTGGCTTCATGGACGGACGCGGGCCTTATGCCGCGCCCACGAAGGTCTTCGTCGACACCGAGGCGGAAGCGCGTACGGCGATAGAGAACTATGCAAAGCAGAATTTCGCCGGCATCAAGATCTACAGTTCAATCAAGCCGGAGCTCGTGCCGCAGATCATCAACCTGGCGCATGCAAAGGGGTTGCGCGTCAGCGGGCATGTGCCTGCTTTCATGACGGCGCAGCAGTTCGTCGAAGCAGGCGCGGATGAACTGCAGCACATCAATTTCGTGTTTCTCAACTTCTTCGAAGACGTCAAAGACACCCGGACGCCGCAGCGCTTCACGGCGGTCGCCGAGCGCGCGGCGACTCTGGATCTCGAGTCGCAACGCGTGCGGTCGTTCGTGAAGCTGTTGAAGGATCGCGGAACTGTCATCGATCCGACGGTGAGCGTCTTCATGGGCCAGTTCACGGATCGAGTGGGCGTCATCTCGCCGGGCTATGCCGCCGTGGCCGATCGCCTGCCGGTGCAGATTCGACGCGACCTGCTGGCCGGCGGCCTTCCGGTTCCCGCCGGAAAAAATCAGCGCTATCGCGATTCGGCGCAGGCGTTGCTGCGGATGGTGAAGTTGCTCTACGACGCCGGGATCACGCTCGTCGCCGGCACCGACGGAACGGCGGGGTTCACTCTGCATCGCGAGCTCGAGCTGTACGTCCAGGCGGGTATCCCGGCGCCGGAGGTCCTGCGCCTTGCGACGATCGGCTCCGCGCGTGTGATGAAGCTCGACGCCGAGGTTGGATCGATTGCGCCCGGCAAACTCGCCGATCTGATCCTCGTGGACGGGGACCCGGCGCGCAGGATCAGCGACATCCGGCGCACCACGCTCGTCATCAAGGATGGCAGTGTGTTCGATCCGGCGGCGTTGTATCAGAGCGTGGGCGTCAAGAGCGGCCCGAAAAAACCCGGCTCATGATCGATCTACCGCCAACGTGATCGGAGCGCAGGCGAGGCGAACAAATCGCACTCGTGAAGAACTGCAGCGCATCGCTCTCGCGCGTCGACGAGCGATCGTCGAGATGCAGAACGGATGATCGCTACGCTCCGGAGGATCTGCTCGTTGAGTCGACCGGGATCTACGAGCCGCTGCCCGTCGCGGAGCCTCGCCTGGGCCGGCGGACGGTCCTCACCTTGCCGCTCTTTCCTCCGCCGCAGAAGAACCGATCGCCGCGATCGGACTCGAGCCCAGAAACGCCCATTCCGGCCGGCATCTCCAGCCTCTCCAGGACCTCTCCCGTTCGAGGCTCGACTCGCCTCAATTCGCTCTCGTCAGCTTCCCAGGTGGCGTGCCACAGCTCCCCGTCGACCCAGGTGACCCCGGTGACGAAGCGGTTGGACTCGATCGTGCGAAGAATCGCCCCGGTCTGGGGATCGACTTGATGGATCTTCCGGTCCCGATACTGTCCGACCCAGAGCGTCCCTTCGGCCCACGTGAGCCCCGAGTCACCGCCGTTGCCGGGCGCCGGGATCGTGGCGAGCACATGGCCGGTCTTCGGATCGATCTTCTGGATGCGATCCTCGGCGAGTTGAAACAGGTGCTGGCCGTCAAAGGCCGTTCCTGCATGCGCGGCGACATCGATCGAACGCAGCGTCTTCCCGTTGGCAGGGTCGAAGGCGTTCAGTTTGTCTCCGGCGGCAAACCAGACATGCTGACCGTCATATGTGACTCCAGCCACGCTGTCGGCTCCCGGAAAGGGTCCGTATTCATGCATGATTTCGGCTGCTGATCGTTTCATTGCTTCCATCCTGTTTGTCCATCCGCGCGCCGCGAGGCTGACGCATGAAACTCGGTTCACTCAAGAGCCGCCCGGTTGCACGACCACGTATTTGCCTCGCGGCACGAGCGTCGTGACAGGGAGTCGGATCGCTCGTTTCATACTAGTCAATCGGCAGAGGAGCGGGGAGTAACAAGGTCGTCGTGAATCCCGGCACGGGCGGGGTCATCCAACGACGCGCTCGCCCGCGACCGAACGACTGCACCTTGCCGGCTGCCGCAAGCAAGTCGAGCGCCCGCTGCACAGTGCGCTGGCTGGCGCCAAGCGCGAGCGCAAGGGCCGAACTCGACCACGATTCACCGTCGACCAGGAAGGCGAGCACCGCCGCATGCTTCTCTTCGACAGGCCGCGCCAGCACGACGACCTCGCGTGCGCGGCGCGGCGCCAGCGCGAATCCTCCCTTCGTTGCGCTCACGTCGGCGAGCGCCCGAAGCACCGTGCGAAGCCGCCCGACTTCGACTCGCAATCGCGCGCGATGCGATTCATCGGCGACCTTCGCTCGGAATGCCCGCGCGATGAGCGTGCCCCGCGGCACGTCTGCCGGCCACGCTTCGCCCAGCGCGCGTGCGAGCGCGAACAATACCGGACGCTTTGCGAGCGAGACCACTTTGCCTTCGTCACGCACGACATGACGGCAAGCGTCCACGACGAGCGCCTTCGAAGCCAGTAGCGCTTCGACCTCCTCGAGCAGAAGGAGTCGCTCTTCGCCACGCGCAACCAGGCGCGCCGCGGGCGTGTTCAGCACGAGAGATGCGCTTTCGACCTCCGCGGTCAGCGCAGGGATACGTGCGTGGCACGCTGCGCGCTCGGCGCGAGCGAGAGCAGCACGCGCTGACTTCGTCTGGAGGCGTCGCATCGCGATCCCCGCAACGACCAGCTCGTGGATGGCCTTCGACGCGGGCGCTAAATTCGCGGGGTCAAGTTCGGCGAGCGTACGCTCGGCCTCGTCGAGGCGGCCGATCAGGAGCAGGCGCCGGACGTGGAGATAGCGCGCATGCGCGGCGTTCACCTGATCGCCGTGCTCTTCGAGCGTCGCCTGCGCCGCGTCGAGCGCCTTCGCAGGCCAGCCGAGGTCGCGCGAGACGAGCGCGATCTCGGCCTCGGCGACGACGCACCTCGCCCGAGCTACGGCCTCTTTCGGACCGAAGGCGCGCGCCGCACTTCGCAGGAGAGCCTTCGCTCGAACGAGATCGCCGAGCTGCGCCATCGCGATGCCTCGCAGCGCGAGACCAGGCGCGTCGTCGCGCAGGGCGACCCGCTTCAATGCGCCGAGAGGATCACCCCCTGCGAGTGCGCGCGCCGCGGCCGTGATCAGTGAGTCCATCGGAATCCCGTCACACTTGTAACTCCCATCGTTGGTTCCCGGCGCTTAGCCTATCTCACGACCAGCAAGCACCCAGTCGTATCGAGAAACGAACGATGAGGGACAGCCGAACGCAGGAGAAGAGCGATGACGACACACATGACCGGGACACGTAAAGATTGGCTCGCAGCGCGGCTCGAGCTGCTCGAGGCGGAGAAGGAGCTCACGCGGCGCAGCGACGAGCTGGCGCGGCGACGTCAGCAGCTGCCGTGGGTTCGGGTCGACAAGGAGTACCGATTCGAGACCGACCAAGGGAACGCCGCGCTGGCGGATCTCTTCCAGGGGCGCTCGCAGCTGCTCGTCTACCACTTCATGTTCGGGTCTGACTACACCGCAGGGTGTGCAACCTGCTCGACCATCGCCGACGGCTTCGACGGCTTCGCCGTCCACCTGGCGAACCACGACGTCACGCTTTCGGCGGTGTCGCGGGCGCCGCTCGCGAAACTGCAGGCGTACAAGCGGCGAATGGGGTGGACATTCCCCTGGGCGTCCTCGTTCGGCAGCGACTTCAACCTGGACTTCAACGTCTCGTTCACTGAGGAGCAACAGCGCGAGGGAGCCATCGAATACAACTACGAGCGCGGCGGCCACGCAATGGACGCGACATCGGTCGTCCCGCAGCCCGTCGCCCAGAACGCGGCCATGACCGGAACCGACGCGGCCACTT
>JBOHZJ010000281.1:0-10850 GCA_050738395.1 Steroidobacter sp.
GCCTGGGGCTGTGCAATCCGGAGAAGCGCCTGCGAAGGTTACATAAGGAGCGACTCGAGCCTTCCAGCGCCATGCAAAGAAAAGCCCGGCGTTCGCCGGGCCTTGAGTCTGATCGGCAATCACCGCAGGAGTGATTACGTTCCTGTGATCGTGCCATTGACGATTGGATTGAACGCAATCATGGAGCGCTGTGTCTGCGTCGCACCCAGACCATGGCCCGGCAACGCAGTGGGGAAGTTGGCAGCCTCGCCGTGCAGCGCCATGTAGTTGAGCAGCACCGACTGCACCAGCAGATTTACGTTGTTGGCCGCGGGGCTGCTCGCCGTGACCACATCGCCGCCTGCGCTGAAGTAACCGAGCTGCTGCCGCCGGGCAGTCGCGATGCCGTCCTCTTCAAGCAGAACCGGACGGCCGGCGGGGTTATAAACCAGGAAGAACGCGGCTGCGACCTGCTGGTTGTCGCCCGTCCATTCGCCCTTGCCGCGACCGTCGGCGGAGTCATCAATGCGGCCGTTCGACGACAACGAACCATCGCTGAACACGTACATCATCAACGGCTTGCCGCGACGGGCCGCATACTCCAGGCAGGCGCCCATGCAGCGACCTGCTCGCAAATCCCGAATTTCGCCGGTCGAGCGATCGCCCGTGTGATAGTCGAAACCGCCCATACTGATGGTGCCGGCGCCGGCATACCCGTCGATCGCGAGCTTCATCACGGCAGCAGTCTTTTCGAACTCGCGATCATTGCCGAAATTCGGGCCGAACACGCCTCCCGCACCCGTGATGTCCGGATCAACCGACGGATTGAGCGCGGCCGGGCTACTGAATTTCTCGACAGTGTCCGCCGTTTTCACGTAGCCGCAGCGGAACTGATCTTCGGTCGCCGTATCCTCGGCGCCCGGCAAGCCGGTGCCAACGGCGCCCATCTTTGCGTTGCTGATGCGCACGATCGATTCCATTACCGCGACCGTGTCGCGCGGGTCGGTGAACAACGTGCCGAGCTCGCCTGTATCAACCAGACCAGTCACGTCGGACGTGCGATCGATCTTGGTCGGGCGATTCGCGGGGTCCATCAGCATGGCGGGCGCCATGGAATTGCCGCCGGAGTCTGAATTCTGCGAACCGATCAGGGTCAGCAGCTCGCCTTTGGCGCCGGCGCGCGCGATGCCATACATCGGATTGTGCGGATTGTTGCCGGTGTCGTTCTCAGAACGTGCAGGAATGACCGCGCCGTTGATGTTTGCGCGCGTCGTGGCCGAAGTCTTTTCGAGCATGCCGCGCAGAAACGCGCTATCGGAGTGGAACGCGAGGCCAAATTCGGTGTTCACGAAGTTTGTCGTAGCGTTGTTGGGCAGCATGTTCCCGGCCAGCCCCTGCTTCGAGTACCCCTGAGTGCTCAGAAAGTCGAGCTGTCCGCCTTCCTTGCCCACCAGCACATTCGATCCGACGATATTCGCGCCGCCGGCGAGATCGAAGCAGATAAATGGGATCTTGCCCGCGCCCGCGGTGATGCGACAGATGTTCGTCGCCATGTTGGCGATGTCTGGCGAAAGCGCGCTCGACACTCGCGGATTCATGAGCATGCCGAGCATGCCCGGAGCGACGACGGTCGCCGCGCCGGTCATGAAGCCTTGCGCCAGGAAGTCACGACGCGTCACAGGCCGCTTGTGCGATTCGTGCTTGATTGGCTCGTTGACGCCAAGCGCACGTTTACGGCGGGATTTGATGATGAACATGCTCGTAGCCTCTTACTTGACCAGGGTCGCCGCACTGCCCACGGCTGCACCACAGACCGCCTTGGCGACATCCGCGCTGCGCGCACCGCCACAAGCTGTGGTCGTGCACAGATTGGTGATAAGGGAGTTGAGCTCAGTGCGGACGTCCACATCGCTCGGTTGGCTCGCCGCGTCGCCGACGACCTTCGCGACCAGCGGATCGATGATGGCGTCGCGATCGCCCTGCACGCTGAAGTTCGACGTCCAGTTCGCGCCAGGGAAGTACGCGTTGCGCGCCGCCGTATCGTCGATCAGCGCAGCGCAGTACTGAATCGCAAGCTGCGCAATCGATGTCTGATGCGAAGACAGGAACGTCTCGATGCTGCTCACCGCAGGCAGCGACTGGCGCACGTTGGTGTACGTGGCTTTCACACCGGCGTCGTTCGGGCTGACGCCCGTGACCGCCGCCATCGTCGCGTTGATCTCATCGAAGGTGCGCACGCCGATGTCGGACGGGCGCGCTACGTCGCTGAAACTCTGCGGCACGGCCGAGGCGTACTCGGAGCAGACATTTGAACGACTGCCGAGTTGATCGAAGCACAGGAAGAATTCATCCGAGATTGGCCCCTGCTCCACTCCGATTATCGTGCCCACCGTCGAGAGTGTCTGCCCCGTGGCGGTGGAGTAGTTCGCATCGGTGATCGCCGTGTCGAGCAGGCGATACGCCTGACCCACGCTCGGCTCAGCGCCGTTCAGCCCGATGCGCATGCCGCGCAGCGGGATATTGCCCGGCATGGCGGTCGCACTCAGGCTGATGAACTTCGGATTATTGAAGAGGTAGCCGTAGCTGTCGTACTCCGAGGCTTCGAACATGATGTACGACTGCGGCACATCGACGATGTGCTCGACGCCGAACAGCAGGAAATACTTCTGACCGACGCCGACCTCGAAGTTCTGCTGAATCTGCGCGAGATTCAATGCACGGTTGTGAACCGCGACCAGGCGGACCACTCCCGACCACGGACGATTGTTGCTCACCTCATTGCCGAGCACGAAGGCGAAACTGTTGTCCCAGTCGCCCAGCGTGCCGCCGCCTTCAGCATCGAGATCGCCGGTGAATTCCCCGTTCACGTAGATGCGCCGACCGTTGACCGGATCGAAGGTCATGACGACATGCTGCAGCGATGACTGCAGGCGCTCATCATCGTCCGCGGTCGACAGTTGCGGTGCGCCGTTCGCGCCGGTCGACGTGCTGCGGCCGAAGAAGTCGTAGTTGTAAAGCGTCTGGCCCATCGTGAAGTTGCGGGCGGTCGTGCTGCCGGAATAGCTCACGATGCGCGCATCTTCCTGAGTCACGTTGCCGGGAATCACCCAGGCTTCAATCGAATACTCGCCGGTGGCGGTGATCAACTGATGGAATTTGCGGCTCGCAGTCGTCGACGCCTGCGCCTTGGCCGTCGGCGTCTTGAACACGACGCCCCAGCCGCCGACCCAGTCGAAATCGACGAGGCGCACGCCGGCGAGCGTCAGATCTGCGGCGGGATCCACACCGCTCGTGTCGAACACCGTCGATCCGCCGCCAGTCTTGAACTCATACAGCGCGATGAGATTGTTTTCGTAACGATTGCCGCCGCTCGCGACTGTGCCGTCGATCAGTCTCAGCGCCTTGCTGACCACCAGACCCGGATCGACTGCAGAGGGTTGAATGCTCGCCGCCATCTGTTCGATCGCGGCAAGAACCTCGTCCGCGTTCGCGTCGCAATTGCTCCAGCAATTGTGCGACTCGGCGTCCAACCGGATAAAGAAGCGCGACTGCACCGGATCATCGAGGTTGATCTTCGGAATCGCGGCCAGATACGCCTCATTGATGTCGTCGGCGGCGAAGTACGGCGACTGCGCCGTCGCGGCGTCAGACTGATGGCAGTTGGAGCAATAGGTATCGAGCAGGTTGTAGAGCGCGCCAAAATTCGCCGTCTGCGGATTCGCAGGGAAGCGCCGGCTCGAGCCTGGATCGCGCGGCGTCGGCGCGACGAGTTCGATCTGACGACCGGCCGTTCCAGCGGCGCCCACCCAATCCTGAATCCAGCGCGTCATGATGCTCGCGCAGGCGCCGGCGTCGGGCAGCCAGCAGTTATGCCCGCCGCCGACTTTCAGAACGATTGCTGATTGCGACGGGCTCTCCCGGTCCACGATGGCCGAAGCCTGCTGATAGGCAGCGTTAACGTCGTCCGAGCGTGCGAACTGCGGCGCCTGACCGGCGGCCGTGTGACAGTTGCCGCAGCGGTTCGCGCCGCGGACGTTTTCCCAGAAGTTGATGCGAAACGCCTGAATGTCCGCGGTCGCCGGCGCCGGGCCCGCATAGTTCGGGCCCGCAGTCGGTCCGCTGATGTCGGGGTTCGTGGTCGTGTCTGAACCGCCGCCGCAGCCGGCGAGTGCAATCATGCCGAGCACTGCAACCGCAGTGAGTCGCGCAACGCGGGATCGGAATGCGTGCTTCATGGCCCACTGTCTCCTTAATTGCCGGCGCAGTACGCGGCGGTCTCGGCGAATACCCGCTTCAGGTTGCCGCCGCTCTTGAAACCACTGGTGCTATTGGCGAGCTGCGTGCGATCGGCGCCGTCGCTGGGTGAGCGGAAGCACACCGCGCGAAACACCTTCTCGACCTGGCATTGCGCGAACGCATCGCTGTTCGCCAGTTCCTGACCCATGGTCTTCGCGCCGTTGCCGCCGCCGGGCAATGACGCTGACCAGCCGAGCAGCGTGTTCTGTCCCGGCAAGCGCATACGGTTGTCCCAGCGGTCATCCGGCGTTACGAAACCCGGCTTGAAGTTGTCCGAGTTGATGAAATACTTCGGTTGCACCTGCCCGCGCGTGTAGACCAGACGGCTTTGCGTTTCGTCGAAATCGTAGTAAGCGAACGCCTGGGCCATCGAATCCATGACGTTGTGGCAGCCCACACAGTTGTTGTTGAAAATGCTGCTGTCGCCGCCGGGGCTGCGCGTCACATCCTGGCGGATGCGATCCGGCGGGCGCGAAGTGTCGTGCACCTGCTCCATGTCGCGGCACAGGTGGTTGAGCAACGTGAACCGGAACATCGCGCGATTGGTGCCGTCGATGAAGAACGCCTCGGAGGCCGCACGCGAAGTGATGATGCCCGCGGTCGCATCGGGCGGCAGACCGTTGAGCGAGGACTGGGTGGTCGGCTGCAGCACGACGCGCAGGTCCGCGTTGTTGCTCTCCATCGCTTCGTAATGAGCATTGCTCGTGGTCGAGTACGCAGGCGACACGCCGCCGCCGACGTAGACGATGTCGTCGGAAAGCAGCCCGCGGAAGTCGGCATCGTCGCGCACCAGGCCGATCACGGTCGCGGTGTAGTCGTTGAGCGGCGCGAACACGCTCTGGTCGCGATTGGTCCAGGGCGTCGCGAAATTTTTGAGCGTAACGCTGTAGAACGAACTCGAATGCGCCTGGGCGTCGTCCAGAATGAACATGGCCGCGGAAACACGTTCTGCGTATGAACCGCCGCCCGCTTCCGTCTCAAGCGTCATGAGCAACGCAGGCGACGGCGGCGTTCCCGTCAGCCGGTCATACATGCGCTTCGCCTGTTCGCGTGGGCCAGCGACGGCGTCCTGTTGCCCGCACGCAAATGCCGCGATTGCAAACGCCAGTGCAGAGGCTTTTGCAAGCGATACACGTCGCGCAGTGTTGCGCAGCGTCTGCTGTCTGCTGTTCATGTTGCTCATGCCAGAACTCATGTGTCGGTGATCCATGGTCGAAAGCGAAATCGTTGTCATCACAAAAGTCGGTCGTCCGCCGACAATGCGAGCGACTATACGCAGGCCAATTCGGCCAAATAACTGTCTCAATCGCTGCACGTCGCGTTGCAGAGACAGTTCCGGACGCTTCACGCGCGCGTGTAGTCTCGCCGCCACGATGCGCACTCCATTGAACGTGCGCACAGGGGAGCGCGAGTGTGAGCGGCGTCACGCAACAACTGATGTGCAGCGCTCGCTTCGCATCGGCGGCGCATCAGGCGATAAGTGATGCGACGGCTTCTGTGATTGATTTAACGGATCGCAGAATATGTCGCGTCGATGATGGCGCGCCGCCTCACCGGCTCTGTTTCCAAGTGACGATGATTCGAATGACATCCGGAGTACGCCCAATGAGTCATCAGGCGGAGACTGACGCTGCAACTCGCAGCGGGGCGAGCACGAGCTCGGCGCTGCGAAGCGCTGCTGCGTTGCTCGTGCCTGCGATCGCAACGTTGCTCGGCGCGTGCAGCAGCGGCAGCGGCGGCACGGATGTGACGATCGGCAGCGGCCAGAGCATGGATCCCGTGACGCTCGATTTTCCGGTCTTCTACGTGAAGCGCCCCGCGCCGGATCCGGAAGACGACGATCTGATCGACGATGCGCGCGAGCTGCGTCGCTTCGAGATCGGCGCGGACCTGTTTATGCGCGATCGTGCATCGACGTCGGCGCCCGAAGTGAATCTGACCAGCGGCGAGACCGGGGGCCTCGGCGACGTTCGCGATCTCGACGTGAGCTACGACGGCAGCAGGGTCATCTTCTCGATGCGCGCGCAGTTCATCGAGAACGCGGACGAAGAAGATCAGCCGACCTGGAACATCTGGGAGTTCGATGCAACGACAGACACCCTGCGTCGCGTCATCCAGTCCGACACGGTCGAGGAAGAAGGCCACGACCTCATGCCGCACTACCTGCCCGACGGCAGGATCGTGTTCACCTCGACACGGCAACGGCAATCGCGCGCGATCCTTCTCGACGAGAGCAAGCCTCAGTTCGCCGCGCAGGATGAAGACGACCGCGAACCTGCGTTCGTGCTTCACGTGATGGACTCCGACGGTACGAACATCCACCAGGTCTCATTCAATCAGAGTCACGACCTGGATCCGGCCGTGCTCGCGAACGGCAAGATCGTCTATACGCGCTGGGAGCATCACATCGATGACAACCAGTTCGATATTTACACCGTGAATCCCGACGGTACGGATCTGCAGCTGCTCTACGGTGCAAACAGCCACGCGACCGGCACGACCAATCCGACGACTGGCAATCCCAGCATCATTCAGTTCCTGAGTCCGCGCGCGATGCAGGATGGCCGCACGCTGGCGCTGGTCCGCCCATTCCAGGGAACCGCCGAAGGCGGCGATCTCGTTCTGATCGACACTGATGACTACGTCGACAACACACAACCGACGGCGGCCAACGCCGGCATGGCCGGCCCGGCGCAGACGCGTGCGTTGCCGACCGAAGTGCGCACGATTCCGGGACCGTCGCCGGGCGGACGTTACCGTTCTGCGGCGCCGCTATTCGATGGCACCAATCGACTGTTGGTGAGCTGGTCGCAATGCCGCCTGGTCGAAGACGGGCGAATCGTGCCGTGCACGAGCGACCGATTGAGCGCTGATCCACCGCCGGTCGAAGCGCCGCCTTTGTACGGGATCTACATCTACGACGTGCGCGACAATACGCAACGCCCCGTCGTCGTACCGCAGGAAGGTTTCATCTATACCGAGGTCGTCGCCGGTTCGCAGCGCGCCCTGCCGCCGGTCATTCTCGATCGCGTCGCCGGAGTCGATTTCGACGCAGATTTCCTTAGCGAAAGCGTCGGCGTGCTGCACATCCGCAGCGTGTACGACATTGACGGCGTGGACACCGCGCCCGGCGGCATTGCAGCAGTGCGCGATCCGGGCAACGTCGCCGCGTACTCCACACGTCCAGCCCGCTTCCTGCGAATTGAGAAGGCTGTGTCGCAGCCCGATCAGGACACGCGCGATGTTCCGGGAACGGCATTCGGCCCGAACCGTGCGCTCGGCATGCGCGACATTCTCGGCTATGCGCCGATCGAGCCGGACGGCTCGGTCAAGGTAAAAGTGCCGGCAAACGTGGCCCTCAGTATCAGCGTGCTCGATGCGAGCGGACGACGGTTGGGCGGCGTGATCGGCAGCCGCCACACGAATTGGCTCCAGGTCGTTCCTGGCCAGGAACTCCAGTGCAATGGCTGCCACAACCCGAACAGCAATCCTCCCCAGGCGCACGGCCGGGCGGGATTGACTGAATCAGTCAACGCCGGCGCGCCCACCACGGGCAGCGCCTTCCCGAACACCAATGCCGCACTGTTCGCCGATATGGGCGAAACGATGGCGGAGGTGCGCAATCGCATCATGTGCGGCGGAGCGTGCGAGCCGAGCGTCGATGTCGCGTTCGACGACTACTGGCCGGCTGCGGCGATCACCCCAGCCGACAGCTTTGACATGTGCTACTCGGCCGGCCCGTCCACGATCCTGCGTGACCCGGCGGATCCCACCGTGAAGCATCTTTGCGAAACGGGTCTGACGACGGCGCTGCCCACACGGGCCGCTTGCGGCACGACAGACTGGAGCAGCACCTGCCGGATCACGATTCATTATGAGCAGCACATCCATCCGCTCTGGGGCGTCGATCGTTTCGTCGACGCGAACAACGACGACATTCCGGATCTCGACCCGGTAACGATGCAGCCGATCAACAATAAGTGCACGACCTGCCACTCGCTCGCCGACGCGATGGCCGCAGCTCAGGTTCCTGCGGGTCAACTCGACCTGACCGATGGACCGTCGGACGACGAAGCGGATCACTTCAAGGCGTATCGCGAACTCCTGTTCGGCGATACCGAGCTCGAATTGCAGGGCGGCGCGCTGGTTGAACGTCAGGTGCAGGTCGGCGTCGACCCGGTGACCGGACTACCGCAGTTCGCTCCCGTGCCTGTCGCCGCATCGATGAGTGCGGCCGGCGCACGCGCCTCAAGCCGGTTCTTCAACGAGCTCGAGAGCGCGAACGGCGGCGTAGATCACCGCGACTTTATGTCGCCAAGTGAGTTACGCTTGCTTTCAGAATGGCTGGATATCGGCGCGCAGTACTACAACGATCCATTCGTCGCTCCGGAGAATTGATGTTTCGCCTGGCCTCGCTGTACCTGTTGCTGGTTCTCTTCACAGCGAGTGCACAGGCAGACGACGACTCACGCAAGATTCTGATCGCGGACCCGTTCATCGAACTGCATACGGGTCCGGGTCGCGGCTATCCCATCTTTCACGTTGTAGAACGCGGCCGCGAGGTCACGGTCGTCAAGCGCCGCACGGACTGGTTTCAGATCCGTACGGATCGAGGCGTCGAAGGGTGGGCGCGGCGCGAGCAGATGATCGCAACGCTCGAGCCGACCGGCGAGCCGCTGGACCTGCAGGAGCCCGCGCGCGAGAACTATATGAGTCGACGCTGGCAAGCGGGCGTGATGGGGGGGGACTTCGCCGGCGCCAGCCTGATCTCGGCCTTCGGCGGCTATGCGTTCAGCGACAATCTCTCGATTGAACTCACGTTCAATCACATCCTGGGCGAGTTCTCGAACGGCTACAGCGCGACGCTCGGCCTCATGCACGTGTTCGTGCCCGAGTGGCGGATCTCGCCCTACTTCACGCTCGGCACGGGCGTGATCTACACCGAACCCAAATCGACGCTGGTGCAGTCGATCGATCGCGACGATCAGATCGGCTATGTCGGCGGCGGTCTGCAGTTTTACCTGACCCGCCGTTTCATGTTGCGCTCGGAGTATCGAAACAACGTCGTCTTCACGAGCCGCGACGATAACGAGGAAGTGGACGAATGGAAGTATCTCGGCTTCGCCTTCTTTTTTTGATCGCGGCCGCTTCGGTCGCCCTTCCCGGCTGCGCGATGATCAAGCGCATCGGCGGCGGCGCGCCCGAACCTCTTCCGCCCGCATCCAACGAAACGGCTGCAGCAAGCGACGAGCCCGCGGATCGGCCGATCATCGATCCGCAGGTGGATCGTCGCGAGATTCGCCGTTCGCGCATCGACACCGAAGACTTCGAGCTTGGCGCGTATGTCGGCATCCTCAGCATCGAGGATTTCGAGAGCAACGTCGTCTACGGCGCCCGCCTGGCCTATCACCTCACCGAGGATTTCTTCCTCGAAGCGACCGCCGGCCAGTCACGGGCCGGCCGCACGAGCTACGAGAATCTTTCCGGCTCCGCCGATCTGCTGACCGACGACGAACGCGACTACAACTACTACGCATTGTCGATGGGCTGGAACGCGCTGCCCGGTGAAATCTTCATCGGCGAGAATCGCGCGTACAACACGGCCTTCTACCTCGTCGCAGGCATCGGCGGCACGACGTTCGCGGGCGACGATCGCTTTACAGTCAACGGCGGATTCGGCTATCGGATTCTCCCTGCCGACTGGATCGCGGTGCATTTCGACGTGCGTGACCACGTCTTCGACATCGATCTGCTGGGCGAGAAGAAGATCGTCAATAACCTAGAAGCACATCTCGGTTTGTCGATTTTCTTCTGAGCGACGATGCACGCTGGGTATTTCTCTTCAGGAAAGAGGTTGACCAGCATGTTGTCGTCGAACATCAAGCGCCTGCTGCGCGCCATCGCACTCACGAGCGCTCTCGCCGTTTCATCATTCGTCGGCGCCAGCGCGACGATCGCGCCGAGCTTCACACTGCCGTCGCGAAGCGGCGACACCGTGGCGCTCGACAAGTTGAAAGGCCAGGTCGTGATGCTGAACTTCTGGGCGAGCTGGTGCGGCCCGTGCCGTCAGGAGATGCCGCTTCTCGATCAGATGCACAAGCGTTACAGTTCGCTCGGCTTCACGTTGCTCGGCGTGAACGTGGAAGCGAACACGAAAGATGCTGAGCGCTGGCTCGCCGAGACGCCCGTGTCGTTCCCGGTGCTGTTCGACAAGGACAGCAAGGTAAGCAAGCTCTATGACGTGAACGCCATGCCGAGCACGGTGTTCATCGACCGCAAGGGCAATGTTCGCTATCTGCACCGCGGCTACAAGCCCGGCGACGAAGGCGAGTATCTGAATCAGATACGGGCATTACTGAAGGAGTGAACGGTGAACGGCGGACAGCGGACGGTGCTGGAGGCGGTTGGCGGTTGGCGGTTGGCGGTTAGACAGATCGCGGCATTCGCCGCTTTCTCTGACGGTCAACGGTCAACTGTCAACGGTCAACCCGCCGCCAGCCCGCGGCGCAAGCTGCTGCTCGCGCCGCTGCTGCTGGCCGCGAGCGCCTGCGGCAACATCGAACCCTGGGTGAAGC
>JBOHZJ010000282.1:0-3326 GCA_050738395.1 Steroidobacter sp.
GGTCAGAACCGGATTCCTTACAGACCCGGGCCCCGAGCCCCAAGCCCCAAGCCCTCCTCGCGCGAGCCCGATCACAAACCCGTACTCTCTTGCGACTTCGTACATGCGTTCGAAACGGCCTGACTTACCGCCGTGCCCGGCTGCGAGGTTAACGTGCAGCAACACCGGATGGTTGCTCGTATTGAGCGTGCGCAGCCGTGCGACCCATTTTGCCGGCTCGTAATACTGCACCTGGCTGTCCCACAGGCCGGTCGTGGCCAGCAGCGGTGGATACGCCTGCGCGCGCACGTTGTCGTATGGAGAATATGAAAGCATGTAGTCGTAGTACTCGCGCTCTTGCGGATTGCCCCATTCTTCGTATTCGAGCGTGGTGAGCGGGATGCTTTCATCGAGCATCGTCGTGACGATATCGACGAACGGCACATGCGCGACCAAACCGGCGTATTTCTCCGGGGCGACGTTGGCGATGACGCCCATCAGCAGACCGCCGGCGCTGCCGCCCGCGGCGAACACCTTGTCGTGGGCGCCATAGCCGTGCGCCGTGAGGTAGTCGGTGACGTCCAGAAAATCATTGAACGTGTTCCACTTCTGGCGCAACCGGCCGGCGTCATACCAGCGCCGTCCCAGTTCCTGCCCGCCGCGGATGTGTGCAATCGCGTAAACGAAACCGCGGTCGAGCAACGACAGGCGCGCTGAACTGAAGGCCGGCTCCATGCTGAGCCCGTACGAACCGTACGCGTATTGATACAGCGGCGCCGTCCCGTTCAACGGTGTGTCCTTGCGATACACGATGGACACCGGCACGCGTTCGCCGTCGCGGGCCGGCGCCCAGACGAACTCACTCGTGTAATTCGCCGGATCGAAGTTCCCGAGCACCGGCTCACGTTTCATCAGCACGCGCTCACCGCTTGCGGCGTCCTGATCGTAAGTGGTCGCCGGCGTGGTGAGCGACGCATAGACGAAGCGCAGCTTCGTCGAGTCGAGTTCCGGATTCGACCCGATCCGCATCGTGTACGCCGGATCATCGGCGACCAGATGAAACGGCGTCTCGCCCCAGCGCTGAATTCGAATCTTCAGCAGGCCGCCGGCGCGCTCGTTCACCGCAAGAAAATCCCGGAACAGTTCGAACGACTGCACGAACACCTGGGGATCGTGCGGCGCGACGTCGCGCCACAGGCTGCGCTCGCCCGGCTGCGCGAGCGGCGCCTCGATGATGCGGAAATTCTGCGCGCCCCAGTTCGTGCGCACATAGAAGTGCTCGTTCAGATGTTCGATCTGATACTCGTGATCCGCCTCGCGAGGGCTGAACACCTGGAAGGTGAGCGTCGGATCGGCTGCGCGTGCATACCGCCACTCAGACACGGTGGTGCTCTCGGAGGCAATGTAGAGATATTGCTCCGACTTGCTGCGCTCGACGCCGAGCGAAAAGCGTTCGTCCGGCTCTTCGTAGATGAGGCGATCCGAAGCGACTGCGGCGCCCAGCGTGTGTGCGCGGACGCGTCGACCGAGCAGGGTTACTGGATCCTTTTCCACATACAGCAGCGTGCGATTGTCATCGGCCCAGGCGAGATCGGGCTCGATGTTCTCGATTGCGTCCGTGAGCAGGACGTTTGTCGCGATATCTTTTACGCGCAATCTGAATTGCCGCCGGCCGATCGTGTCCTCGGTGTATGCGAGCAGCCGGTTGTCCGGACTCACTTCATAACTGCCGAGCTGAAAGAACGCCTGCCCCGCCGCGAGCTCGTTGCAATCGAGCAGTACGACTTCTTCAGCGCCCAACTGATCCGCCCGGCGCACTACGATCGGATACTGACGGCCGGTGGCGTACCGGGTCGAGTACCAATAGCCGCGATGACGCGCCGGCACGCTCGAATCGTCCTGCTTCAACCGGGCGACGATTTCCTCATACAACTCGTCCATCAGGGTCTTGACGGGTGCGAGCACGGCGTCGGTGTAGGCAGTCTCCGCCGCGAGATGAGTCAGCACCTGTGGATCGCGCCGCGCGTCGTCGCGCAGCCAGTAGTATGGGTCGTCGCGCGCGCCATGCGGCGCTGCGACACGGTGCGCCCGCGGCGCAGCGATCGGAGGGGCGATCAGGGAATTCGACAAGGGGGTGTCCGGAGTGAACTTGGGATACGAAGCGGACGAGCTTATAGCGTGCGTCGCGATGCGGCCAATTGGCGAACTGGCGAACTGGCGAACTTGGCCAGAACGAATCGAGGCCGCGAAGCGAGCTTTCGCTCTGGCCGATCGACCGGCAGGCCAGTTAGCCGGTTTGCCAGTTACGCCAATTCTGGGGCGCAGTTCACGCGGAAATTCAGGAAAAGCCAGATGTAGTTCTCAGTCATTCCATCTTGCATAAGTAGTATGGCGCGACAAGTATGAAAACCCCCAGGAGGGGTCTATGGCCAACGCGCAGCAGAGTCGTTCGTCCCCGGGCGGTCATGACGAGGTCAATCTCGAAATCGATGACACCCAGAATCTTCAGGCCTTGAAACCCGAAGGGCATCAGCCGCCCGTTCTGGTGCTGAGCCGGGACGCGAACCTCGTCGAGACAGTCAAGAAGGCCGGTCCGCGCGGCGCTTCAGTCGCCCATGCACCCGATCTCGATCATGTGGCTGAAACACTGTCGAACCTGAAGCCTGGCGTTCTGGTCGTCGATACGGCCAGCACCTCGGACGTGGCCTCGATGGTCGCGCAGCTGACTCAGCATTTCCCTGAGCTGGTGGTGGTTGTCGCCGGCAAGCGCGAAGACAGCGCGGCCCTCATGCAACTGACCGCCGCAGGCCGCATTTTCCGCTTTCTCCTGACACCGTTGTCGCACGGCCAGACGCGCCTCGCGCTCGAAGCGGCGATGACGCAGCATCTGGACCTCGCGGCGGCTGGCCACCGCATGAGCACCGCCAGCGGCGGCGCCGAAGGCGGCGGCAAAAACTATGTGATGACTTACGGCGCGCTCGCCGCGGGTCTCCTGGTTGTAATCGGCGGCATCTGGTTTGGCGTGAGCAAGTTCACCGGCGAACCGGCAGCGCCTGTCGCCGTGCAGCCGACCACGTCGGCCGTCGATCAGGCAGGCGCGCTGCCCGGCAAGCCTGATCCTGTTCAGGCGGAGCTCGCACTGGCGAAGGAAGCCTTCGACCAGGGCAAATACCTCGAACCGGCCGGCGAAAGCGCGCTCGACCTGTATCGCAGCGCCCTGGCGCTCGATCCCAACAGCGATGCGGGCAAGGCGGGCGTGCGCCAGGTCGTCGACAAGGTGCTCGAGGGCGCGGAAAGCGCGCTGCTCGCCGAGCGTCTCGAAGAAGCGATCCGCAATATCGAAACGG
>JBOHZJ010000283.1:0-4375 GCA_050738395.1 Steroidobacter sp.
GGCCTCGCTCATCGAGCACGCGGGCGTAACGCTCAGCCGCGAACAATTGCTGGATCTTACGAAAGGCAGGGGAGCTCAGCTTTTCGATCGAAGCATCGACAACCAGATCAGCCGGCTGAGGCGCAAGCTGGAGTCGGACCCCAGAAATCCGCGGATCATCCTCACTCAATGGGGTGGAGGATATGTATTCGCCGCGGAACTCGAGTGGCCGTCATGAAGCTGTCCTCACGCCTCGTCCCCAGGAGCATGGAAGGCCAGATGGTCGCCATCCTTGCTCTTTCGCTGCTGGTGCTGTTTGCGGCGCTGATCATCATCGAGATTCTGGAGCACGATACTGCAATCGAAACCGCGGAAAGCAGCCGAACCGCGGACAGGCTCAAGAGTCTGTACCCGGTGCTGGAGAGCATCGGCAGCGAGGACCTCCCTGTCCTGCTGGATCTCGCGTCTTCATGTCATGCGGGCTATACCGTTACGCAAGCGCCCTTTCGGCAGGACAGATCTACTGTAGAAACCAGGCGCCTTCGGAAGCGGATCGCCGGGGAATTGGCGCTCGACGCCGAGCGACTCAGCGTTGGACACGCTCGCCTCGCGAGAGACGATTTCTCATATGAGAAGTGCAGCCCTGCGGAAATCGATCTGCCCGTCGAGGGGATCGTCATCAGCGTGGAGCTGCGTTCAGGCAAATGGCTCAACGTCGAAGTTCACCCGCATGAGCGGCATCTGCGGGAAAAGATCGACTGGATGATGCGGGCCAGCGGCGCCTTTATTTTCGTGGGCGGCATCGCAATCTTCTTCATGCGTCGGCTGAGCAAACCTCTCAACAGTCTGACCCTGGCCGCCAGGAGATTTGGCGAGGGTTTGCAGGTTTCCGAACTGATGGAAGATGGGCCCGTTGACCTCAGGCGGGCGATACGCTCCTTCAACAGGATGCAGCAACAAGTCACGGACGAGGTGGCGAAGCGCACGAACACACTGGCGGCTATCAGCCATGATGTGCGTACTCCGCTCACCGCGCTGCGCGTCAAAGCTGAATTGATCGACAATGCGGACGTCCGGCGGGATCTGATTTCCAGCATCAACAAGATGGAGGAAATCACAGCCTCCGCGCTTGAATTTCTGCGCGGCCAATCGCGAAGCGAACCGATGCGTCCTGTCGACCTGAGCGCACTACTGGAAAGCGAGTGCCTGGATTTTGAAGAGGTCGGCCGGAACGCCGCGTTCGTGGGCGCGCATAACGTTCATCACACGTGCCGCCCCGACGCGCTCGCGCGCGCGGTCCGAAACCTGATCGACAACGCCGTCAAATACGGAAACGGCGCACTGGTTGCGTTGCGAGCTGACTCGGAGTTTGTCTATATATCAGTTGCGGACAATGGCCCTGGCATTCCTGCCGACAAAATGAACCGTGCTCTCGAGCCTTTCGAACGCCTTTCGCAGGCGCGCGAAAGCAGTCAGGGAGGGTTCGGTCTCGGCCTTGCGGTTGCAAAAGCAATCTCCGAAGGCCATGACGGCGAACTCATCCTGGCGGCGAACGAACCGCGCGGATTGATCGCGACAATCCGGCTGCCAGTCAGGCGCACGTGACCGGTTTGTGAGCGCTGCGGCGAAAACCCGCCTGCACTGTCAGGTGATCGTGCGCGAGTCATGCACGCGGTCGAGAGTCGCGCCGCGTAAGCAGTGCGACTCTGCGCTACCCGCGGACGATCGAATCAACTGCCCATGTTCTGCATCGCCTGCTGAATCTCTCCCGGGCTCAGATCGCGCATGTGCGTAGCCACCGACCAGTGATGACCGAAGGGGTCTTCCAGCACGCCGTATCGGTCGCCCCAGAACATGTCCGCGACAGGCATGGTGATCTTCGCGCCCGCGGCGACCGCCTGCTCGACGACTGCGTCGACGTTGTCCACTTGCAGGTGGATCGTGACTGGCGAGCCTTTCAAAGTCTTCGGCCCGAGCGCGCCCCACTCGGGAGATTCATCGACCAGCATCAGCGGCGAGTCGCCGATTCGCACCATTGCATGCATCAGTTTTCCGCCGGGGCCGGGCAACCGCATCTCTTCGACGGCGTTGAACGCCTTCTTGTAGAACTCGATCGCGGCGGCGGCGCCGGCGCAGACCAGATGCGGGGTGAGGGAATGCATTCCGTCGGGAATGGGCTTGGCGGCGGGCTTGGGCATGATCGTGGCTCCTCAGTCAACGGGCTTGATGGTTGCGGACGCTGCGCTGCAGAGCAACAGCGCCCGACTGATCAAAGACGGACGGGCGAGTCCGGAATCGACAGTCCGCCGCGATTTTTTTTAACGAAGCCGCAGACAGGCCGAAAGAAGCTGGCCGCCTGAGTTGCAGGACAGCAGAATGCCGTCTGCAAAAAAACCGAGGCCGCCATGACTTCACTCAAGCTCTATATGCATCCGCTCGCCTCCTTCTGCCAGAAGGCGCTCATCGCTTTCTACGAAAACGACACGGCGTTCGAACCGCACGTAGTCGACCTCGCGAACGACGTCGCGCGCGAAGAATTCAAGCGGATCTGGCCCATCGGCAAATTCCCCGTGTTGCGCGACGACGCAAGGAATCAGACGATTCCGGAGTCGAGCATCATTATCGAGTACCTGACGCGGCACTACCCCGGCAAGACACAGCTCCTGCCCGCAGATCCGGATCTCGCGCGAGAGACGCGGCTGCGCGATCGTTTCTACGATCTGTACGTGCACGAGCCCATGCAAAAGATCGTCACCGACAAGCTGCGTCCGGCGGGAAAGAACGATCCGTATGGCGTGGAGCAGGCGAAGGTTCTGCTGCGGACGGCTTACGACATGCTCGACGAGCAGATGGCGACGAAAACATGGACCATGGGCGATGCATTCACGATGGCCGACTGCGCCGCAGCGCCGGCGCTGTTCTACGCAAATCTCGTGATGCCCTTTGGCGCAACGCACAGGAACGCGGCTGCGTACTACGCACGTCTGGTGGAGCGGCCGTCTTTCGCACGAGTCATCAGGGAAGCGCAGCCGTACTTCGCGCTATTTCCGGGATAGGATCGATGACTGAAACGTCCCCTTCTCCTCACGCTGAGATCCCATGGGATGAGCGCAAGATTCAAGATCCCTTCGACGGGCTCAGGGCGAACGGGAGAAGGAACGAGGCAAGACTCCAGATCCCTTCGAGGGGCTCAGGGCGAACAGAGGAGGTGAAAAGGCTTTTGGATCCTCCCTCTTCTCCGTTCGCCCCGAGCCCGGCCGAAGGGATCTCGTTCACAGACCCAACTGCTTCAGCACTTCGGGCGGCGGCCCATCGAAGCTCACGCGCGGCTCATTGCCTACGTAGCGCAGATCCTTCATGCCGATCGGCGTCGTGTAGTAGCCGAGCGCCGTCAGGTTGCGGAAGCGCGCGAAGAACACGGCGGGCTGTGTGAATTGCGCTTGCGCCTGTGAGCCGTTGCAGATGTCGTCGCAGATGAGCCGCGTCTGTTCGGCTTTCGCCGCCGCGAAATCCTTTGCATAGCGACGGCGCGTCTCTGCATCAAGCCAGGCGAGACCCGACGCGATGATCTCTCGATCGCGCTTGCAGTCCGGGTACGGTGCACTGATCCATTCGTCGATGAACTCCGGGACCGCAACCCCGGATGCCGGCGGCGAGTCGCCGTCGGCTGGAATGATCAGATCGCACAGCACAGTGGTCGTGCGCTTCTGCGCATCGGTCAACGTCAGCGGCCAAAGGTCGCCCGCCGCATGAATCTTCAACAGATTGGGATCCTTGCCGTAGCCGAGGGGTGCGGCGCCGGAGGGCTGCGCGGCGGCAACCACAAAGTCAGGCAACTGCGCTGCTGCGCCTGCCGCGAGCACCCACTTGACGGCCGTGCGTCTATCGACGCGAAGCGCAGCATCGTGTCGTTCACTCATGTCTCACAACTCCCGTCGCTTCATTGCGGCCAGCATGTAATCCGAGGCGCGCCACGCGAGCGCCATGATCGTCAGGGTCGGATTCTTGTCGGCGTTCGAGGGAAAGGGTGCACCGTCGGTCAGGAACAGATTCTTCACGTCCCACGTCTGGCCCCACTGGTTGACCACCGATGACTTCGGATCGCTGCCCATGATCGCGCCACCGACTTCGTGAATGATGAAGCCGCCCGGCGCGATCGCCTTGCGTCCGTCGGTTTGCAACTTGCTCACGACCCGGCCGCCCATCGCGTCGATGATGTCGCTGAAGGTCTTCTGCATATGCATTGCCTGACGCGTCTCGTGCTCCGACCACTTCCAATGAAAGCGCAGTGTCGGGATGCCCCACTTGTCCCTGGCGCCCGGATCGATCTCGCAATACGAATCCTCGTTCGGGATCATTTCGCCGCGGCCGGACAGGCCGATGAACGAGCCGTAGT
>JBOHZJ010000284.1:0-7594 GCA_050738395.1 Steroidobacter sp.
GTTATACGTCGTCACATAGATCGTAGCGGGGTAGTTGAACGACTCCATTATCGGCGCGCCCAGGGTTTGCGTCGTGCGCCAGCCGTCATCGACGGTGAGCACTGTCTCGCAGTTGCTGATGCTCCGCTCTTTTAACCGGGTGATGGCGTCGTCCAGTCGGACAATCGGATAGCGAAGCCGCCGCAACGTGCGCATCCGACGCTCGAATGTGCCTGGCGTCATGAAGAGCATTGGGTTGTATTTGTGCTGGTCGCCGACGGCGAATCCGTGATAGCACAGGATGCGCAGATTCCTGCGTGTCATCCAACGGCAGAAAGCGAATATCCCCGCGGTTCTCAGGCAATGGAGCAGCGCTAGTTTCAGCTTCATGGTGAGCTGAAACTATTCATCGGTCTGCAAGCTGGTACGCGATGAGGTCGCGTTTTGGCCAGATTAACATGTACGCGCATGGCCGATATTTACCTTCCGCAAACAATGCGCTCCTGGTTGCCGACTTCCCGAGCGCGCTCCGTGTGATGTTGTCATCAACGCCGACATAGGCGAACCGTGCTCCGTGTCTCGCGGGTTCATCACGCACATACGCCAGCCTTGGACTGACAGACGCGAGCGCGGGATCGTAGTACCAGCTCGTGCCAAATGCTCCCAGATACGTCGGGTTTGCCTCAATTAGCTCCGCGATTCCTCTGAAGGATCGCTGTCGGCCTTCCGGCGTAAATTCATCTCGCCGCTTGAGGGACATGTGCATCTCGAGCGCTGGCTTGAAGCCGCGATGGCCAAAAAGCAGAAACGAAGCCGTCGATAGGCCGTGCCCGAGCGAACGGCGCATGGCTCGAAGAACAGTGGAGCGCGGAATACCCTGATTGATGTCTACGAGCGTCGGGCCGGTCGGAACCAGCTTCAATGCAGCAACCCCGAGGTCTTTCAGAAAAATGTCGTTACTCACGTGGGTAAGTTCTGGATCGCTGAGGTGACGATACTCTCTTCGGATTCGCTCATGCTCCAGGCTGAGCTGATGGGCAGCCGAGCTGACCAGTTTGAGTCGCAACGGGCGCTGTTGAACTTCATCGAAGCGATCCAGCAGGTTCAGCAGAATATCGCGCAACAATTCAGCTCTGGCGGACGCCCCCTTCGCTTGTTCGTACGAGCTGATGCTTTTCAGAAAAGAGGCGGGCAAGAACCGATAGCCGCGACGCATCTGCTCGGCTTCCCATTCCAGCAAGAGCTCGTCGGCGAGATTCCGGCAGTTGGCCTGTGATGTCGTCATGGAAATAGCGACCGCCGCCCGTGTGACGAGCGTCTCGGTCTAGTGTGATCGCACGCTGCTAGCGGCGTCGCGGAATAACTCCTCGATGACCGCAGGTCGCCGGTGAATGAAATTACGAAGCCGCGTCAGATCCTCATCGTAGCTCACGCGCTCGGCGTCGTAACCATCGCCGTCGAGATCCCAGCGTTTCCAGTCAGGAGCCAGATCCTGCGCGATTTCGTTATGCAGAGTGTCCAGAGCTTCCTCGACGTTATCTGGCGTCAGGCGAGTCTCGAGAAGTTCGGTCATGCGACGTGCGAACTTCTCGCGATAGGCGTCGTTCTCGAGCAGCTTTCGAACGATCAACGTTGAGACGCGCAAGTCCTCGGTGTCGCGCAATCCCGCTTCGTTGTTCAGCCGCAGATCGTGGCGAAGCGTGGATCGCGTCGCCCACGCCAAAGTATCGTGCTGTAGACCTTTGCCCATGAAGTCGAAGGTGGCGTCCGCGTCCCAGGCGATCCAGCGCCAGCGGTCATCCTCGCCGTCACGGCTTCTGAACATGTTCATGTTGTGATGAGGCCAGTCCCGATTGGCGGCGTAGATGTTGAACAGCCAGAAGTCCGTGAAGTTGTCGATATCGACCAACTCCCCGGCCGCGGCGAATGCGCCGGGATCGGAAAGGTCGGCATTCTGGAAGAATTCTATGGTTCGATCCCAATGCCGCCGGTCGCCTGCAATAACCCTTGGTTTGCCAGGTTGAGCGTCGAGAAGATCATAGGCGCCGGGGCCGACGCGACGTTGCAGGAATTCTTCGTCGATTCGCTCTCGAACGTAGTAAATGCCCCAGGGCTCACCGTTCAAATACATAAATACAGGCATGTTGTCGGATGCAAGCCCACCCGCCGCGGCGTAGATCGACTGAAAGAGCTCATCCCGGCTCACCTTGGCCTCGCGAGCGCCAAAGACGACGACTCGCTCATCCGCCGCAGTCGACTGCGTGAATATGTTCTCAGAATCGTCTGCTTCGACCGGCAGTGGTTCGTAGTAGAAGCGGAAAGATTTCTTTGGCCTCGAGCGCGAATAGAAGCCGTGGATTCTCACTCTGCCGGGGATCGCGAGCGCCGGTGATGCGGAGCGTGGAAAGTATTCGACCGCGGCATCGCGTTCCCACTCATGACCACGCTCACTGAACCGTGCATAGATGCCGGTGTACTTGTTCCACAGGTTGGTCGGATCGACCGTCATGGCGAGGACGGGCAGCGCGCCTGGCGCATCCAGGAGGAAAGTCCGCGTAATGGCTGTGCTCGGTTGATGTCCGTTTCGAAAAGTCCGGCAGCGCACGACGGTCGTCTTGCGCAGCGTCAATGGTCCGGCATACCGGGGATGGCGCTTCGTCGGGATACTCCCATCGACGCTGCAGTGCACGGCGTCCTGCGCGTCGGGCTTTTCGACGGTGACCTGCACATCACCGGAGTAGAAGCCCGCCACCGGGTGGATATCAGGAGCTTCGGCTTCGGGCTGCAGCTCTCCCGGACCGACGCCGACGTACCAGCCTGAAGCCTGACGAGCCGGTAATTTGCGATCGAACTCTGCGTAGTGCAGAGCGCTGAGTCCCCAAAGCTGGCTGCGAGCGGCGTCTGCCAGAGGACGTGAGTCAAAGAAGACGACGGCAAGGATCAGTGCGACGAACGCCAGGCCCGTGGCGACATAGGGTCGCCAATGGCGAGTCCGGGCCCGCGCATCGCCGCCTTCATCGCTCACGACAAGGCGCCCTGCCTGTTGAAGTAAATGTTCAGATTCTCAACCGGTCCGACCTCGGCGAGAGAGCGATGGAGCTCATGGAGCGTCTGCTGCGGCAGGCCGCTGAAGCTGTAGTGCACGGTCATGATGGCGTCGTTGTACGAAATGCCCTGGAGATTGCCGTTCTGCAGTTTGCTGCGCAGTGCATCGAGAAGTAACTCTCGCTGCGGGACCGTGGCTGTTCCTGGAACAGTCAGCAGCAAGACGCCGTCTCTTCGTTTCGGGCCGATCACCGCCGGGGCGAAGCGCTGCAGCGTCAATACCGCGGTGGCGACGACGACCAGAGCGAACAGCAGCATGAATTGCAGCGTCGCGCACACCACTGACGTACCTACCAGCAACATGATGAAGCCTATTTCTTCCGGCTCCTTGATCGGCGTACGGAAACGTACGATCGACAATGCACCGAGCAGGCCGAGCGACAGCGGCAGCGAAAACTGCACCGCGATAAACAGCGCAGTGATGGACGGGCCGAGCAGCATGAAGCTGCGATTGATGCGAGAACCCGTGGCGCGGTCTTCATAAAAAATCTGATAGAGGCCGGCTACGACCATCGAGACGAACGCCGAAATGATGAGGGCGACAACGAATCCGAAGACGTCGATTTGAACGGTCGGGTCTCTGACCAGCCGTCCAATCTGTGCAAGGATGTCGTTCAAGGCTTACTCCCGTCTTCCCGCAGGTTGCAGCAAGTGCTCGAAGCAGCTTGCGTATTTCGAAAATGCGTCGCGCCTGACGTAGTCGCGGATCGAGTACAGCCAGGGCGGCGGCTCGCGCTGCGATCCTTTGATCTCGAGCACGCACATGCCCAGAAACACCGGCGGAAACGCCGGCACGAAGATCCTGTTCACCGCCGGGCAGCAGATCTCGCTATCCACCGCGACGCGGCTTCCGCTCTCCGGGTCCACCAGCCTTTGGCGCTGGTACTGGACCACGAGCATAGGCGCCAGCGCGCCGTCGAACGAGTGACCGAACATCGGCAGCATCTCAGGGATGCGCGCCAGCAACGGCGCCGTCAGATCTTTGGCGCCGAGCAGCGCGGCCGGCAGAGTCAGAGGAAAGCGCTCCTTCTGCCGCGTTCCGCCTACTTTTGTTTTCAGCTCGAGATAGCAATTCACCTTGGGCGTCGTCGAGCGGGTCGCGTCGCCGTACCAGCGCACCCGGATCTTCTTTTTGAGGTATGTGCTGGCGCGTTTCTCGTGATACAGCTCCAGGGTCGGCGTGTCGTAGTAAATGCTGGAGATGCGTCCCTCGCGAAAGGCAGGATCCGGCTTGAGGGCATGACGCAGCAAATCCATGACCACGGGCTGATGGCAGCGAGCGAAGACAAACTTGTGCTCGAACGACGGTTCGGCGTCGGACATCTGAAGGGGAGCGCGCACGTGGGCTAAGAGGATGAGAGGGCGTTGTGTAGTTATGGAAGATAGCGTGCTGTCTGGGCGATGAACGTGACTGGCTTCTCAGGGGTCGAATCGCCGGTTTGACTAAACAAGCAGCTCCTGCGGCGCCGGATGGCTCAGAAACCCGAGCGGGCTGGCCGTCAGTCCATAGGCGCCGCTCTGCAAGACCACGATCAAGTCTCCCGGGTCGGCTTGCGCCAGATCCATGCGATCGGCCAGCAGGTCCAGAGGCGTGCACAGCGGCCCGACGACAGTCGCGATTTCACGTTGGACGCCGCGCACCCGATTACCAACCAGCACCGGATAGTTCTTGCGCAGCACCTGGCCGAAGTTGCCCGAGGCGGCGAGATGATGATGTAGACCGCCGTCAGTCACCAGGAACACCTGGCCCCGCGAAATCTTGCGGTCCACGACGCGGCAAACATAGACGCCGGCTTCCCCGACAAGATACCGGCCGAGCTCGATGACGAGTTGAGCTGCCGGCAGGCGGTCCCGCGTCGTTCCGACGAGCTCTCGCAGATTTGCCGCGATGGGGGCCACATCCACCGCTTTCTCGCCCGGGAAATAGGGAATGCCGAACCCCCCGCCGATGTTCAGGGTCTTCACTGGCGACGGCGCAGCCGAAGCGAGCTCGATGGCGAGCGCGACCGCTTTCTGCTGCGCCTCGACGATCGCCTCCGCGCGCAGATTCTGCGAACCGCTGAAGATGTGAAAGCCCACAAACTCCAGCGGCAAGTCATGCAGACTTCGAAGCAGATCCGGAACTCGCTCGGCGTCAATGCCGAACTGTTTCGGACCGCCGCCCATCTTCATGCCCGAGGTCTTCAGCTCGAAGTCGGGATTCACCCGTATCGCGATCTTCGGAAGCCGCCTGGTCTCGCGCGCGATCTGCGCAAGGCGCGCGACTTCCAGTTCCGATTCGACATTGAGAACGATTCCCGCCGCGACCGCTCGCGCCAGCTCTTCGGGGGTCTTGCCCGGACCGGCGAAACTGATGAGTTCCGGTGCGACTCCGGCATCGAGGGCGACCTGCATCTCGCGCGCCGACGCGACGTCGAGGCCGTCGACCAAAGGCGCGATGTGCCGGACCACGGCAGGCATGGGATTGGCCTTGATGGCGTAGTGCAGGTGCACCTCGCAGGGCAGCATCCGTCGCAGCAGTTCGATGCGCTCGTTCAGATGCGTGCGCGCATAGGCGTAGAAGGGCGTTCGGCCCGCCTGTTGTGCGATGTCGAGAATGGAGCGCCCGCCGATCGTCATGTGATCGTCAGCGACTCCAAAAAAAGGGTGCGGCGGGTGGTGCGGCAGCGCGTCGAGGCTCATGTCAGGCTCAAGAGTGGGTCTCGGTGAACAAGCCCTGCAATTCTGCCGCAAGCCTGGGCCGATCGTATTTGCCATTGGGGTTGCGGGGCAGGGACTCGCGCCATTCGACGTGGTGCGGAACCATGAACATCGGCAGCGCCTTGCGACACGCTTCGAGCAGTGCATCCTGGTCCGGCGGTCTGCCAGCCGCGGGAGCCACTACGATCACCACCGCCTGACCCAGCGTAGGATGGGGCGCGCCGATCGCCGCCGCATCGGCCACCAGCCCAGTGGCGAACACCACTTCCTCCACTTCGGTTGGGCTGACCCGATAGCCCGAGGTCTTGATCATTTCGTCGCGCCGGCCGACGAAATAGAGAAACCCGTCCTCGTCCATGCGCACGGTGTCCCCGGACCAAACGGCCATCTCCGTAAGGACCAGCGCCGGGTTGTGGCCGGGAACCGGCTTGAATCGCTCCGCCGTCTTCGCCGGGTCGTTCCAATAGCCGAGCGACACCAGTGAGCCGCGGTGGACGAGCTCGCCCGGCTCGTTCGGGGCACAGGGCGAACCGTCCGGCCGCACGACCAGGATTTCGGCGTTGGGAATCGCTTTCCCCATGGAATCCGGCCGCCTTTCGACCTCCTCGGGCGGCAGATAAGTCGAGCGGAATGCCTCGGTGAGTCCATACATCAGGTAGGGACGCGTTCGAGGCAGCGACGTCCGAAGCTTCGTCAGGGTCGCCGCCGGCATCGCGCCGCCGGAGTTGGTTATGTAGCGCAACGACTGGCGGGCTTCGTCCGGCCAGGACAGGTCGGCCAGCTGAACCCACAGAGGCGGCACGCCGGCGAGGCCCGTAATCCGCTCCTTCGCCACCATGCCGATGACGTCCTTCGGAAATAAATAATCCATCAGCACGACGCGGGCCCCGACATGAAAGGCGGTCGACAACTGGCTGAAGCCGTAGTCAAAGCTGAACGGCAGCACCGCCAGCAACCGATCGTCGGCGACATTGGCGAGATACTGCGAGACGCTGTGCGCGCCCGTCACCATGTTCTTGTGTGACAGCACCACACCCTTGGGTTTACCCGTGCTGCCGGAGGTATAGAAGATCGACGCCATATCCGTGTCGATCACGCGATGAGCGCGCGATGCGCCGCCACGGTTCAGCAACTCGTCCCAGGACGCGACCGAGGGCGTGCTGGCCGCAGGCGTCGGCGGCTTGCCCACGATCACCAGATGTCGCAGGTCAGGACATACGGCGAGTTCTTCCTGCAATGCGCCTGCGCGCTCGGGCGATGTAATCAGCACGCGCACATTGCAGTCGCGCAGGATGTGGCTGACCTGAACAGGTTTGAGCAACGGGTTGACCGGCACAAAAGCGCAGCCAGCACGCGCCGCGCCGAACATCGCGATGACCGTTTCCGGCTGCTTCGGCAGATACACCGCGATACGCTCAAGTTTGCCCAGACCAATCGCGATGACGCCGGCGGAGAATCTCTCGACGCTTTGCGCCAGTGCTTCGTAACTGACCAAGGCGCCTCTGAGAGCGACGGCAGGCGCATCGGGGGTGCGCTGCGCTGCCCGCAACGGAAGTTCAAACAGCAATTGGCTCATAGCTTCTGACGGGTGGGTTGGTCGATCAAGGTGCGAAATACGTCGTCGGCGACACGTTGCAGCGGTGCATGCTAGCAGGCGAGAACGTCGTTCACCGCCACCGAATTCACATCGCTGTCGGGCGAACGGCGTTCAATTTGGCTGCGCCGGCAGAGGTAGGCGATGCATGCCGCGGCCCATGGCGTGTGCTCGACCGGATCCGGCGACGATACTGCCCTTAGGTGCTCTTGACGG
>JBOHZJ010000285.1:0-12756 GCA_050738395.1 Steroidobacter sp.
CCGTTCGCCCTGAGCTTGTCGAAGGGATCTTCTGCCTTGAGCTGGGCCAGGAGTGTTTCGACAACCTCACCGCGTCAGGAGACCTGATTCTGGCCAATCACCCGTCACGAGTCACTTCGTCGCGGCACGCTCGAAGAGCGCAGCCGACTCCACGTGCGTCGTGTGCGGGAACATATCCATGACGCCGGCGGCCTTCAGTCTATAGCCGTGTTCGTGCACCAGAATACCGGCGTCACGTGCGAGGCTGCCTGGATGACAGGAAATGTAGAGCACCGTCGTTGCGCCGGAGCGCGCGATGATCGACAGCACCTCTTTCGCGCCCGCACGCGGCGGATCGAGTAGAACTTTTTCATAGCGACGAGCCGCCCACGAAGCCGCCGCCGATGATTCGTCCGCGAGGTTCGCGGTGAAGAACTCGGTGTTCGACGTCAGCCCATTGCGCTCCGCATTCGCTCGTGCGCGCGCGATGAGATTCGCATCCCCTTCCACACCCACGATGTGGGCGCCGCTGCGGGCGAGCGGCAGCGAGAAATTGCCGAGGCCGCAGAACAGATCGAGCACGCTCTCACCGGCGGAAGGGTGCAGCAGCTCCACGGCGCGTTCGATCATCTTCGCGTTGAGCTCGCCATTCACCTGCACGAAATCGGTTGGCTCGAATTGCAGCGTCAGGTCGAAGGCAGGCAGTCGATATTCCAATGCGGGCAGGTTCTGCATAAGCGGAGCCACCGTCTCATAACCACCTGGCTGCAGGTAAATCCGCACGTCGTGGTCGCGGCCAAACTGTTCGAGCAATTCGCGATCGGCCGGCGTGAGCGGCTCGAGCACCCGGACCACGAGTGCGACTGCGTTGTCGGCGACTGCTACTTCGATCTGCGGCAGGCGATTGCGGACGCTCAACGCGCTCGCGAGCAGTGACAAGGGTTCGATGAGCTTATCTGCGGGCGGCCGCAGCACCGCACAACCTTTCAGGTCGGCGATATAAGGCGCGCTGCGCTCCCTGAATCCAACCACCGTCCGGTTCTTTTTCGGCACCCACCGGGCGGCAAGTCGGGCGCGGCGGCGGTAGTTCCAGACTCCGGCCTGCAGAGGCGGCAATATTTCCGCGGGGGTCGCGCGACCGATGCGGGTCAGGGCTTCACTGAGTTGTTGCTGCTTGAATTCCAGTTGCTTCGTGGTCGAAAGATGCTGAAGCGCGCAGCCGCCGCACACGCCGAAGTGAGCACATTGCGGCGTCACGCGATCGGGCGAGCTCTCGATCACCCGCTCGAGGCGCCCCTCATCGAAATTGCGACCGCGTTTGAACCGCACCCATTCAACGCGTTCGCCCGGCAGGGCGTCTTCGATGAACACTGTCTTGCCATCGACATGCGCGACGCCTCGGCCTTCGTGCGAGAGGTCGGTGACGTCCGCGAACTCGGCCTCGCGCCGAGGCTTTGCGGTTGCTCGCGCGTTCAACAGTGCGAATCCGTCCATGCGGCGAGAAACTTCTGAAAGTGCGGCCGCGGCTGCAGCTTGAGGGTTTCGCGCACGCGCGCGACTTCGTCCAGATACTCATCGCGCAGCAGGCGTCCGCGCATCAGCTCGAAGCGCAGAAAAACGAGAAACGTGTTGAGGACGTCCGTTTCGCAGTAATTGCGAATGTCCTCAATCTGCCCGTCGAGCCACGCGTCCCACACCTTGTCGCCGCTCATGCCGAGCTTTCCCGGGAACCCGAGCAGATTCGCCGCGGCCTGCAGACTGATGCGCGCACGGGCCTGAAAGCTCGACAGGACATCCATCAGATCAAGATGCCGGGAGTGATAGCGATTCAGGTAGTTGTTGTAACGAAACGCCTGGTCTTCATCGCCCGCTTCCCAATACCGGGGGGCTGCGATTCCGTGGCGCAATGCACGGTAGTGCAACACCGGAAGATCGAAGCCGCCCCCGTTCCATGACACGAGATCGGGTGTGTATTTTTCAACTCCGTCGAAGAAACGCTGGATGATTTCCGCCTCCGGCGCACCTGGCTCGCCGAGCGACCAGACCTTGAACGTATCGCGCGAGCGCAGCGCGACCGAGATCGCAACGATGCGATGCTGCTCATAGGACAGGAATTCCGTACCCGCTTCTTCGCGACGCTTGGCCTGCATGACGTAACCGACCTGCTTGTCGCTCAGGTCGTCCAGGCCATAGATCCGCCGCCCAAGTTCTACGTCGGGAATGGTTTCGATATCGAAGACGAAGACGGGCATATCTTAGTGATCAGCGGACAGCGGACAGTGATTGAGGGAGAGCTTCTATATCTTACTCTGCACTGTCCGCTGTCCGCTGTCCGCTGTCCGCTAGGCGCCTCCAGCGCGCATCAGGACTGCAACCGCAACGATAAGACCCGCCTCGTCGGTCAGCGTGATGTGCCCCTCCCCGATCCCGAGTTTCTCGCACATCGCGCGGCCGCGGTCCGACCAGATGATTCCGGGCCGTCCCCATGAGTTCGGGACGACGCCGCAGTCTCGTATCCACATACCGTGCGCGAACCCCGTGCCCATGGCCTTCACGATCGCCTCCTTGGCGGCGAAGCGCATGGCGAGGAACCGGGCGGGTCGTGCGTATTCCCGGAACGCCTGCGCCTCGGCTGGCAGCAACAAGCGGTCCACGAAGCGTTCACCGTAGCGATCGTAGATGTGCTCGATGCGCTCGAGTCGTACGATGTCCGTGCCGATGCCGAAGATCACGGGGAAAGCGGTTCGCGGTTGGCGGTTGGCGGTTGGTCGGAATGCGCGTACGCGCAATTTTCCGACATCACGATCGGGCCTCCAGCATCAAGCGCTTCATCTCACGCACCGCTTGCGCCATCCCATCGAATACCGCGCGTGCGACGATGGCGTGACCGATGTTCAGCTCGACGATCTGGGCGATAGCTGCGATCGGCTGGACGTTGTGATAGTGCAAGCCGTGGCCGGCGTGTACGGTCAAGCCCATCTCGTGCCCGTGGCGAGCGGCATCCTGTATCCGTTTGAGTTCGCGCGCCTGGCGTTCGCCGGTCGCATCCGCATAAGCCCCCGTATGCAATTCCACGACTGGCGCGCCGATGCGCGCTGCAGCGTCGAGCTGATGCTGGTCGGGATCGATGAACAGGGAAACGCGAATACCGCGTTCGGCGAGCTTCCCGCAAGCTGCTTGCAGCGCGCCCTCCCGGGCGCCGACATCGAGCCCTCCCTCGGTCGTCACTTCAGCGCGACGCTCAGGCACCAGGCAGCAATCCGGCGGCCTCACCTGACAGGCGATCTCGATCATCTCCGCGCTCGCAGCCATTTCGAGATTGAGCCGCGTCTGTAATGCATCCCTGCACAGACGTACGTCGCGGTCCTGAATATGCCGGCGATCCTCGCGCAGATGGATCGTAATGCTGTCCGCGCCCGACTGCTCGGCCAGCAACGCTGCGAACAGCGGATCCGGAAAGATTGTGCGACGCGCCTGCCTGAGCGTGGCGACGTGATCGACGTTGACGCCGAGGTGGATGTTGGACATGACGAAGTGAGTGGCGACCGGTGACTGGAATCGGGCGCTGCATCGTGTCTTCAGATGCGGCTCGCGTAGTCTGCCGATCCACGCAGCGCTCGTCACGCGTCGGTTTTTGCCCGTCTGAGCGCCAGCATCACTTGCCGGCTCTTGAGTTCGCGGCCGTCCAGGACGCGGTCGAGAGCGGCTCGCAACAGGCGTCGCGCTTCAGTGCTCGCGGCAGGAGCGCTCAGGTCCTCACGCGCAAGCGACAGCAAAGTCTCTCCAGCGAAGATCAGCACCCCTTCGGCGACGCCCATTGCCCGCACGGCGCCTTGTTCAAGTCGATAGTGATATGCAGCGTCCGCTTCGATCGGCAGGCCCGTCAGAACGTCGCGGTCGAGCGCAAGCCCATAGCCGAGGGCGTCGAGCAGGCGTTTTTCGAAAATACGCAGCGGACGCACAGCATCTTCAGCCTGTTTCAGGGAATCGAGCGTCTGCGCATACAGATCGAATACATCGGGATGACTGTCGTGGCGAGCGAACAGCTTCAGCAGCAGTTCGTTGAGATAGAAACCGTTCACCAGACGTTCGGACGGCAAAGCGGCCATCGCGCCGTCGAACTCCGCACCCGTCAACTGACCGGCTTCACCGCGTCCGCTCCACGAAACGAGCACGCGATTGAAAGGCTGGAGAATGGAAATCAGCGAAGCGCCCGACTTGCGCGCTCCACGCGCGCCGCGAGCGAACACGGCCACGCGCCCATAGTCGCGCGTGAACAGTTCGAGAATGCGGCTCGTATCCCGATACGGTCGGTGATGCAGCACAAAGGCCGGCTGCAGGTGGACTCGTCTGGCGTCGGCGGAGGTCATTTCTTGAGTAGTGACTGGTGACTAGTGACTGGGGACTGGTCAGAAATGGCGCACTCCCTGCTTCCGGCTATTCACCAGTCACTAGTCACCAGTCACTTCAGTTCATCGTATCCCAGCTGGCGCAGGGCGGTTTCGTTGTCCGACCAGTTCTCTTTCACTTTGACCCAGGTTTCCAGATGGACCGGCAGTTTGAAGAGCTCGGTCATGTCGAGACGCGCCGAGCGGCCGATTTCCTTCAACTGCTCGCCGCCATGACCGATGACGATCGCCTTCTGACCGCTGCGCTCCACCCAGATCACGGCGTTGACCAATAGCCGGCCCTCTTCTTCCTTGAACTGCTCGATCGACACGGTCAGTCCATAGGGGAGTTCCTGCCGCAGTCGCACCGTGAGCTTCTCGCGCACGATTTCTGCCGCGAGAAACTCATTGCTGCGATCAGTTATCTGATCGGCGGGAAAATGCGGCGGTGACTGCGGCAAACGCTTTGCAATCAGCGCCGGCAGATCATCGATGTTGCTGTGCTTGAGTGCTGAGAGCGGCACCACTTCAGCATAGTGCGCCCGCCGGCTCATCTCTTCGATGAATGGCAGCATGCGCTCCTTCGGAAACACCTTGTCGACCTTGCTGATGATGAGAATGATCGGCCGGGACAGCTTCGCCAGCTCATTCAGTACGCGCTGATCTTCATCGGTCCAGCACAGCGCTTCGACTACGAAGAGATTGACGTCTGCGTCGTGAAGCGACGCCAGGGCGGCGCGATTCATGTGCCGATTCATCGCACGACGCGCGCCGGCGTGCAGGCCGGGCGTATCGACAAAGATGATCTGCGCATCCGGTCGACTCAGAATTCCCAGAATACGGTGGCGAGTCGTCTGCGGCTTCGGACTGACGATCGAAATCTTGCGGCCGAGCAGCGCATTCATGAGCGTCGATTTGCCGACATTGGGACGCCCGACAACCGCGGCGAATCCACAGCGGTGGCCGACATTTTCGTCAGCGTGGTCGGCAGGTTCATCGTTCACGTAGATTCTCGTTGGGCGCCTGTCAGCGCGGTCAGCAGCAATTGAGCGGCGGCCTGTTCGGCCCGACGCCGGCTGGCGCCGATCGCTGCTGCTTTGAGACCCAGCGCGTCGACCGAACAGGACACCTCGAAGGACTGATTGTGCGCCTGGCCAGACGTCGATTCGACCGCGTAAATCGGCAGCGGCAATCCGCGCGCCTGTAACGACTCTTGCAAACGCGTTTTCGGATCCTTCAGTTCGGCCGCAGTCGGCAGCCTGTCGAGCCGGGGAGCGAACAGGCGCTCAATGACGTCCGAGGCTGCATCGAATCCGCCGTCGAGATAGATGGCGCCAAACAGCGCTTCGAGTGCGTCCGCCAGTATCGATTTACGCCGGAAGCCGCCCGACTTCAATTCGCCGGAGCCGAGCCGCAACTGATCGCCGAGCTCTATTTCGCCCGCAATGACCGCTAGCGCTTCGCCGCTCACCAGGCTCGCACGAAAGCGCGACAGATCGCCTTCGTCCGCAGCGCCGAATTCGCGAAAGACGAGCATTGCGATCACGCAGTTGAGCACTGCATCGCCCAGGAATTCGAGACGTTCGTAGTGGGGGCCGCCTGCGCTGCGATGCGTCAGCGCCGCTTCCAGCAGAGCGGCGTCGCGGCACTCGTAGCCGAGTGCATCGCTCAACCATTGAGCCGCCGTCTTCAACGCAGTGACCGGCCCTCGGGCCGTCGAACCTGGAAGAAAATGGGATTACTGCACGACATTGACGGACTTGTCGAAGTCCACCACCAGCGACACGTTGCCCACGAATGGCGCTTCCGCGCGATACCAGGCGCGCATCGTGTAACCGGTCCCGGACTTCTTGATGTCGATTTCCTTCGGCTGGATGCTCTTGATGTCCTCGATCGTCCAGCGGCGATCCAGCGAGGTGCGCAACTGGTTGGGGCTGGTTGCGTTGCCGTTATGCTCTTTTGCAGTCTGCTCCAGGGCGCGCACGATGGCCATGTATTCGAAATACAGCGGCGTCAGCCGGATGCCGCCGTACAGGCCGGCGCCGAGAATTGCGATGATCACCACCATGCCGATGAACGTGGCGCCGCGCTGACGAGAACGCATATCGAAACTCCCCATGACTGGCTACGGACTACAGGCTACGGGCTTGGGACTACAGGGCGCTGAGCGTATCGCAGGTCACCGGATCGGATCGCCGATTCGGTTCCAGATTGGCGCGGACGGCAGATCCCAGTTCAGCCAGATACGCACCGCCTTTCCGACCAGATTGCGCTCGGGGACGAACCCTACTTCCGGAAACCGGCTGTCCCGACTGTTATCGCGGTTGTCGCCCATGAAAAAGTAGTGTCCCGCCGGCACGACTTCATCGTAATCGCGGGTGTAGCGCTCCGGGATATAGAGCACCTGATGCTCGATGGCGCCGAGATCCTCGGTTCCCATCCGGGCGCCGGTATGACCGTGCCCCTGATAGACGCCGGTGAGGTCGACCGGCATCAGTTCGCCGTTCACGAACAATTGACGGCCGCGGACGCTGATGTGATCGCCCGGCAGGCCGATCAGGCGCTTGATGTAGTTCGTGGCTGGATCCGACGGCAGGCGAAACACGATCACATCGCCGCGCTGCGGCTCGCCGATCGATGCGATTTTCCTGTTCACGACGGGAAGTCTGAGTCCGTACGCATACTTGTTCACGAAGATGAAATCGCCGTCGAGCAGCGTCGGCATCATTGAATCGGAGGGAATGCGAAAAGGCTCGAACAGAAACGAGCGGATCAACAGCACGATCAGAATCACCGGGAAAAACGAGCGCGCGTACTCGACGATGACCGGCTCGCGCACGTTCTCGGGGGCAATGCCGCCGGCGACGGCAGTCCGCATTCGCTTCGGTTTGAACAGCCAGGCGTCCACGCCCCAGATGACGCCGGTCAGCAGTGTTGCGACGACCAGGATGAACGAAAAATCCAGAATCATGCCTATTTTTCCTTGCCGACCTTCAAGACAGCCAGAAACGCTTCCTGTGGAATCTCCACCGAACCCACCTGCTTCATGCGTTTCTTGCCTTCCTTTTGCTTTTCGAGGAGCTTGCGCTTGCGGCTGATGTCGCCGCCGTAGCATTTTGCCAGAACGTTTTTGCGCAGCGCCTTGACGCTCGCGCGCGCAACGATCTGACTGCCGATCGCCGCCTGCACCGCCACCTCGAACATCTGCCGCGGGATCAGCTCCTGCATCTTGTCGACCAGTTCACGCCCGCGATGATAGGCGTTCTCGCGATGCACGATGAGCGACAGCGCATCCACCCGGTCGCCGTTGATGAGAATGTCGAGCCTGACCAGCGGCGCATTCTCAAAACGGTTGAACTCGTAGTCGAAGGACGCGTAACCGCGGCTCACGGATTTCAGGCGGTCGAAGAAATCAAGCACCACCTCCGCCATCGGCAATTCGTACTGGAGCGATACCTGGGCGCCGAGATATTGCATCTTGGTCTGGCGACCGCGCTTGTCGGTGCACAGTTTGATGACGGCGCCGACGTGCTCCGGCGGCAGGAGAATATTCGCCGTGATGATCGGTTCGCGCAGCTCTGCGATCTCGTTCGACGGCGGCAGTTTCGAGGGATTGTCGACGTAAGCGACAGCGCCGTCGGTGCGCTCCACTTCGTATACCACCGTAGGGGCGCTCGTCACGAGATTCATGTTGTACTCGCGTTCGAGGCGCTCCTGCACGATGTCCATGTGCAGCAACCCGAGGAAGCCGCAGCGGAACCCAAAACCGAGCGCCGTCGAGACCTCCGGTTCGTAATGCAGCGCCGAGTCGTTTAATTTGAGCTTCGCGAGCGCATCGCGGAAGTTCTCGTAGTCTTCGGAGTTGATCGGAAAGAGACCCGCAAACACACGGGGCTGCACCTGCTTGAAACCCGCGAGCGGCGCAGTGCAGGGCCGCGCGTCGAGCGTGATCGTGTCGCCCACCGGCGCGCCGTTGATCTCCTTGATGCCTGCAATGACGAAGCCGACTTCGCCGGTTTCCAGCGTCTCAGCGGCCAGTGACTTTGGCGTGAACCGACCGAGCTTGTCGATCGTATGCGCGCGGCCCGTCGACCAGACGCGGATCTTGGCGCCCATGCGCAGCGAACCGTTCATGACCCGCACCAGCGAAACGACCCCAACGTAGTTGTCGAACCACGAATCGATGATGAGCGCCTGCACCGGTCCATCCGGATCGCCGGTCGGCGCCGGCACGCGACGGATCAACTCTTCGAGGATTTCCGGAACGTTCTCGCCGGTCTTGGCGCTGACGCGCACAGCGTCCTGCGCTTCGATGCCGATGATCTCTTCGATCTCCTTGATAACCTTGTCGGGGTCGGCGGACGGCAGATCGATCTTGTTGATGACCGGAACGACTTCGAGGCCCTGCTCGAGCGCCGTATAACAGTTGGCCACACTCTGCGCCTCGACGCCCTGGGCGGCGTCGACTACGAGCAATGCGCCCTCGCAGGCGGCCAGCGAGCGTGAGACTTCGTACGAGAAATCGACGTGGCCGGGCGTGTCGATGAGATTCAGCTGATAGATCTGCCCATCGGTCGACCGATAGCGCAGCGACACGCTCTGGGCTTTGATGGTGATGCCGCGCTCACGCTCCAGATCCATGGAGTCGAGCACCTGAGCCTCCATTTCGCGAGCTTCCAGCCCGCCGCAGAGCTGGATGAAGCGATCGGCGAGCGTGGATTTGCCGTGATCGACGTGCGCGATGATGGAAAAGTTGCGGATCAGCTTCATCAGGGAGGAGCGGGCTGGCGGGCGGCGGCGGATTATAGCGGAGCGGCCCTGACGCTGCTCCGTAGCCGCTCACAACGAGCACCCCGCCGAATTCGGCTACAAGCCGGCCGATTCCCGAATGGCTCTGACCCGTTCGGCGTCGAGTCGGTAGGCGCAAACGAAATCGCCATCGGCGGTCAGGACGGGTATCCGCAAGGCGTATTTACGTTCGATCTGCGGGTCCTGAGAGATGTCGACCACCTGCAGCTGCGCAGCCTCGGCGGGACTCAGCATCTGCGCAAGATCTTCAAGCAACTGGTCGCAGAGGGAGCAGTCGGGACGGCTGTAAACAATCCATTGCGGCATGGGCCGGCGAGACGAGGAGAGGGAGTGAGTCTGGCCAACCCGTCTTGCTAGCGGGTCTGGGGCTCGTTCGCGTCACGGGGCGCGAGCGGCGCGGTTACCGCACGCTCTCGAGTTACTCCGGCTGCGATGGCTTCGACAGTCGCGGCAGGCACCTCACCCACTGCGGTGACCTGATGACCATCCAGATTGCGCGAATAGGCGAACGCGGCGCCCACTTTGGCGAGACCTCGCATGGCTTCGGTCTGCGGCGTGCGAGGCTCGATAAATACCGACACCGATGCGAGCCCGTCCGAATACACGAAGTGCCGCACCGGCGCGCTGGAGCCCGCGATGACCTGCACGCGCCACGTCGTCAGCCGGAACCCGGCCGGCAGGCGAATGACATTCCAGCCCATCGAACCCGCATTCGCCATCTGCACCTGCTCCGCATCCTGTCGCAGCCAGCGGAAACCTTCGCCCGAGACCGCGGGCTTGAGTGCATCGGCGGAAATGCGATCGCGGAAATTCACTTCGGCAAACAGAATCTGCTCGATCACCTTGCCATTGCGATCACAAAGCTGTGACTTGAGCGGCATCGCCGTTTCGTAATCGAGCCAGAGCCGGTATCCGTAACGGAACTGATCGCGCGGCTGCACCAGAATGAGCTGGGTGCGCCGGCCGAGCGCCTTTGTGGAAGCGCCGCGCTCAATGCTGTAGTGCTGCTCTAGTTGTTCGTTATAGCTCGGCACCGCCGCAAGCAACGTACTGTCGTCGGTGCGCTTTTCCACCAGGACAGTGCGTCGATCCGGCAAATAGCAGATCACTTCATTTTCGGTGCGGATGATCTCGCGGCCGCTGCCATCCAGCGAGACGAGTCGTTCGGTGACCTTGCCTTTGTCGACGCGGTGAATGATCCGCATCGTTTCGGAGCGCGAATCACGCAGGTGGAAGAACCGACCCTCGTAGTTACGGGTCGCGAGCGACTCCGACATGCGCTGCAGCCATTCGCGTGCTTCGCGATCGCCCGCCTGAGCCGCCGTCGCGGCGATGAGCACGAATGCGAGGACGACGCGTGACGCTCTGACCATCGGCTTCAAGGGTGTGTCACCTGCGTTTCAACGACGGGCTCCACATCATCTTCATCTTCCGTCGAATCCGCTACGAAGTCGCCTTCGGAAAGCACACCGCTCAACACGGTGCGACGCCCCAGGGGGGAAGAGTATTCGCTATGAGCGACGACATAGTTGGTGAGACGCGTCGCAGGTACGAAAGCACTCGTCGATGTGTTCGTCGGGACCGTATAGCTCGGCTCCTGGTCTGCAGCCGCGAGCGTTTGCGCAGGCGCGGCGATCTCAGTGTCCGCGACAATCGCCGGGGCCATTCCGGCGCGCTGGACCGAGAGCACAGCGACGGCGGCGACGCCGGCCGCAATGGCGAAACCCGCAACTGGCCGCAGGCGACGGACGATCGACGGCGACAGACTCAAACGGGAACGCGCTGCGATGCTGTCGTTCTCGATTGCGGCCATGACACCGCCCGCAAACGATGGAGATGCGGCGGCGGGCTTGTCGCCTCTGAGCGCCTCACTGAGGAGCGCGTATCGCCCGATCGCCTCGCGCAACTCGGAGTCTCGCCCGACTCGCTTCAGCAGCAGATCCAGTTCCGCCTCGGCCAGCTCACCGTCGAGGCACGCCGACAACTGTTCTTTCACCGAATCGCTCATGGGTTGGTCACCGCGTCCACTGGGGCATTCACCTGTCGGGTCCTCGATCTGGTCATCAGCAGTTCATCTCGCCGTTACGAACCAAAGAAAACTAAAAATAAGCGCCCGGCCCGGCCTAATCCAGCAGCGGCTTCAGCTTCTTGTCGATCGCATCGCGCGCCCGGAAGATGCGCGAACGAACGGTCCCTACCGGGCAGTCCATCGCTTCGGCGATTTCCTCGTACGACAAACCCTCAAGCTCGCGCAGGACGATCGCCGTACGCAGATCCTCCGGCAACTGTTCCATCGCACGCTCGACGACCAGGCGAATCTCCTCGGTCAGCAGCACACCCTCCGGCGTGTCCGACTCCCTCAGCCGGGCATGCCGGTCGTACTGCTCCGGATCCTGCAGATCCAGGCTGAAATCCATCGGCCGCCGCCGGTTGGACACCAGTGCGTTCTTGGCCGTGTTGATCGCGATGCGATACAGCCACGTGTAAAACGCACTGTCGCCGCGAAACGAGGCCAGCGCCCGGTAAGCTTTGATAAAAGCTTCCTGCGCCACGTCCTCCGCCTCCGCGGCGTCGTTCACGAAGCGACCCACGAGCTTCAGAACCCGGTGCTGATACTTGAGCACCAGCAGATTGAAGGCGGATTTGTCTCCCGCCTGCACCCGCAGCACCAATTGCTGGTCAGTCTCGTCCTGAATCATTGACCGGCAACTCCGCTCGGCGAGAGCTTACGCTCTAATCGTCCGTGGGCGGCTGCTCCCATAGACTGACGCCCCCCCGGAAAGTTCGCGGCCAGCAAGCCGCATTGCTCGCGTTCGAGACCTGTGTCGCGAAATGTCCTCATGCGACCACGACAGGTGCGGATTCGCCGCGACTCAGGCCTTCGATGCGCAGACGAACGCCCAGGCGTCGCAGATCCTGTTCCGGGATATCGAACGCGGTCAGCAGGATCGAGTGTGTGTGGCCAAGAACCGCGCCCATAGGTCTCCATTGCAGCCATATCATCCGACGCCCTACCCGGCTGCCGGGTCCAAGGGTCGCCTCGCTCGTGCTCCCCGAGCCGTCGGTCAGAATCCAGCGATTGTCCGCAACCCAGGACACGGTTTCGATTCGCCGGCGGCCGGGCAGCCACCCACAGCGCCCGAAGCCCCAGGTCAGCAGCAGCAGCGAAACGAGGCTCAGAAAAAATGCGCCGAGCGGCGGCGGTGTTGTCAGGATCCAGGGAGCAAACGCGGCCAGAACGAGCGTACCAGCGACAACGCTCCTTTCCGCACCACGTGCACGTACATCAATGATCAGCGTTGGCGAGCTTGTCGATGACATGAACCCATTCCGGATCCGCCGGACTATCGCGTCGCATGAGATAAGCGAATAACTGCGGGTCCGGCAGATCCAGCAGCGCCTCAAACGCCTGTTGCTCGGCGGCTGAGGCGGAAGGATAGCGTTCCTTGAGATAGCGTTCGAGCAGGATGTCGAGTTCACGCATGCCGCGCCGGCAGCGCCAGCGAAGCTGGGAGATCTTCACTGTCATATGAAAGGGCTCCGGGGCCTGGGGGCGTGGGGCTCGGGTCAGAGGCGCGGA
>JBOHZJ010000286.1:0-15424 GCA_050738395.1 Steroidobacter sp.
CAGGAAGAGTGCTTCGTTGCTCGTCGATGCGACCGCGGCCTCGCGCGTACGTCCATCGGAGGGCCAGCCGACTTCGCCGATGACGATGCGCTTGCCGGGAAAGGCCTTCGCCAGTTGCTCCATGCGCATGGCGATATAGTCGATCGCCTTGGCGACGTGGACGCCCTCCCAGTACGGCAGCAGATGCACAGTGATGAAGTCGACGTGCGCAGCGAGGGCGGGGTTCTTCAGCCAGACATGCCAGGGCTCCGCAGTGCTCACCGGTTGATCGACCGCGGCTCGCACGCGGTCGAGTTGTCGCGCGAGCTCGGCGACGGTCAGATCGCCGCGCAGGATGGCCTCGTTGCCGATGACCAGGCGAATCACATTGGAGTGTGCGTTCGCAAGCTCGATTGCGGCCTGAATCTCGAGTTCGTTCGTGGTTCGCTGGCGGTCCAGCCAGGCGCCCACTGTGACCTTGATCTGGTGACGTGCCGCGATCTCAGGAACGCGGTTCAGAGTCTTGAGCGATGAATAGGTGCGTACGGCCGTCACCTTGTCCCCGAGCAGGGCGAGATCAGCTTCGATCTGTTGCTCCGACGGCAGCACCTGGTACGCCGGATCCTGTCCGGAGTAGAAGGGCGAAAACGCCATGCCCTGCACACGGCTCGGCCAGGGCGGCTCCATCGTTGGCCGGTTGAGGTACGCCCATAGAGCAACGGTGAGCGCCGCGAAAACGGCCGCAACCAGAAAGCCGGACAACTTCATTGGAAACTGCAGGGGAAAAGCGACGGCAGGCAATTGAGATGCGGCATGTTAACGTAGCTTCGGCATAACGAGCCGACGCGCGCCGCATCGCACGCCGCTCAAGCGATCTTCAGGAGGACGTCAAATGCGTACAGGGTCAGCGGGGGTAAAACCTTCAACAGCGGCGGACGTCCAACGACGAGGCGTATCGCTTTGGATTGTAGGCGCGGCAGCGCTCATCGGCGCGCCGGCAGTCAGCGCGGCGGATGAACCCGTTGAGTACAACACCTTCGAGATCACGCCGTTCGGCGGCTACATGTTCGGCGGCGAGTTCGAGGATGCGACGAATGGGAGCGAGCGCGACCTCGACGCCGATACCAGCTTCGGCGTCATTTTCAACATCGCGACGGATCCGTGGCGTCACTACGAATTCCTGTACAGCAACCAGAGCACACAGCTCGACGGCGTCCCGACGCTCGATGTGGATGTGCAGTACCTGCAAATCGGCGGCACGGTCAGCAATCCGGACGCCACACGAGCCATTCCGTACTTCGGCCTGACCGTCGGCGGCGCCCAGTTCAGCCCGGATGCAGCCGGACTCGACAACGAAACAGAACTGGCGTTCAGCGTCGCCGCCGGCCTGCGCATCCCGATCACCGATCACATCGGCGTGCGCTTCGACGCGCGCGCGTTCGTCACTCTGCTGGACGGCGACAGTGAAATTTTCTGCGTGTCTTCCGAAGGCGCGGTCTGCGGCTTGCGCGTGAAGTCGGATACCTTTCTGCAGTACGCAGCGACGCTCGGAGTGATCGTCGGATTCTGAGTCACGACCCAGCGGTCACACCAGGTCCAAGATTCTCGAGCAGGAACTTTTCCAGTTCGGTGAGCAGAGTGACCCGGTCAGACTTGCGGCCAAGTTGGTGGCTCGCATTCTTGAGGAACACGGCGCGATGCGGCTTCTTCGCTTTTTTGAGCGCCGCCGCCATGCTGCGCGAATGTTCGTCTTCCACCTGCACGTCGTGATCGCCGTGGATCAGCAACACGGGGATTGAGATCTTGTCGATCTGGCGCAACGGCGAGTCTTCGCGCAGTTTGTCCCAGTTCGTTCCGATCTGTTCGCGCGCTATGCCTTGGTTGATGAATGCGCGCGATTCACGAAGCAACTGGTGCAGGTCGCTCACGCCCGCGATGCTGGCCGAGCAGCGGTAGATGTCGCCGTTGCGAACGGCGCCGAGCAGCGCTGCGTAGCCGCCGAAACTCCAGCCGACAATGCAGATGCGCTTCGGATCGGCAATGCCCTCGCGAATCGCCCATTGCGCGCCGTCGGTGATGTCTGAGTAGGTAAGGCCGCCCCAGTCCTGGTGCGCATCGCGCAGCCACTTCGAGCCGTAGCCCGACGAGCCGCGAAAATTCATCTGCAGCACGGCGTAGCCGCGGCTGACGAGGAACTCCCGCAGAAAAAAGAATTCCCATGAATCGCGGCTGATTGGTCCGCCATGGGGCATCACGATCAGCGGCAACTTCTCGGCGCGCACGCCGGCAGGCGCCGTGAGATAGCCAGGAACTTCGGCGCCGTCGCGCGCCTTGTAAGCGATCGATCGCATGCGTCCGAGCGCGGCGGGATCGAGTTCGGGATAGGCGCGTCCCAGCCGGCCGAGTTTCTTCGTGGTCCAGTCGAGCACGTAATAGGTCGCCTGATCGACGTCGCTGGAGGAACGGATCACAAAAACGCTCTCGTCGCGGGAAACGTCGGTGATGACGTTGAATCCGGCCGGCAGCTGTTCGTTCATCGAACGAATTATCTGTCGTTCGCGCTCTTCGATGTAATGGATGAACGGCCGGTCTGTTTCGTAGAAGACGCCAAGCAGGCGGCCGTCGGGCGTCAGCAGCGGCTCGGAGGCGTCGACCAGCGGATGGAAAAAGACCAGCTGCGGCTCGGTGCGGTCCGTCAGGTCCATCTCCCACAGTGCTGATCTTCCCTGGTAGTCTCCCACCGCAAATGCACGGTTGCTTCCAGGTGCAATTGCGACGGGCTTCAGTGCATCGCTGTCCTCGAACGCCTTGACCTTCGTCAAGCGGCGCCATTCATCATCGTTCTCGAGACGTGCGAAGTACTCGAGTTCCGTCTTGCCAGTGGCATAGCCGTAACCCAGTCGAACGTTGCCTCTGGCGTCCGTCGTAAATCTGCGAATTGGCTGGCGTTCATGGCTGCGCACGGTCCTTCCGCCGGTGCGCACGTTCAACTCGAAAACTGTGGGATAGGTCGTTCCGTCGCTGTCGAGCTCGATCAGAACGGTATCCGGCTCATCGGGCGTCCAGTCGAGGATTTCATCCTGAAACTGGGCTTTGGCGCCGATGGAATTTTGCAGCAGGACCTTCTGATCCGATCCGTCCGGATTGACGGATACGAGTCGCGTCACGCCATACGTGATCCCCCTTTCCTTGACGGCGCCTGTGAAGCCGCACAGTAACCGCGAGTCATTGGCCCATCCGCACCAATCGAGATCGAAACGACCGGGATCCGACGCCATGATGATCCTCGGTGCGGCGTCGGAGCTGCGCTCCATCGTCACTGCGATTTCCCGATCCTCATGACTCGAGATGTACGCAAGGCGCTGTCCGTCCGGAGAAATCGAGACGCCGCGGATCCTGGGCAGCCGCGCAAAAGCCTCGATGGGCGGTGCGCCGAATGCGCACATGGCGGATGAGAGAGCAAGCACGCACAGGATGCGCGCCAACGTGGATGGGGACATGAAGCCTCGCCGAATCTTTTCTCGTTATGAGTCGAGCGTAAAACATCGTCCGCGGCGCCGCTACACTGACGCGTCGGTATCAGGTTCGCCCTTACATGCTGCAAGTCGACAATATCTCGAAATCGTTCGCCGCTACGCCGCCGCGCGTCGTGTTGCGCTCAGTCTCGCTGCATCTGGCGTCCGGTGACTATGTCGCCGTGATGGGGGAGTCCGGCGCGGGCAAATCCACTTTGCTGAACCTGATCGCCGGACTCGATTCGCCGGATTCCGGATGCATCACCATCGACGGGCAGAGCCTGGCTGAACTCGACGATGCAGCGCGCACGCGGCTGCGGCGCGCGAAAATGGGCTTTGTGTTTCAGGCATTTCACCTGCTCCCGCATTTGAGCGTCGCAAAGAACGTTGCGCTGCCGCTCGCGCTCAACGGACTCGGTTCGGCCGAGCGAGTCGATGAACTGCTCGCGGCGGTCGGCCTGCTGGATCGCCGTGACGCCGCGCCGCGAGAGTTGTCGGGCGGTGAAATGCAGCGTGTCGCCGTTGCGCGTGCGCTGGCGCATCGGCCCAAGGTGGTGCTCGCCGATGAACCGACCGGTAATCTCGACGCCGACTCGGCTGCGGAAGTGCTAGAGCTGCTGCGTGCGCAATTGAAGCGTGACAATGCCGCCGGAATTCTCGTCACGCACTCCGACGTGGCGGCTTCCACGACCGACCGGATTCTGCGGCTCACGCGCGCCGGTCTTCAGGCGCAGCCGGCGCGCATGTGAATTCGGCAGTCCTCATCGAAGCCGCCGTCATTGGTCCCATGCGACACGCGCCGGGCCGCGTCGCACTCGCGGTGCTGGCGATTGCACTCGGCGTTGCGCTCGGGCTCGCCATCTATCTGATCAATCGCTCGGCCGCCGATGAAATCTCGCTCGCGGCGCGCAGCCTGTATGGACTCGCGGACTTTTCCGTCGAAGGCGGCGCCCAGGGCTTCGATGAAAATTTCTATCCGCAAATCGCACAAACCCCCGGAGTCGCGGCGGCCAGCCCCGTCGTGGAAGTCGAGGCAAAGCTCGTCGGGACGCGCGGCGCGATCACGTTGATCGGAGTCGACGCCTTCCGCACACGACTCCTGCAGCCGTCGTTCGCAACCCTTGCCCGCCCGGCCGCGGGCGCCGCATCGACGGCGCTGGATGAGGAAGCCGTGTATCTGAGCACAATCGCGGCGCGCGAATTGAATCTGGAACAGGGCGATTCTCTGCCAGTGCAAATCGGGTTGCAGACCTTGCGACTCACCGTGGCGGGAGTATTGCCGCCGACGGTGCTCAAGGACAGAGCGGGCATCATGGACATCGCCTTCGCTCAATGGCGCTTCGGCCGGCTGGGTAAACTGTCGCGCGTCGATATACGGCTAGAATCGGGCGTCAACACGACGGACGTTCGCGAGCGATTGCGCAAGACGCTGCCGGCAAACGCCACGATCACCACGCCCGGAGACGCGACCGACGATGCATTGCGGCTGTCGCGCGCGTACCGCTCGAATCTGACCGCGCTTGCACTGGTCGCGCTGTTTACCGGCGGATTCTTTGTGTACTCGACGCAGTCGCTGCAGGCGTTGCGTCGCCGGCGCGAGTTCGCGGTCCTGCACGCGATTGGAGTGACGCGAGGGCAGCAACTTGCGTCGATGTTGTGCAGCAGCGCGCTCATAGGAGCAGCCGGCGCTGCTATTGGCATCGTTGGCGGCATCGCCGTCGCTACTGTCGGACTCAGGAATCTCGGCGCCGATCTGGGAGCGGGATATTTTCGCGGCGTTGCGCCAGCACTGAACGTGGAATCGGGCGAACTCGCGGTGTTCGCGTTGCTGGGGGTCGCTGTGGCGATCATCGGTGCGTTGCGGCCTGCGGTGGAAGCAGCCCGCATTCCGACCGCGAGCGCGCTCAAGGCGGGCGACGTCGGCAGTTCGCAGGCGCAGACGCATCCGTTATTCGTGCTGTTGATGTCGGTGCTTGCGGTCGCGGCGCTCCTGCTTCCGCCGATCGGAGGCTTGCCGCTGCCGGGATACGCGGCAATTGCACTGCTGCTGATCGCCGCGATCGCGGCGACGCCTGCGATCATGCGCTTCGTCGTTGCGCGCGCACCGGCCTTACGCGCTGTGGTGTATGAGATTGCGATCGCGCAGATCGCGGGCACGGCTCGTTATGCGACGCTCAGTGTGTCGGCGATCATCGTGAGCTTCAGTCTCATGACCTCAATGGCGATCATGGTGACGTCGTTTCGCGATTCGCTCGACGCGTGGACGCAGAAGCTTCTGCCCGCGGATCTCTACGTGCGCGTCGGCTACGTCGGCCAGTCGTCGCATCTCGATGCGGGAACTGCGCAGTCGCTGGGCAAGACTCCCGGAGTTGCGCGCTATGAGAGCAGCCGCTTTGCACGGGTGCACCTTCCCGCGCAACACCGCTCATTGACGTTGATTGCACGCTCGCTCGATCCGGAGCACGCGGAAGATTCGCTATGGATTACGCAGGATGCGCGAGCGCCGGCGCCATCGGGCGCCGTTCCTGTGTGGATCAACGAAGCCGCCGCGGATCTTTCCGGTTGGCAGGTCGGCGAGGTCAGGGCGGTCACCATCGCAGGTCGCGAAGTAACCGCATTCGCGCGCGGCGTGTGGCGCGACTACGAACATCAGAATGGCGCCGTCGTGATGGAGCGAGACGCCTATGTGGGTCTCACCGGCGATAGCGCCGTGAACACGGTCTGGCTGTGGCTTGCGGAAGGCGTCTCAGAGCAGGATGTGCAGAACGCGATTCGCGCAACGCTGCCTTCAGGCGCCGACTACGATCTGCGCACGCCGGGCGAAGTGCGCCGATTGTCGCTGGCCGCCTTCGATCGCACCTTCGCGGTAACGTACCTGCTCGAACTGGTCGCAATCCTGATCGGCCTGTTCGGCATTGCCGCCGGCGTGAGCGGCCAGGTGCTCTCTCGTCGCGGTGAGTTCGGAGCCCTGCGTCATCTTGGCTTCACGCGCGCCCAGATCGGCGCGATGCTCGCAATCGAGGGCGCCGTGCTGGGCGCCGTCGGCGTCATCGTCGGCCTGATCGCTGGAGCGCTGGTCAGTCTGATTCTGATCTATGTGGTGAATCGACAATCGTTCCACTGGAGCATGGACCTGTCGGCGCCGCTGGAACTCCTCGCAGGTCTGAGCATGGCGCTGATCGCATCGTCAGCGCTGATTGCGATGTTCGCCGGCCGGCAGGCGATGAGCGGCGATGTGGTCGGCGCGGTGAAGGAGGATTGGTGAGAAGCGGCGTGCGGCGCGCGGCGTGCGTCAATGCGCCAATACATCACTTCCTCGCGACGCTCGCCGCGTTTGTGTTGGTGTCGCCTGCGCAGGCCGCCGAGCGTACGCCGCAGGCCGCAATCTATCCGCCCGTCCTCCCCGGCTACACGCTTTCCTTCCCGCGCGATGAAGGCGCTCATCCTGACTTCCGGACGGAGTGGTGGTATCTCACCGGCTGGCTGGAAACGGCGCACGGCGATCCGCTCGGCTTTCAGATTACGTTCTTCCGTTCGCGCCCCGGCGTCGATGAAGGCAACCCGTCGCGGTTCGCAGCGCGGCAATTGCTGTTTGCGCACGTCGCAATCAGCGATCCGCAACGCGGCGTGTTGCTGCGCGATGAAAAGGCGGCCAGGGAAGGATTCGGGATTGCTGCGGCGAAACAGGGCGAGCTTGGCGTGCATATCGATGACTGGGTGCTGCGCCGAGAGGGCGATCACTATGTCGCTTTCATCCAGGCTCGCGAGTTCGCGCTGGAGGTCGACCTCATGCGAACGCAACCCGTCTTGTTACAGGGTGATCGCGGGTTCAGCCAGAAAGGGCCGGAGGTCGGGGCGGCGAGTTATTACTACAGCCAGCCACAACTCGCGACGAGCGGTCGCCTGGCGATCGGCGGTCGCGAGCACCGCGTCACTGGCGTCTCGTGGTTCGATCACGAGTGGTCCAGCTCCATCATGGACGAGTCGGCGAGCGGCTGGGATTGGCTCGGGCTCAATCTGGATGACGGCGGCGCGCTGATGGTTTTTCGAATGCGCAACGAATCCGGCGGCGAGCACTGGGCGGCGGCGACATCTCGAGCTGAGGCAGATGCGCTTCCCGTGCGCCGGGTTTATTCGGGTGGGGAGATCGACTGGACGCCGCTGCGTTACTGGCGCTCCGCGCGTACCGGTGTGCGCTATCCGATCGAATGGAAAATTTCGGTTGGCGAGCGCACGATTACTCTCAAGCCGCTCATGGATGATCAGGAGAACGACGCCCGCGGCAGTACGGGCACGCTCTATTGGGAGGGCGCAGTGCGTGCGTTCGACGATCAGGGTCAGCAGGTTGGTCGCGGTTATCTGGAATTGACCGGCTATGGTTCCCGCCTGCGGTTCTGACCAGTCGACCAGTTGAACAGTTGACCAGTAAGCCAAGGACTCACCCATGTCCCGCATCTATCACGAAGGCCAGCGCGAACTGCAGCGCGAATTCGACACCGTGCGGCTCGCCGATCGGCTGGAGCAGGTAACCTATCGCACGCGCATCACGCCAGAGGATCGCATCTTCATCGAATCGCGCGATATGTTTTTTCTCGCCACCGCGGATGCGGAGGGCCGGCCGAATTGCTCCTACAAAGGCGGCGATCCCGGATTCGTACGCGTGCTCGATGAAGCGACGATCGAGTTTCCCTGCTACGACGGCAACGGGATGTTTCTGTCATTCGGCAATGCCCGAGTGAATCCGCACGTAGGCCTGTTGTTCATCGACTTCGAGTCGCCAAAGCGGTTGCGACTGAATGGCGAAGCGTCGCTCGATGTTCTGCAGGCTCAGCCCGGTTTCAAGGAAACGCAGTTCACTGTGCGTGTGAAAGTGCGGGAGCTGTTTCCGAATTGTCCACGCTACATCCACAAGCGCCAACTCGTGGAGCGATCAAAGTTCGTACCGCGCGAGGGCAATGAGACGCCCGTGCCCGGGTGGAAGCGCTTCGACTGGGCAAATGACGTGTTGTCGGCCGGAGATCCGGCAAGAGAGAAGTAATTGGTGACTAGTGATCAGTCAGAGCGCTGATGCGCTATCTGCTCTTCGGGTCGGCCCGAACTACCGAAACAGAGAAGAGCCGCGAAAGACCGCAAAAAGGAAATAGAACGTAGGAGGCAAGGAAGACATCCTCGTTTCCTTCTGCACCTCGACCCTCATTCTTTTTTGCGGTCTTTCGCGGCTCTCCGTCTGATTCGTCCTGCGGAAGCGCGTAGGCGCTCTGACCAGTCCCTTACTTCGCGGCCGGCTTCGGCACCCACACCTTGCACCAGCCGTCCGCGTTGACGAGCTTGCCCGGGAAAATAGTGCACGGACGCCACTGTTCGCCCGGCTTGCCCGTGAGCTGCAGGCAGTTCGAGCAGAGGCTGTCGGGCTTGTATTGCGGCACTTTGTTTGCGTCGACTTTCTTCGCATCGTGCACGTAACCCATCGCGACGGCGAGCGAGTCTTTTTCATCGAGATGCGGAAGCGAACCTTCCGCTGCGACGGCGTCGCCGATCAGACCGGCGGCGGGAAGTGCGGCAAGTCCCGCCAGGGCGTTCTTCAATACGGTGCGACGGTTGTAGCGGCATTCACTCATGATCGATCCTCGTTGCTGGCGATTGCTGGCTTGGGGATCATAAACAATTTAGTCCGTAGTCCGTAGTCCGTAGTAAAAGTCGGACGCATTGGCGCGCCTCTGGCAAGGACTACAGACTACGGACCGTTCAATGGGCTTCACTCAACAAGAGAGCGACGCGCCACGATCACGCCATCTTCATCTGCATAGACCCAGTCGCCAGGGTTGAACGCGGCGCCAGCGAAGCGAATTGGGATATCGCGCTGCCCTTCGTTACGTTTGTCCGTCTTCAGCGGACAGGCGCCGATCGCCTTGACGCCAATCGGCATCTGCCTTATCGCGGCTGAATCGCGTACGCATCCGTAGATCACGATTCCGCTCCAGCCATTGTCGACTGCCTGCTGTGCGAGCAGGTCGCCAGCACCGCGCGACGCGCAGAGCCGCCGGCGTCGATCACGAGTACACGGCTATCCCCGCGTTCCGCGACCAGGTCGCGCACACGCGAGTTATCTTCGAAACACTTGATCGTGGCGATCGCTCCACCGAAGGATCGCTTGCCGCCGAAATCACGGAAGAGGGGTTCGCAGATTTCCAGCTCAGCGCTGAATTGATCGCACAGATCGGCAGTCTTGAAAGACATGGTTGACCGTTGACAGTTGGCGGCAAAAATCCGTTTCTCACCTTCTGACTGTCAACCGTCAACCGTCAACCGCGCCTCGCGCCTACTTCGTCAGCTTGTCGACGAGCTTGGAAAGCAGCGAGTTATTCTTTGGGAGCTTGCGGATGCCGCTCTCGGACAGTTCCACTTCGCGGGCTTCATCGATCAACTGCTCTGACAGCGACTTCTTCGGCAGTATTTTGTACTTGCCAGTTGCGCCGGAGCGGTGCGCGATTGGATCGGAGCGCTTCGTTGCGGCGCCAGCGGATTTTGCCGCCGGCTTCAACGTGGGAGTCAGCACCTTCTGAGAACCGCTCCCGTTCACCTTGAACGATCCCGTCGCGTTGCGCTTGAATGATCCAGAGTCGCTCATGCGAAATGATCCGGTCGCATCGGCCCGCGGAGTAGGCACTTCCATGGTGACGGTGGGGATCACTGGCCGGGCGGCGCGTGCGTCGCTCAGCTCCACGATTTTCCCCGGGTTCTTCGTCTCCGCTGCCGCTGACCTCTTTGGCGCTGGCGCATCCTTGAAGCGCGCCTGCTCGGCTACGCTGATGCGCAACACGGACGGCGATCCGAAGAAAGTTTTCAGGTAACCGGAGACGGCTTCGGCAGAAACCGCTTCCTTGAAGAAGCCGAGCCGCAGCGAGTGAATGATCTTGCCGCTGCCGGCCGTCGCGACCGAGTACAGCCGATAGGCTTCGAAAATATCCAGACGCGGCATCGTATCCAGGTTCACCGGCTGTTCCGACGCAGCGAGCTGAATCGCGAACCACTTCTCCTGCGCGTCCTCGCTCAGTTCGGCGCTGGTGAGCGCGCGAATGGTCTGCGTGCTGTCGAGATCAGGCAGCTGCATGTTGAGCGGCGGTCTATGCATCGGGCTGGACGCTTTCACCGCGGGCTGCGCACTGGCAGGCGTCGCGGCTGTCGGAGATCTGGCGGCCATCGACTTGTTCGCTGCAGCCGCCCCCGAGGTGCGCGCTGGCTGCGACGGCGTCGCCCTGGAAATCTCGGTTCTGGCGGGGGCGTCTGCCTGCAGGCTGATCTTCAGATCGCCAATATCGACGCCTTTGCCGACATGAAACGGCTGGTCCGACTTCGCGACTGGCTTGTGCGCGGGCGCCGCCGGCGGATCCGAAAACGTCAGATCGAGCGCTTTGATGCGCATGCTGGCGGCGGCGTCTGCTGAGCGGTCTGACGAAGCGCGCGGGGCCGGCTGGGCCTTCGCTGCCGGCGCTGCAGGCTTCGCGACGGGTTGGGCCTTGAATACCGCCGAGAGGATCGGATGCTTTGCGGTCGCAGACGTCGATTCGTCCGCCGGTTTCGATCCGGACTGGAGAACGCTCTGCGCTTTGGGAGCTGCAGGCGCAGCTGCTTTCGCCGTGGCTGCGACCGGTGTCTTCGGCGCGGGCGGCTTTGCAGGCGCCGGAGATGACGTCTGCGCTGCTGGCGCGGAGTTCGTTGCGAGGGCGACTGGACGTTTCGCCGCAGCAGGCGTTGATGGGGCTGCGCTATCGGGCAGGTAGCCGCGCGCGAACCTGCGGTCCTCATCGCACAGACAGGCGGTGAAGGCTGTGGGGTATTGCTGGCGTACGACGGCGAGAACGCTCTCGGCATGCGCCTCGCTGGTGAAGAAGCCCAGGCGCAGGCGATGGCGTGTGCGACCGTCTTCGACGCGGGCAACCTGGTAAAGACGATAATTATCGAGGCCGGGAAGATTCTTGCCGCTGATCTGAACCGGAGCGATCGACGCACAGAGATTGATCACGAACAACGCCGATCCAGCGCCAGGCGCCGTCGGGTTCATCAGCGGATCGGCGCCAACGTAAACCTTGCTGGTGTTCTCTTCCACTGTCTCTTCCCCATCGCTCACCGCCAACGCACGCCGTCGACGCATGGCTTCGGTCAGAGATTCATTTCGGGCGGGGAAGCGCGCTTATGCGTTCGCGCTTGAGTCACGGTCGGTCGCTGCCTTTTTTTGGTCGAACTTGCTCGAAGACGAACAGGCCCGACTGCGACTGATGCGCCGCGACATAATCGCGACTCCGTGGCAACCCCGCTGTCTTAGGAAATGAATCCGTTAGACCGGAAGCTTTGCGTCCTCGCCTTTCGGCGAGTTTGCCGTTGGAACGATTCGATAATCGACAGGCACGGTAGATAAGTCAAGCACATTGGTCGCTATCAGGAGACAGGAATAGCGCAACAGGCTGCCGGACTCGTACGAGTTTGGGGTTATGTCCTATGAAGAAGCGGTTAGCGGTTGGCGGTTAGCGGTTAGCCAGACAAGGAGGTGCTCCGCGGGGGTCAGCCCTGTGAAGCGCTCAGCGTTCCGCTCCGGCTCTTACTAACCGCTAACCGCTAACCGCTATCCGCTTCTCAGACAGCCATCCTCGTCCACGCTTCCTTGCTCGCACTCGCCGGTTCGCCGGCCATGATGCGCGGCGCGAGTTGCGACACGATGTGCACTTGCGCCGCATCGGATAACCCGAGCGCTCGCAACGCACCCTCGAGCCCATCGATCAGCTGGCGTCTTTCGCTTTCCGTCGGACAACTGTCACGCGCGAGAGCGGCAAGTTCATCGCCTACGCTCTCGAGCGTTTCGGCGATGGAAGGCGCGAACTCGCTCAGATCGCCGCGCAGCCGCGCAGCGAAGCGAAACGAGTTGTAAGCGCACACATACGCACGATGACGCAGCTTGAGATTCTTCAGCATTCCCAATGCGGTCTCCTCTGGAGAGAAGCGACTAGTGGCTAGTGACCGGTGACCAGGTCAGAAGGCGCTTCGCGTCTTTCTCGGTTCTGACCAGTCACTATTCATTAGTCACTAGTCCCTTCGCTGCTGGAGAGTGTGGAGGCCGTCGCACTCAGTGCGGTGTGCGCTGGATCGCAAAACGCATTCGCATACAGGCGTTGCGTTTACGCCGCATTGCGAATCAAGGGGGTACGCAGGCTGCGATCAGGCGCTCAAATCAGTGCTTGCTTTTTTCAACTCGGAGTGGCGCGTCGTTTCACGCGCGTCCGACATTCCTGTCCGTCGGTGAGTGAAAGTATTCGCTTTCTTCGGCGAACTGACGCATGAGCTTGCGCAGCGCCTCGATGCGTCCTTCGGCCGTGCTGATGGGTACGCATTCTTCGCAGTCCGGATCCGCGCATGGCTGACGTGAGTACAACCAGTACTGCACGGCGCCCGCGAGCAGACCGTCGGCGATGTCCCAGATGTCAGCTTTGTCGTCGGTATCGGCGATCCTGTTGCCGAGGTCGACTGCCTTGCCGAAGGCCTGGCTGAATGGATTGTCGGATTCCTGCATGACAGTGATGCTCATATTGAATGGTGGGATTGTAACCGGCGTCGTCCGTGACCACGAAGCACGCTGCAGACAATATTGACCGCGGACTGCGCCTTGAAGATCCCTCGCACCGCTGGTCTACTGTCACGAACGCATTCAAACCGAGGATTCCGACGATGGCTGACGAGCGTAGTAATGAGCCCCAAATGGACTCAGCGGCGTTGTACAGGGAAGAAATGTTTACCGACCGGAAGGTTGGCGCGATCCGTCGGCTGACCCCGGTGACTAGCGACGGCTCAGCCGACGCGGCCCGGCCGGTGCTGTACATCGGTCAGGCGGAGATCATGACGAACATGGGCCCGGTGCCGATCAACTTCGAAATCGAAGGCAAGTCGCTCGCCGATGCGGTCGCCGGCTTTGCTCCGGCAGCTGCAGTCGCGATCGAGCGTACGGTGCAGCAGATCCAGGAGATGCGCCGCCAGGCCACTTCGCAGCTGGTCGTGCCTCAGGGCGGTATGCCGAATCTCGGCGCGGCGCCCAATCGAGGCGGCGGAAAGATTCAGCTGCCGTAACCGGCAGCTTTCAAAGAGCCCTTTACAACTTGCCTCCAGGGCGCTGCCTGCGCCAGCGGCTGCAGGGCCGGTGCATCTGCCGGCCGCGCTCGCCGTCCTCGACAGCTAACGGTGTACCGTTTTCCTGCGTGCTGGCAACCTCGGTGCGCTTGTTCATCATGACGGCGCCTGTTTGCCTTGAGGATTACGTCGCACCGCCAGCCCGAGTCCGGCGCTGATCCATTGGTGCGCAGTGCGAACTTCGTCGCCCTTCACGCACCCTTTTGGCGGGAGAATCCAGCGATGAGATCCACACATGGCGTCGTGCCGAGAATGCTGCTCGTCGCATTCAGCGGCTGTCTGGCCGCGGCCACAGTGTGGGCGCAGTCACTGCACGTGATTGACCTGAAACACCGCACAGCGCAGGAAGTCATTCCGATATTGCAGCCGCTCCTCGAACCGGGCGGCGCGCTCAGCGGGCAGGATTACAAACTGTTCGTGCGCGCAAGCAATGCGAATCTCGCTCAGTTGCGCGCCGCACTCGCGCAGATCGACCGTCAGCCGCAGCAGTTGCTGGTGTCCGTTCGGCAAAGCTCGCGACAGGACATCGAGCGCGAACGCGCAGCCGCGTCCGGAACGATCAGGAACGACGACGGCGCCGTGTCGGTGAATGAACAATCGCGCGAGCGTTCCGGCGTGACCGTGCGAGCAACCGACAATGCGTCGCGTACGTCGGGCGCCAGCATCTCGAGCGTGCAGGTTCTCGAGGGCGGTTCTGCGTTCATCGCGACCGGTTCGAGCGTCCCGATCGTCACCACGATCGCTGCCGGCGGCGGCCGTCGACCGTGGGCCGTGAACTCGACCTCATACCGCGATCTGAGCAGCGGCTTCACCGTGACGCCGCGGGTGAACGGTGAGGCCGTCATTCTCGATATCGCGCAGCAGAACGAAGGTGTGAGCCGAGGTCAGATCGAAACGCAGCGATTGACGACGCAGATCAGCGCACGCCTCGGCGAATGGGTCCCGCTGGGCGGCGTGAGTGAGAGTTCAACGTCGCGCAGCAGCGGAGTGTTGAACCGAAGCCATGCAACGCGCAGCGACGAACGTTCGATCTGGGTCAAGGTTGAAGCGCAATAAGACAGGCGGATCATGCTGCTGAGCGATATGTGGAAACCTGTCCTCGCGCTTGCGCTGTGCTGTATCGGCCTCGCCGGCATGTTGTCGGGAGGTCCGATAGAGCGCGCCGCGGGCGTGCTGGCGCCCTATGAACCGACGCAAGCGCCGACGCGCGCAGCGCCGTTTCGAATCGGCGAGCACCAACTCACGCCGCGCGCGGCATACGACATCGAAGCACGCGTTCTTTCGACGGAGCCTTACAGCTTCGACGCCGGCGCTCGCTTGTCGCCGCTCGATTTCGCCGTCGGTTGGGGACCCATGTCCGACACCGCCGTGCTCGAGCATTTTCGCGTCTCGCAAAGCGCGCGGTTCTTTACGATCTACCCGGACGAGGAGGCCATCGATCTCGACGCGGCGCTCCTTTCGGGCGCGAACATGCATCTGATTCCTGCGACCTCGGACGTCGAGGATCAGCTCGAAGATGTGCGCGCCGGCCATGTCGTGCGTTTGCGCGGCCTGCTTGTGAACGTAAGCGGCCCGAACGGCTGGACATGGAACACCTCTCTCACCCGCAACGATTCCGGCGCCGGCGCCTGCGAGCTGTTCTACGTCGAGTCGGTGGAGCGGCGATGATCGGTGTGACGGGATTTGCACGAATCCACCGCCCGGAGTCTGGAAGACGATAGGACTCAAGATCCCTTCGACGGGCTCAGGGCGAACGG
>JBOHZJ010000287.1:0-9045 GCA_050738395.1 Steroidobacter sp.
CCCCACCTGCCCGCAGTGTCGTGGCCGACCGAACGTTCGGCGGTGCGGGCCAGTCGGGTTCAATCCAGTCTGTATTCATTGGTTGCCCGTTGTGAGTTGTCCGTTGTCGGCCAGGCTGCAACAGCCACTGCCTACTATCGCCTGGCAATCCGGGTCTGGCGACTCGCTGCGGGACGCCTTCTGCACATAACCCACAACAGCGTCGGCTATCGCTTCTTCATGTCATCAGCGAGAACGCTCAGCAGCGCACGCATATCGTCCGGCAGCGCCGCTTCGCATTCGATTCGCGCTTCAGTCACCGGATGCGCGAACGCGAGTCGCGCCGCATGCAGGGCCTGCCGTCGGAATCCACGCAGCGCTTCGATCAACTCCGGCGTTGCGCCCTTCGGCAGCAGCAGACGGCCCCCGTAGACCTTGTCGCCGACCAGCGGGTATTTGATGTGCGCCATGTGCACGCGAATCTGATGCGTACGTCCCGTCTCGAGTTTCAGTCGGATATGCGTGTGTCCGCGGTAGCGATGCACCACGCGATAGTGAGTCACGGCCTCGCGACCATCCTGGCGAATGGCCATTCGCACGCGATCCACCCGGTGCCGACCGATCGGCGCTTCGACTGTTCCGCCGCCAGTCATCACGCCGAGGCAAACGGCCTCATACTCGCGTTCAACCTCGCGCGCTTCGATCGCACGCACCAGCGCCGTGTGGGCTTCCAGAGTGCGCGCGACCACCATCAGGCCGCTCGTGTCCTTGTCGAGCCGATGCACGATGCCCGCGCGCGGGACTTGCGCGAGGCTCGGGTTGAAATGCAGCAATGCGTTCTGCAACGTCCCCGCCGCGTTGCCCGCGCCCGGGTGCACTACCAGCCCGACGGGCTTATTGATTACGAGCACTTGCTCGTCCTGGTGCACGATGTCGAGATCCATTGCCTCCGGCGCCACGTCAACAGCGTCCGGGATCGACGCGTTTACTTCGACGCTCTCGCCGCCGATGACCTTATCCTTGGGCCGCAGCAGCATTCCGTTCACTTTGACGTGGCCGGCCTCGATCCACTCCTTGATGCGAGTACGGGAATACTCCCCGAGCAGCTCAGCCAGGACCTGATCCAGGCGCTGCCCGGCGGACTCGACAGGGATGATCAATGAATGTTGGATGGGTGCGGACATAGAACTTGCGGACATGGAACTTAAGGAGTGGCTGGCCGACAAACGTGGAACAGGCGTCGGCATGACGGCGCAAAGGATAGCCGTTGCCCGGACCGCGGATGAGCTGGGGAGCCGATGAACTGCGAGTATGGTCAGACGGTCGCGCCGCCGGACTCGGATATACTGCCCGCCTTTTTTGAGCTCGTCTTTAAGCGGATAAAATGACCACTCCAGAGAATTCTCGCATGCGCGTCCTGATTTTGACCACCATCGCACTGATGCTCGGTCTGACAGGCTGCAGCAACAGACCAAAAGAACAGGTTGGCAGCGCCGAGCACCTTTACGAATTGGCGAAACGCGCCGCCGACAACAACAATTACCGCGACGCCATTGCGTACTACGAACAGCTCGAGGCGCGCTTTCCATTCAGCAACTCCGCGCGTCAGGGCCAGCTGGACCTGATGCACGCGTACTACAAGAATCGCGAACCCGAGTCGGCAATCGATCAGGCGGATCAGTTCATCCGTGAAAACCCGGCGCATCCGCGCGTCGACTACGCTTACTACATCAAGGGGCTCGTGCAATTCGAGCGGAATCCGAACTTTCTGGAGCGCTGGTTCAACGCCGATCTGTCCGAGCGTCCGCCGATCGACGCCCGCAAATCATTCCAGGCGTTCCAGACTTTGCTACAGCGGTTCCCGAACAGCGAGTACGCGGAAGACTCCCGCCAGCGCATGATTTTCCTGCGCAACCGCCTGGCGAGCTACGAATTGCACGTCGCCGAGTACTACCTCAAGCGCGGCGCCTATGTCGGCGCGATCAACCGCACCAAGTACGCAATCCAGAATTATGATGGCGCGCCCCAGATCCGCCGCGCGCTGGCCATCATGGCGGAAGCGTATCGTCGACTGGGACTGACCGATCTCGCTGCGGACTCCGAAAGAGTGCTGGTCGAAAACTACGCGAATGTGGATAAGGTCGGGGAAGACAAGGATAGCTGGTGGAAGTTCTGGTGAGCGCCGAGCGCTCACGGCTACTGGGGTGCTGGGCTCTGGGCGCTGGCCAGATTGAATCCAACTAACTATCGAATATTTATCAGCTGAAAGCGCTCACCAGCCCGCGCAAGGCTCGGCACGTACGGGAAGCCAATAGGCTGATCTCCGGAGCAATTTGCTTCGGGATGTAACCCAATCTATCCGCGAGAGACAGCTCGTATTCGAGTTCGCACGCTGAGCTGTACGAGATTGTCAGAAACCGCACGTAATCGGCTTCCGAGGACCTCGCAGATCCTTCCACTATGTTCGCGCCGATAGATACGGCGGCCCGGCGCAACTGGCTTGTGAGCCCGTATCGCTCATCATCGGGAAAGGTCTTCGTGATGTGATAGACGCGCAGCGCTAACACGTCGGCCAGGCCGAACGCCTCGAGTTTTCGATGATCTCTCATTTCGTTCCTCCTTGAACTGTCTTGTTTCAATCTGGCCAGCGCCCAGCGCCCAGTCCCCAGCAGCCCGTCCCGTTATCGTGTCCGGTAGCCCGAAGTAATCGGATACCGCCAGTCTCTCCCAAACGCCCGGCCGCTGATCCTCACGCCCGGAGGGGCCTGGCGGCGTTTGTATTCGTTGCGCTTCACCATCTCGAGGACGCGGCCGACAGTCGCGCGGTCAAAGCCTCGTGCGGCAATGTCGTCCACTGACAGATCGTCTTCGATGAAGAGTTCGAGGATGGCGTCGAGCACCTCGTATGCAGGTAGCGAGTCCGAATCCTTCTGATCTGCGCGCAGCTCTGCGGACGGCGGTCTTTCGATGACGCGCGCTGGAATGACTTCCGCGATCGCGTTTCGATACTTCGCCAGTCGGTAGACGAGCAGCTTGCTGCAGTCCTTGATAGGTGCGAATCCGCCGGCCATATCGCCGTACAGCGTGGCGTAACCGACCGCCATTTCGCTCTTGTTGCCGGTTGTCAGCACCATGCGCCCGGTCTTGTTCGAAATCGCCATGAGCAACAGGCCGCGACAGCGAGCCTGGATATTTTCTTCGGTCGTATCCGGTTCACGCTCGGCGAATACTTCCTGCAACGATGCGAGCGCCGCAGCAAACATCCCTTCGATCGAAATGACGGTGTAATGAACACCGAGCGTTCGCGCCTGCTTTGCTGCGTCATCCAGGCTCATCTGCGATGTATAGCGCGACGGCATCATGACTGCGTGTACGCGCTGCGCGCCCAGCGCATCTACCGCAATCGCCAGCGTCAGGGCGGAATCGATGCCGCCGGAGAGTCCCAGCACGATGCCGGGAAAGCGGTGCTTGCCGACATAGTCACGCACTCCCATGACGAGCGCGCCGTAGACACTCGCCTCTTGCGACAAGCGCGGTTCGATGTGCGCGGAACGCGGGATCGCCTTGCCTTCGATCAGATCAACGTCGACCGCGAACAATCCTTCCTCAAAGGATGCAATACGCTGCACGATTTCGCCGGCGGCGCTCATGACGAACGAGCCGCCATCGAACACCAGTTCATCCTGACCGCCCAGCAGATTGACGTAAACCAGAGGCAAGCCGGTGTCGCGAACGCGGTCGCGCACGACGTCCTCGCGCCGAGTCTGATAACCGAGTGAGTATGGCGAACCGTTGATCACAACCATCAGCTGCGCGCCGGCTCGCTTCGCGGCGAGCGCCGGATTCGGCTCCCAGATGTCCTCGCAGATGAGCATCGCGACGCGAATGCCGTTCATTTCGACGATCCGTGTTTCCTCGCCATGTTCGAAATAGCGCTTCTCGTCGAAGACGCTGTAGTTCGGCAACTCTTGTTTCCGATAGTTGGCGAGCATCGCGCCGTCGCGAATCAGAGCCGCCGAGTTGTAGATCGCATCACCTGCATATTCCGGATAACCGATCACGACGCCGATGCCGCGTGTCTCCGCAAGGACGCGTTGCAGCGCCGCGGCAACCTGCTTGCGCAGGCCGTTATGAAACAGCAGGTCTTCGGGCGGGTAGCCGCACAGCGTCAACTCAGGAAACAGCACGAGATCGGCATGCAGGCGATCGCGCGCTTCGGCAGAAACGTCAATGACTCGCTGAGTATTGCCTGCGACATCGCCGACAAAGAGGTTCAGCTGCGCGAGCGCGATGCGGAGAGAGGCGGACATGGGCTCTGGGTACTGGGCTCTGGGCGCTGGCCAGAGAAGCTGGCGCTTACGCCATCTTACCCGGCTCGACGTTATTTCTTGCGCGCCGCTGTCTTCCTTACAGCACGTGCGCTCGCTCTGCCCCTTTTCGGCTGCAGTTTCTTCCTTGCAGGGGCCCGCTTCCTTGCACGGGCCGGCGATCTGCGTGCGACTGTCTTTCTCTTTGCACGGGCCTGCTTGGTGACGGTCGCGGATTTCTGCTTGCCGCGGCTGTGTTTCTGCCCAGAGCCCAGCGCCCGTCGCCCAGTCGCCCCCCTGGCCAGCTGTTCCACGATCGCGCTGGCGAGATCGGCCGGACTTTTCACAGTGCGTACGCCGGCGCTTTCGAGGGCGGCGAACTTGTCAGCGGCCGTACCCTTGCCGCCGGACACGATTGCTCCCGCATGACCCATCCGCTTGCCCGGGGGCGCGGTAACGCCTGCGATATACGCGACGACCGGCTTCGTGACGTGCATGCGAATGAACTCAGCGGCTGCTTCTTCATCCGAGCCGCCGATTTCCCCGACCATGATGATGCCTTCGGTCTGCGGATCCGCTTCGAACCCTGCCAGCACTTCGATGAAATTCATGCCGCGTATCGGATCGCCGCCGATCCCGACGCAGGTACTCTGCCCGAGCCCTGCGTTGGTCGTCTGAAACACGGCTTCGTAGGTGAGCGTGCCCGAGCGCGACACGATGCCGATCTTGCCGGGCTTGTGAATGAACCCGGGCATGATGCCGATCTTGCATTCGCCCGGCGTAATGACGCCCGGACAATTTGGACCGATGAGAAGACTCCCATAGCTCGCGAGCGACGCCTTGACGCGCACCATGTCGTTCACCGGAATACCTTCGGTGATGCACACGATCAGTTCGATGCCGGCATCCGCAGCTTCGAGAATCGCATCGGCTGCATACGGTGCGGGCACGTAAATCATGCTGACCGTCGCACCGGTTTTCTGCACTGCCTCTCGGGCGGTGTTGAACACGGGCAGGTTCAAGTGCTTCTCACCGCCCCGGCCGGGCGTCACTCCACCGACGAGTTTGGTGCCGTAGGCAATGCATTGCTCGGAGTGGAAAGTACCTTGCTTGCCAGTGAAGCCCTGGCAGATGACGCGGGTGTTTTTGTCGACGAGGATGGACATAAGAAGAGAGTGACTAGTGACTGGTGACTGGTGAATAGCAGATCGCTGCTGTGCCTGTGCCGCGAATCCTGTCCCCTCTCCCCTTGTGGGAGAGGGTTGGGGTGAGGGGCAGCGCGTCTGCGCTCATTTCTTCTTCTTCGCCGCCGCGACGACTTTCTTCGCGGCGTCGGTGAGATCGCTGGCGGGAATGATCGCAAGGCCGCTGTCGGCGAGGAGCTTGCGGCCCTTCTCAGCGTTCGTGCCTTCGATGCGCACGATCACCGGAACTCGCACGCCGACATCCTGTACCGCGTGGATGATGCCGTCCGCGATCATGTCGCAGCGAACGATGCCGCCAAAAATGTTCACCAGAACCGCGCGCACATTCTTGTTGGAGAGAATGAGGCCGAACGCTTCAGTGACCCGCTCGCGCGTCGCGCCGCCGCCGACGTCCAGAAAGTTCGCCGGTGCGCCGCCATGCAGCTTGATGAGATCCATCGTCGCCATGGCGAGCCCGGCGCCGTTCACCATGCATGCGATATCGCCGTCGAGTGAAACATAGTTCAGCTCGTGCTCGCTCGCGGCGCGCTCCATTTCGTCTTCCTGACTCGGATCACGCAGCTTGGCGAGTTCCTTCTGCCGGAAGAGCGCGTTGTCTTCGATGTTGATCTTGCCGTCGAGCGCGATGAGTTTGCCCTTGTCGGTCACGATGAGTGGGTTCACTTCCAGCAGGCTCAAATCCTTGTCGAGGTAGAGCTTGTAGAGCTTCACAGCCAGTGAGGCGAACTCATCGACCTGCTTGCCCTCGAGCCCCAGACCAAACGCGAGTACGCGACATTGTGAAGCTTGCAGTCCTGCTGCCGGATGAATGTCTATGCGAATGATCTTCTCGGGTGTGTGAGCAGCGACTTCTTCGATGTCCATGCCGCCCGCGGCTGAGGCGATGAATGCAACCTGACCCTTGTCGCGATTCAGGACGAGACTGAGGTACAGCTCGCGCGCGATTTGCGAGCCTTGCTCGACGAACACCTGATTAATCGGCAGACCTTCCGGTCCCGTCTGGTGCGTTTTGAGGCGTTGACCGAGCATTGCCTCCGCCGCCTTTGCGGCGGCTTCAGGCGTCTCCACCAGCTTCACGCCTCCGGCCTTGCCGCGACCGCCCGCATGCACCTGCGCTTTTACGACCCATTTCGATCCACCAATGCGGCGTGCGGCTTCAGCGGCTTCGGCCGGAGTCGAGGCTGCATAGCCCGTCGGAACGGGGATCCCGTAGCTCGCGAACAACTGCTTTGACTGGTATTCGTGCAGATTCATCGTGAAGATTCGTCTCGTTCTGTCGGCCACGGAAGGCGGCGTATTCTGGAGGAATTCGCCAGCGATGCAAAGGCGAACTACGGCCACAGCGCATGGACGACGGCAAAGCTTCGCAAACGACGATCAGGAGCAGTCGCTCGGGAACAATGCGTCGAAATGCATTCCGCCCTACACTCACGCGGCATGAAATCCTTTCTATCGGGAGTCGAAACACGCCCCACTTCCGCGGATCTGGCGTGGCGCGTGCTGACGCTCGTCAATCTGTTTCGACTGCTCGCGCCTCTGCTCCTGGGCGTCTTGTTCCTGACCATCACGCCGACTCCAGTCGGCCAGGCGCACCCCGCACTCTTCATCGGGGCGGCGACCAGCTATTTTCTCTACGCTGTTCTATCGATCAGCAACGTAAAGCGACGCTGGCCCGAGATCACGCTGCAGACGATGGTCAATGTGTGCGTCGACGTACTGGCCATTTCATTGCTGACCTACGCGAGCGGCGGAATGACCAGCGGCCTGGCCGCGTTGGTGGTCTTACCCATCGGCGCTGCGAGTTTCATCGTGAGTCAGCGGCTTGCGCTGATGTTCGCAGCGATGGCCGCGCTCGCGTTACTCCTGCAGCAGACGTTCTCGACGCTCGCGGCGCGCGGCGACGCCGGAGATTTTACGGCCGCCGGAATCGTGGGCGCTCTGATCTTCATCGTCGCGCTCGGCGTCGGTCCGCTGGCGCATAGCCTCAAGGAAAGTGAGGAACGCGTCCGCCAGAGCGAGGTCGATGTCGCGAATCTCGCCGAGCTGAACCAGTTCATCGTGCAGCACTTGCGCGAAAGCATTCTCGTCGTGGATCAGAACGACAGCATCCGGCTGATCAACGAGTCAGCCGCCTTGCTGCTTCACGGCGAGACAGTCGGACCCGGCACACCGCTCGGCGAGGTCTCTCCGCGACTGCTCTATTTGCTCGATACGTGGCGGCGCAATCTTTATGACTGGCAGCAGAGTTCCTTGTCGCTCCTGTCCTCCGATGGCGGGAGCCTTGTACAACCGCATTTTGTCGCGCTCGATCGCAGCGGCAAAGGTCCCACGCTGATCTTTCTGGAAGACACCTCGCTGATCGTGGAACGCGTGCAGCAGTCGAAACTCGCCGCTCTGGGGCGGCTGAGCGCGAGCATCGCGCATGAGATCCGCAATCCGGTCGGCGCCATGAGCCACGCGGCGCAATTGCTGGCGGAAGCGCCCACGCTGACGCCACAGGAGCGACGCCTCACCGACATCATTACGAACAACAGTGGGCGGGTAAGCACGATCATCGAGAACGTGCTGCAACTGTCCAGACGCGACACCACGCGGCAGGAACGCATTGAACTCAACGCATGGTTGACAGAATTCCTGGCGGAGTTCCGGCAGACGGCGCAGGTGGACGAACAGACCCTGCGCTTCTCGCCGGCGGACTGCGAAATCGAGGTCCGCGTCGACCCAACCCATTTGCATCAGTTGCTGTGGAATTTGTGCGAGAACGCGCTGAGGTACGGCCGCAAGGCCGGCTCAAATGATCCAGTCGAAATCCGTACAGGCCGCATCGCCACTTCCGATCGTCCCTTACTGGAAGTACTGGACCGCGGCGTTGGCATCCCCACGAAGGACGCGGAACGCATCTTTGAGCCATTTTTCACTGCAGGTAAGGGCGGCACTGGTCTCGGGTTGTTCATCGCGAGGGAGCTTGCGCAGTGTAATCGCGCACTTCTGCTTTATGAGCCGCGCACTGACGGTGGTAGTATTTTTCGCGTCGTTTTCGCCGATCCTCAACGTTGGGAAACCCAGTGAAGAAACCTCGTGCGCTCGTCGTCGATGACGAGCCGGACATTCGTGAACTGCTCAGCATGACGCTCGAGCGCATGAACATCGATGTCACGATTGCCGACGCGGTCGCTGCAGCAACGCGCGAGTTGCGCGCGAATCCATTCGACCTTTGCCTCACCGATATGAGGCTGCCGGACGGCGACGGCCTGAATCTTGTGGAATGGATTCAGAATCACAAGCCGCACACGCCGGTTGCGGTCATCACTGCACACGGCAACGTCGAAACCGCAGTGCGCGCACTGAAGCTCGGCGCGTTCGATTTCATCTCGAAACCGCTCGATGTAGCGGCCCTGCGCAAACTGATCTCGGCGACCCTCAAGCTCGGTGAAGCCGCGGAAAGCACGATCCAGTTGCCGCAGATCAAGCTGCTGGGCCGGTCGCGCGTAATGGAGCAGCTGCGCGAAATGATCGAACGCGTCGCGCGAAGTCAGGCGCCGGTACATATATAT
>JBOHZJ010000288.1:0-2905 GCA_050738395.1 Steroidobacter sp.
CTTGGGACCTCGGGGAAATCGGTCTATCGCGACGGCTGAAACCGTAGCAGAGATGCTTTTCTTAGACACGCAGTCCACCTTGCGAACATACAAGGGGAGAAGACTGCGCTGCGCGCGCATCCTCACCCGCACTTCGTCCGACCTCTGACGCACACGGACGTGCAAATGCTGCGGGCGCAGGACGCGCAGGAGCAGCGCCCTGGAGGGAGCGGCGGGAATAAAAAAGCCGGCCGACTTTCGTCGGCCGGCGTCATCACTCCTGCAAGAGCGATCAGTTGCCGAAGCGGTACTGCAACTCCATGCCATAGGTGCGCGGGTAAATCAGACCTACGGTTCTACGCGAGCCCACGCCAGTGAGCGACGAACCACTGGATCGGATAAAGCCGTCCTCGTCGAACGCGTTCTTGACGAAAGCGATGACCGTGTAGCGGTCCTGCGCGTCGTTCCACAGCAAGCGGAAGTCCGTGATCTCGTTCGAGGGAGCGCCATGAATCGGATTCGAGAACACGTTGGACTGCAACTCATCGGTGTACGAGTGCGTACCGCCTGCTGTTAGCGCGCCGGCGCCGAAGTTCCAGGTGTAATTCGCTCCCACGGTGTACTTCACTTCCGGTGCATTGGGCAGCGAGTTGCCGACCAGCGTCTGTGCGCCCCCCACTCCGACCGGCCGCGCACCCGACGCGATCGCCGTTGGATCCGCGGTGTCCTCAAAACAGCAGCCCCTCGTGATCTCGGAATCGAGATAGGACGCATTCAGGAACATTCTCAGCGGGTCGACCGGCGACCACACCGTTTCGACTTCGACGCCCTTCACTTCCGCGTCCAGATTCAGGAACTGTGTGGCGAAGAAATTCCCGCCTGGAAGCTGGACTGAGAGCGGCGCCTGGAAATCCTCGTAGTCGTAGAAGAAGAGCGCGGTGTTCAACTGCACGCGTCCACCAAGCGTTTGCTTCCAGCCAAGCTCGTAGGAGTTCAGGTATTCCGGCTCAGCATAGACGCCAGGCGCCATATTCGCGGACGCGATAAAGCCACCGGCCTTGTAGCCGCGCGCATAACGCGCGTAGAGATTCGTGTCGTCGCCCGGCCGCCACTGCAGTCCTGCCGTCGCCGTGACGCCATCCCAGCTGCCTTCGAGATTTCGCCGCAGCCCGCCGCCCGGATTCGGCACGCAATCTACGCACCCTGTGGCGGACTGCGTCACATCGAGCGCGACGGCCTGTGTCACGCCCAGCACACCCGCTGCAACCGGCTGCACCAGGCCAGCGAGCGGGCCGCTCAGCAAGCCCAGCAGCGTCGCATCGGGGATGTTTGCAGGAATGCCGAAGTTGGGGAGTTGAGCTCGGATCGCATTCTCGAAGTTCGCCTCGGCCGCGCCGATCGCAGTGGCGGGCATGCGCCCGACGTACCACGCTGTGTCGTAACCCTCCTTCTCGTCCTCGGTGTACCGCGCGCCGAGCGTCAACGTCCACGCATCGGCGAACGTCCAGTCGGTCTGCGCGAACGCTGCGTACGAAGTACCCTCCAGGTGCCCGCTAATGGCGCCATTGGTGCCGAGGGGGTTCGCAGTCGAGCCATCTGCAGGAACGAGCAAGCTAGAGTCGCCGTGTGCAACCGTGTGCTGCGGATTGTCCCAGGTCGTATCGTACTGGTAGAGACCGACGATCCACTGCAACGCGCCATCGCCGTTGGAAGACACGTTGATCTCATTCGACCACCAGCGCTGCGACTCCTCGTAGAAACCCTCGCGATCGGTCGTGACGTTCGTCGCCGTATACGTCGGGCGGGCGAATGTGAACGGCGTAACCGGTCCGGCGCCGTCGAAATCGACGCTCATAGTCGTCGCAACGTTGGGGGCGCCCGCCGGCACTACAACATTCATGAGGCCGGTGCGCGACGTGTCGTCGCTGTCCGAGCCGGTGTGGTAGAGGTATTCCTGATAGCCGCCGAGGTACTTCAGGGTCGCGCCGCCCAGATCCCAGGTCACATCGAGATGAATACGATTGTGGTCGTTCAATGTGCCGATCACCGTGCGATTGGCGTCAGTGACATACGGATCCGACACTGAAGGATTCTCGCCGGCGAACCCGAACGTCGAGTTGTAGTACAGGCCGGAATTGTATGGGGTGATCGTGTCGTACGGTGAAGTGGTGGACAGCAGCGTGTTGCCGACGCCATACGTGTCATCCCACTCGAACTTCGAGTAGCGCACTCGCGCTACGACGTTTTCGCCGAGATCGGCTTCGAGCTGAGCCTCCACCATCCAGCGGTCGCTCGTCGCACTGTCTTCACCCGGTCCACGGTTCTCGATGAAGCCGTCGTTGCGCTTCTCCAGCGAGCCGCCGATCAGATAACGGAAGCTGTCCGAAACCGGGCCTCGCAGCAGCGCGTCGGTGCGGTAGTAACCGTAGTTGGCGCCTGAGGCTCGCACTTCGCCGTCAAACTCTTCGGTCGGGCGCTTCGAGATCACGTTGATGGTGCCGCCGACCGAATTGCGGCCGTACAGCGCGCCTTGCGGGCCGCGCAGAATCTCGGTGCGTTCAATGAAAATCGGCGGCGTCGACGTGTCCGCCATCGACGTCGAGAAGATGCCATCCGAGTACAACGCTACGGCAGGGTCTGTACCGACGGCGTTGGTGAGGCGCCCAACGCCTCGAATCGCCAGACGATCGTCGTTGCGATAGGTCACGCTCGGTGTGAATCGCGCGAGGTCCTCCACAGTGTTCAGGCCAAGCAGATCGCGCGTCTCGCTCGTATAAGCGGAGACCGCCACCGGCACCTCTTGCAGGTTTACTTCGCGCTTTTCAGCCGTGACGATGACCTCTTCGAGAATGCTGGTGCGCGTTGATTCCTGTGCGACAGAAATCGTGGAGACACCAAGGATGCCGCCGATCGCACAAGACAGCAG
>JBOHZJ010000289.1:0-4127 GCA_050738395.1 Steroidobacter sp.
CTCCATGGCAGTCAATCAGACGAATCCAGAGCTTTCGTCCGCCACCTCGCTCAGCACCATATTCCCTGCGCTGCTGTCGCGCTGGCACTCGCGAGTCGAGATTGAACTGGCGTCGCGATTGCCGTCGCCGCAATCGCCGCCTGTTCGCCTGCATGAAGCTCTGCGCTACAGCGTTCTCGGCGGCGGCAAGCGCGTCCGCCCCGCGCTCGTTTACGCCACGGCTGCGGCGCTCGGCGTGCCTGAATCGATGGTCGACGGCGCCGCGTGCGCCGTGGAATTGATTCACGCGTACTCGCTCGTGCACGACGATCTTCCTGCAATGGACGACGATGATCTGCGGCGCGGCCGTCCCACTTGCCACAAAGCCTTCGACGAAGCGACGGCAATACTCGTCGGCGATGCGCTGCAGGTGCTCGCGTTCGAAATACTCGCCAGCGGCCCGGGGTTGCCGGACGATGCGGCCATGAGGTTGCGGCTGATCAATATTCTCGCCGCAGCAAGCGGCACGCTGGGCATGGCGGGCGGACAGGCGCTGGATCTCGCGGCGATGGGTCGCCGCCTGACACTCGCTGAAGTAGAAGAAATGCACACGCGCAAAACAGGTGCGCTGATACGCGCGTGCGTGATGATGTCGGCAGCCTGCGCGAAGCTGGACGATGCTCGACGACTAGCGCTCGATGGTTATGCCCGCGCCATCGGACTGGCCTTCCAGATCCAGGACGACCTCCTCGACATCGAGGGGGACGAGAGTCTGCTTGGTAAGACGACCGGTGCGGATCAAGCGCTCAATAAACCCACCTATCCTTCCATTGCAGGGCTCGACGCCGCTCGAATCCGTGTGCGCGAGCTGCATATGGAGGCGCTGAACGCGCTTCAGGCCGCAGGCTTGCAGTCTGGGCCCATGGAGTCGATATCGAATTGGCTCGTGCTGCGCAGGTATTGAGCACGCCGCTGCAGACCGGTCATCACAGCTCCCATCCTGTAAACTCGCGCAGACATGAACGACGTCTCGTCTTTCCCGCTGCTCGCCGCCCTGAACTCGCCTGCGGATCTGCGTAAGCTCGCGCCCGCTGAGCTGGACGATGTCGCGATCGAACTGCGCCGGTATCTGATCGACACGGTGAGCCAGATGGGCGGTCATTTCGCCGCTGGCCTGGGCACGGTCGAACTGACCGTCGCTCTGCACTACGTCTTCGATACGCCGCACGATCGACTGGTGTGGGACGTCGGCCATCAGGCGTATCCGCACAAGGTGCTGACCGGGCGTCGCGACCGTCTATGCACGATCAAGCTGAAGGACGGTCTCGCTCCATTTCCGACGCGCAGCGAAAGCGAGTACGACACTTTCGGCGTCGGTCATTCCAGCACATCGATCAGCGCGGCCCTTGGAATGGCGATCGCGGCCGCGCGAATGGGCGCGTCGAGGCGCGTCGTTGCGGTGATCGGCGATGGCGCAATGAGCGCCGGCATGGCCTTCGAAGCATTGAATCACGCCGGCAGTCTGGACATCGACATGCTCGTGATTCTCAATGACAACGACATGTCCATTTCCGAGAACGTGGGCGCTTTCTCGAATTACTTTGCGCGAGTGCTGTCTGGCAAGTTGTACGCGACGCTGCGCGAGGGCAGCAAGAAAGTGCTCAGCCGCGTGCCCACCGTCTGGGAACTGGCGCGACGTTCGGAAGAGCACGTAAAGGGCATGGTGTTGCCCGGCACCATTTTCGAAGAAATGGGTTTCAACTACATCGGACCCATCGATGGCCATGATCTCGGCGCGCTCATCGCAACACTGAAGAACCTGCGCGATCTGAAGGGCCCGCAGTTCCTTCATGTCATCACGCGCAAGGGCAAGGGCTATGCGCCTGCCGAAGCTGATCCAATCAAATGGCATGGTCCAGGCCCGTTCGACGTCGAGAGCGGCGTCATCTTCAAGGAGAAATCGAGCGGACCCAGTTACTCGCAGGTGTTCGGTCAATGGCTGTGCGACATGGCGAGCGCCGATGACCGCGTCGTCGGCATCACACCTGCGATGCGCGAAGGATCAGGGCTGGTCGAGTTTTCGAAACGCTTTCCCGATCGCTACTTCGACGTCGCGATCGCCGAGCAGCACGCAGTGACGCTCGGCGCCGGCATGGCGTGCGAAGGGCTGAAGCCGGTCGTCGCGATTTACTCCACGTTCCTGCAGCGCGCCTACGATCAATTGATCCACGACGTTGCGCTCCAGAATCTGCCGGTCGCATTCGCAATCGATCGTGCGGGTCTCGTCGGCGGCGACGGCGCCACGCATCAGGGCAGCTACGATCTGTCGTATCTGCGATGCATTCCAAATCTCATCGTCATGGCGCCTGCGGACGAGAACGAGTGCCGACAGATGCTGTACACGGCGGTGCAGGCGAGTCGGCCTGCTGCGGTCCGTTATCCGCGCGGCCAGGGACCGGGCGTGCAAATCGATGCAGCGATGCGTGCGCTCCCCATCGGTAAAGCGCAGCTGCGACAAGAAGGCCGCAGCGGCCTCGCCATAATCGCGGTGGGTTCGATGGTTTCGCTGTGCGAGCGCATCGCAGACAGGCTCGACGCGACGCTGGTGAATCTGCGCTTCGTGAAGCCGCTCGACGAAGAGCTCATCGCTCGTATCGCCGCCACGCATCGCGCGCTCGTCACGGTTGAAGAGAATGTCGTCGCGGGCGGCGCCGGCGGCGCGATTATCGAGCTCCTGGCGTCGAGCGGACAATCCTTGCCGACCTTGAGCCTCGGCATTCCGGACCGCTTCATCGAGCACGGCTCGCGCGAGGACTGCCTCGTCGCCGCAGGATTGGATCCGGTTTCAATCGACGCCGCCATTTCGCACTGGTGGCGTGTGCCAGCCCGAGCCGCTGCATCCTAGATTGGGCTGAGCCGACGCTCGCCGGCGTTCTGGAATTTCAGTCATTCCCTCATCCCGGCTGCCGTCCGTAGGCCTTGCCTTATACTGCGGCCAGCCCCACTTCTCCGGCTCCAGCCGTTGCGCGGATCCCGCCATGTCGACATTGCCCACCAGCGCTGTTTCTCCATCTCCCGCGCATATCGAGGACGTCCAGGGGCGCGCCGATTCCCGCCAGATCCCGATCAACAAAGTCGGCGTCAAGAATGTCTTCCACCCGGTGAGGGTGAAAGACCGCTCGCGCGGGGAGCAACACACGATTGCAAACTTCAACATGTACGTCGCCCTGCCCCATAACTTCAAGGGCACGCACATGTCGCGCTTCGTCGAAGTGCTGCATCGGAACGAACGCGAGATTTCGGTTGAATCGTTTCGCGACATCCTGACGGAGATGACAGAGAAGCTCGATGCCGAATCCGGCCACATCGAAATGGACTTCCCCTACTTCGTAATGAAGAAGGCGCCGGTCTCGGGCGTGGAAAGCCTGATGGACTACAAGGCTTCGCTGATCGGCGAATTCCACGGCGGCGAGGCGGAGCTGTGGCTCAAAGTCGTCGTGGCCGCGACAAGTCTATGTCCGTGTTCGAAGCGCATCTCGGATTACGGCGCGCACAACCAGCGCTCGCACATCACCATCAAGGCGCGCGTCGACGGCCACATGTGGCTGGAGGAACTCATCGATATCGCCGAGAAGGAAGCCTCATGCGAGGTCTACGGCATTCTGAAGCGTCCCGACGAGAAGTACGTGACGGAGCGCGCGTACGACAATCCCAAGTTCGTGGAAGACATCGTTCGCGACGTCGCCGTGCGGCTGAACGAGGAGAAGCGCGTGCGCGCCTACATCGTCGAAGCCGAAAACTTCGAGTCCATCCACAATCATTCGGCGTATGCGTTGATTGAAAAGGACAAGGGAGCCGGCTGAGCTTTCCCCGTTGTCAGTTGTCCGTTCTGCGTTGCCCGCAATAGCCGCCTGCGGCTCCTGATGCCGCTGCGTTGCATTTCCACGCGCCAGGATGTCGCGCTTCTGCGCACAACCCACAACGCACAACGGTGAAAGGGAAAGCGCTGGCGCCGTGCGTCAGTTTGGGCTCTGCAACCGACTGATCAGGCTGCGCAGAAACACTTTGTTGAATCGCAGCTGGCACGCCGCCGAGGATTGCTCGAGCAGGGTTGAGCTGACTTTCATGAGCGTCACGGCGCTCAGGGC
>JBOHZJ010000290.1:0-3897 GCA_050738395.1 Steroidobacter sp.
CCTTTCAGCAGACGGCCACACCGATGTTCGATCCACTCGGGTTTCTGCACATGGCGCTGAGCCGTGCTCATGACGCCGTGGCGAAGCTCGGCAACGGCCAGACGATCGATTCACGACCGCGCGCCACCAGCGCGATCTGTCTGGTGCAGGAAGGCGCGGCGTACTGGGCGCACGTCGGCGATAGCCGCGTCTATCTCATCCGCCAGGGCAAGATGCTCATGCGCACGCGCGATCACAGCCATGTGGAACTGTTATTGCGTGAGGGCAAGATCACGGAGGAAGAACTGCCGAATCATCCGATGCGCAACTTTGTCGAATGCTGTCTGGGCGGCGATCCCGCCATTCCGGAGATGACGATCGGCAGCCGGCAAGTGCTGCAATCCGGCGATGTGCTCCTGCTGTGCAGCGATGGCATCTGGGCGAATCTCAAGGACGCCGACATCGCGGGGTTTTTTCGCGACGATGCTCAGCAATTGCGCGCCTGGCTGGAAGCGCTGGGGCGCCGCGCGGTTCAGGCGTCATCTCCCTTCAGCGACAACTCGACCGCCGCCGTACTTCGCTGGCTCGGCAATTAGCCGCGCAAGCTGTAGCCTGTGGGCTATCGGCGGAGTGCGCCAGCGGCGCACTCGGCGGGCTGTCAACCCTCAACTGTCAACTCTCAATCATGAAAGAACGACCAAGCGGCCGCGCCCCGGACGAGCTGCGGCCAGTGCGCATTACCCGTCATTTCACACGGCACGCGGAAGGCTCGGTGCTGGTCGAATTTGGTGAAACGCGCGTCCTGTGTACAGCGAGCGTTGAAGAATCGATCCCCTCGTTTCTCCGCAATACGGGCCGCGGCTGGATAACGGCGGAGTACGGCATGTTGCCGCGTGCGACGCATACGCGCAGCCGGCGTGAGGCCGCGAGCGGCAAGCAGGGCGGGCGTACGCTCGAAATCCAGCGCTTGATTGGTCGCGCGCTGCGAGCGGTGGTCGATCTCAAGGCGCTCGGCGAACGCACGATCACCGTCGATTGCGATGTATTGCAGGCAGATGGCGGGACGCGCACGGCCGCGATCACGGGCGGCTATGTGGCGCTCGTCGATGCAGTGAATACGCTCATGCGCAAAGGCGTGCTGCGGGACAGCCCGATTCATGGGCAGGTTGCGGCGGTATCGGTGGGCATCTGGTCGGGGCGGCTCGTGCTTGATCTCGACTACGTGGAAGATTCGGACGCTGAAACCGATATGAACATCGTCATGAACAATGGCGGCGGCTTCATCGAAGTGCAGGGCACGGCGGAAGGACACGCGTTTCGTCGCCACGAACTCGATGAGCTGCTCAATCTTGCAGCCAACGGCGTCGGGCAACTGCTCGCGAAGCAGCTGGAAGCGCTGAATGCCGACTGAGTCGGCGGCGCCAGGCTACCTGGCTACGGCCAGAATCAGACGCGAGCCGTGCGAACCTGCGCGCAATCGCTCTGACTGTGGCCTGTAACCTGTAGCGTCCGCATGCGCGTTGTCCTCGCTACCAACAACCGCGGCAAGCTCCGCGAGCTGCGCGCCCTGTTGGCCCCGCTCGGCTTCGACGTTGCGCCGCAGTCGCACTACACCAGCGACAGCGCCGAGGAGACGGGGCTCACCTTCATCGAGAATGCGATCCTGAAAGCGCGGCATGCATCCCGTGCGGCTGGGTTGCCTGCCATCGCTGATGATTCCGGCCTGGAAGTGGACGCGCTCCACGGCGCCCCCGGCGTCTACTCCGCGCGCTATGCCGGCGAGGGTGCGAGCGACGCGGACAACCTGAGAAAGCTCGTTGCAAAGCTGCGCGACGTTCCGGCTGCGCAGCGCTCAGCCCGATATCAGTGCGCGCTCGCTTATCTGCGCTGGGACGCGGATCCCTCGCCGCTTATCGTGCAGGCAAGTTGGGAAGGATCGATTGTAGATACACCGCGCGGCAGCGGCGGCTTCGGTTACGACCCTGTGTTCGAGATAGAAGGCGGTCGGACTGCGGCTGAGTTGTCCGCCGAGGAAAAGAATCGCCTCAGCCACCGGGGCAAGGCCCTGCGCCTGCTGGTCGAGCAGTTACTAGCGGACCCGAAGCGACGTTCATACTCCGGCCAGTCAGCCAGTTAGCCGACCAGCCAGTTCGCCTTCAACATGCCTCTTCGCCTGCCTCCCCTGTCCCTCTACGTGCATCTGCCCTGGTGCGTGCGCAAGTGCCCGTACTGCGACTTCAATTCGCACCCCGCGCCGCCCGATATTCCGCAGGCGCAATACATCGATGCATTGCTCGAGGATCTGGAGACCGATGTCCCTGAGGTGCAGGGGCGCCGGATCGCATCAATCTTCTTCGGCGGCGGCACGCCCAGTCTGTTCAGCCCCGATCAGGTTGGTCGCTTCCTTGCGGGCGTGCGCACGCGCATCGGTTTTGAGCCCCAGATCGAAGTCACACTGGAAGCGAATCCCGGCACGATCGAGCATGGCCGCTTCTCAGGCTACCGCGAGGCGGGCGTCAACCGCGTATCGCTGGGGGCTCAGACCTTCAACGATGAGCATCTGCACACGCTCGGCAGGATTCATGGCGCAGGCGACATCACACGCGCTGTGGGCGAGCTGCAGCTCGCCGGCCTCGCCAACTTCAATCTGGATCTGATGTACGGGCTGCCTGGACAGACCAGTGAACAGGCGGCTGCGGATATCGATGCTGCGATCGAGCTGTCGCCGGCGCACATCTCTCACTATCAACTCACCCTGGAGCCCGGCACCGTGTTCTATCACCGGCCGCCGCCGTTGCCCGACGCCGAGATCATCTGGCAGATGCAGCAGGAGTGTCAGGAACGCCTGGCGAGCCGCGGCTACGCGCAGTACGAAGTATCTGCCTACGCGCAAGCCGGCAGCCGATGCACACACAATCTCAACTACTGGCGCTTCGGCGACTATCTCGGCGTCGGCGCGGGCGCTCACGGCAAGCTGACTTCCCTGACGCCGGAGGCCATCGTCGTTCGCACAACTCGCATTCGTCAGCCGCGCGAATACCTGATCCGTGCGAACTCGACTCGCGTAGTGGAGCGAGTTCGCATCACAGCAGGTGAACTACCGTTCGAATACATGCTCAATGCGCTGCGGCTCATCGAGGGCTTTGAGGAAGCGAGCTTCGAAGCTCATACGGGCGTGCCGATCGCCGCCGTCTCGGCGACGATCGCGAATGCGGAACGGCGCGGCCTGCTGCAGCGCGTCGGATCAACGCAGTGGCGGCCGACCGAACTTGGACAGCGTTTTTTGAACGATCTACAGGCGCTGTTCCTCTCCGAGCCAGCCAGGCAGCCGGAGATCTAGCGAGGCCGCGGCTCACAGGTTCATGGGCGCAAGTTCGTGAACCAGCGCACAAATTTCCGTGCCCGTCAGTGCAAAGTGCGGGCTCGCGCAAATAGGTTATTCACACTCGGGAACTATTTTCATTGTGGCCGCACCTTGATGACAGAATCACATGCGGTGCATCAGCCGCAGCGCGTAAGTCATTGATGAGACAAGCTGAAACAGTCTGGCTAAAAAATGAGCAATGTGAACATGTCACATTTTTGAAGCCTCCACCGGTCCGCCGCATGGCAGTCATCCACACACTTATCCACAGCTTTTGTGGATAACCGTAAGACGATTGCCTAAAACCGATGGGCCGAGCCCCGATGGTGGATTTTTTCTTGCTTGCACTTACCTGCGTGGCTACACTGCGCGCCCTTTTTCGACGGGGCGCGCCCCCAGCACGCTCAACATCATGAAAGCCGCCATCCATCCTGAGTACAAAGAGACCACCGTCACCTGCAGCTGCGGGAACACGTTCGTGACGAGCTCTACGCTCGGTCATGATCTGCAGATCGAAGTGTGCTCGAACTGCCATCCCTTCTATACGGGCAAGC
>JBOHZJ010000291.1:0-5400 GCA_050738395.1 Steroidobacter sp.
GCATACTGATGATCTCGCTGATTGCGATCGGCGAGGATCAGGTCACTGCGTTCGCGGCGATCGCGGCCTGCATGACGAACGTGGGCACCGGCCTCGGTGAAGTTGCAACCACCTTCAGCGGGCTGTCAGACGCCGGCAAATGGATTTGTGTAGTCGCCATGCTGCTCGGTCGTCTGGAAGTGTTTCCGCTCCTGGTGCTGATCTCGCCGACTTTCTGGCGGCGGTAGTTTGCCGCTGGCTAACTGGCGGACTGGTCAACCGGCCGACTGGCCGGAATGAGGCGTGAACCTTCGAATTCCTGCTCTGGCCAGGTTCGCCAGTTGGCGGCGCTCGCCGTGCCGCCATAATTCGCCCCCATTTCGCCCGCGCGGATCATTACGATGAGCCGCTGCATTCCTCAGCAGTGACCGAAATCCATTGATGGCTCTACTCAAGAAATACCGAAAGCAGTTCCTGGCCGGCGTGGTCCTGAGCCTTGGCGTCGTCACGATCGTGTTGCTCGCCTGGGTGTTCTACCTCGACCGGCAGATCACGCAGCAATTCGAAGGTCGACGCTGGACCTTGCCCGCGCAGGTCTTTGCGGAACCGACCGAACTGTATGTCGGGCAGAGCTTCAGTGCGGACACGCTGGAACGTGAACTCAAGCGGCTTGGCTACCAGCGAGTGCCTGAGCCGCAGCAGGCGGGTAGTTATAGCCGCCGCGGCGCCCGCATCGAGCTCATCACGCGACGCTTTCAATTCTGGGACGCGCTGCAGGAGGCGCAGGAGCTCACGATCACGATGCGCGGCGAGTCGGTCGACAGCATGCGCAACGGCCGCGGCGAGGATGTGCCGATCTTCCGGCTCGATCCGCTGCTGATCGGCAGCATCTTTCCGATCCACGGTGAGGACCGCGTCGTCGTGACGCCTGATGAGGTCTCATCGTTGTTGCCCGCGGCGCTGAAGGTGGTCGAAGACCGCGAGTTTGATTCGCACCTGGGCGTGGATCTCAGCGCGATCATGCGCGCCGCGTGGGTCAACCTGCGCGCGGGACAGATCGAACAGGGCGGCTCGACGCTTACGCAGCAGCTCGTCAAGAGCTACTTCCTCGATAATCGTCGTACGTTCAGCCGCAAGATCGAAGAAGCCGTCATGGCCGTGCTGCTCGAGGTGCACTTCAGCAAGCAGGACCTGATGAATGCGTACATCAACGAGATCTATCTGGGCCAGGACGGCAATCGTGCAATTCACGGCTTTGGCCTCGCGAGCCAGTTCTATTTCGGCAAACCGCTTGCGGAACTGCAGTTGCACGAAGCGGCGCTGCTCGTGGCGATGGTGCGCGGGCCTTCGTACTACGATCCGCGCCGTCATCCCAAGCGCGCGAAAGCGCGTCGCGATCTGGTGCTGAAGCTCATGGAGCAGCACGGCGTCGTCGAGCAAAGAGCGGCGCAACTGGCGGCAAAGCGACCGCTCGGGATCGTGAGCTCGGGGGCGCTGGCCGGCGGTTACTACCCTGCGTTTCTCGACCTGGTGCGACGAACCTTGCGTCGGGACTATCGCGAAGAAGATCTGACCGAAGCGGGCCTGCGCATATTCTCCACGCTCAATCCGCTGGTGCAGAACCGCGCCGAAGACGCGTTGACGCAGGAACTCGATCGGCTCGACAAGACACGCAAGCAGAAGACGAACCGAAAGCTTGAAGGCGTCGTCGTCGTCACGGCGCCGCAGAACGGCGAAGTCGTCGCGCTGATCGGCGGTCGTCAGGCCAGCTTCGACGGCTTCAATCGTGCGCTCGACGCGAAGCGCTCGATCGGCTCGCTCGTCAAACCCGTGATCTACCTCGCCGCGGTGGAAAGCGGGCGCTATCACGCCGCATCCATCATCGAGGACGGACCGGTCGAAGTGAAACTGCCGAACGGCAAAGTCTGGGCGCCGCAGAACATCTCTGAAGAGTTCTACGGACCGGTGCCGCTGGTGCGCGCCCTGGCGCAATCGATGAACCTCGCCACGGTGCGCCTTGGGCTCGAGGTCGGTCTTTCGAAAGTAACTCGTGAGTTTCTCGCCCTGGGACTGCCAAAGGAACCGCCGCAACTGCCCTCCGTGCTGCTTGGCGCAATCGACGTCGCGCCACTGGAAGTCGCGCAGCTCTACAACGCCTTTGCAAACGGCGGCTTCAGCACGCCGTTGCGAGCGGTGCGTTCGATCGTCGATGCGGACGGTCAACCGCTCAAATCTTTCGCGCTCGAAGTGACGCCGGTGGCCGATCCGAGTGCGGTCTACCAGGTTAACCGCATGCTCGTTCAGGTGATGGAGCGCGGCTCGGGACGCGCTGCGCGCGTTCATCTGCCTGCCAGCGTCGTCGTCGCGGGCAAGTCCGGCACGTCATCCGACTATCGCGATAGTTGGTTCGCGGGGTTCTCCGCCAACCATCTCACGGTTGTGTGGATCGGCTACGACGACAACGCACCCACTGGCCTGACCGGATCGTCAGGATCCCTTGCGGTGTGGTCCCGACTGATGGCGTCGATCGGAACAAGTTCGTGGAGCGCGCCGTTGCCCGAGGGTCTCGAAGAGGCGTGGATCGAGTATCCGACCGGCCTGCGCGCGAAGCCGGAATGCGGCGTCGAAGTGATCTCCGTCGCCGTGCCCCAGGGGGTGAATCTGCCGTTCGCTCCAGGGTGCGAAGTCGGCGTCTTCGATGAACTGGGTGAGCGGGCGCGGGAGTGGTGGCGCGGCATCACGCGATAGCAGGCGCTGCCGCAGCCTGTCGGCCGCTGGCAAACTGCGCGCTGGCCCGATTGAGAAGCGAAGAGAGCCATGCGGAAAACGTCTGTCTACATCCTGATGGCCTCACTTGCGTTGAGTGCATGCGCCGTTCCCGACCCCTATCGAACAACGCCATCGCCGCAGCCGACGCCGGTCCCCCCATCGCGAGACACGCCTGTCGAAACGCGGCCGGGCACGCCGCCGACCACTGTTGAGGAGCCACAGCCGTTGCCCGAGCCGGTGATGCGCGAGCCGACGCTCAGTCCGGCTTCGCGTGCGTTGGTCGGTCAGGCGCAGTCGCAGCTCGCGTCCCGGAACTTCGCCGTCGCAGCCTCCTCCATTGAACGCGCGTTGCGCATCGAGCCGGACAATCCGTTGCTCTGGATCGAACTGGGCAACGTTCGCCAGGCGGAAGGCAACTATGTCCAAGCCGAGAACATGGCGCGCAAGGCGGTCGCGATGTCGGTCAATGCGCCGCGTGCGCAATCAGCAGCATGGCGATTGATTGCCGAGTCCTATCGGGCTCGGGGCAAGAACACCGAAGCGCGTGAAGCTCAGGCTCGAGCGGAAGGCGTCAGGTAGGAGGAAAGGGGCCGCGAAGGACCGCAAGAAAAGCGGGTGAGTTAGATCGTGTTCGTTGTGCTGAGCGTGTCGAAGCATTCCTGGAGACGAAGCGCCCTTCGACACGCTCAGGCGAACGGCAGGAAAGACGATCGAAAAGAAGATCCAATGGCCTCCTCTTGTTTCCGTTCGCCCTGAGTGCGTCGAAGGGCTCTGGCTCTCGCGTTCACTTATGAATCCAGGGAGACGGAGAATGGAAGGGATTTGCTTTCAAGCCTCAAAAAGTTGTGAAACTTCGACTGAGATGGCAGGCGAATTGCCACTATAAGCCCTGCGATGAGCCGTATGATGCTCTCATATTCCACTCAACGAAAATCTTGGGGCGATCGAGCCAAAGCAGACTCAGATGTGTCTCGACAATGCTGAATTTCTCCTTCGAATGCCGTGAGATGCCGAAACCCACCATTTGTGGATCTCTAAGTACTCGTTAACGGGTTTTTTCTAGCTCGTGTGGCTTTGAGGCCCCAAACTTCTCTATAAGCATGTACTCATGATTGCACTGCTGCAGCGCGTCTCGAATGCCGAAGTTCGCGTGATGGATCGAACCGTCGGCGCGATTCAGGCGGGCCTGCTGGTGCTGGTCGGAGTCGAACGAGGCGATAGCGAGGCCGAGGCTGAGCGACTGCTCGAGCGGTTGCTGACGTACCGGGTATTCCCGGACGCCGACGGGCGCATGAATCGGAGTCTTCAGGACGTCGACGGCGGACTGCTGCTGGTTTCGCAGTTCACGCTCGCTGCGGACACGCGTAAGGGAACGAGGCCAGGATTCAGTCCCGCAGCGTCGCCGGATGAAGGGCGCCGGTTGTTCGATTTTCTGGTGGGCAGAGCACGTGAGGCGCACCGCGTTGTCCAAACCGGAGAGTTCGGCGCAGACATGCAGGTGATGCTGACGAACGACGGCCCGGTGACGTTCTGGCTGCAGGTGGAGCCGACACTGAGCACTGAGTAGGAAACCGCGCGTAGTCAGAACTCAGACACAGTCGTTTAGTACGCTGACGCAGATTTCACTTAGGCTGTTTTGAGTTTCGGACTATCCCTATCCTCCGATCACTACCCCGGTCCCGAGGCGTATGATTCGGCGGCCCCTGAAGCGGAGACATTAATGGGTATCGGCTTTAAAGAACTCCTGATCATCCTCGCAATCGCCCTGCTGATCTTCGGCGCGAAGCGCTTGCGCACGATCGGCTCGGATCTCGGCGGCGCGGTGAAGGGCTTCAAGAAGGCCATGGACGAAGGCGAGGACAACGAGAACAAACAGATCTCCGCGTCCGGTGAGAAGGACGCCGAGTTCGATTCGACGCCGGCGAACAAGACGGGCGAAAAGTCGAACGTCTGAGGCTCGGGCCACTCGAGCTGCGGGGCGCTGGGCTGCTGGCCGGAGAGCCAACCTGTCATCGTGCATTGAGTTCAGCTCACATCCCGACACGCTCATCCACCTTACGGTCCGTTCGTAGTGAGATAACGAGAGCTTCCCCAGGATGTTTGAAGTCGGTTTCACAGAGATCATTCTCATCCTTGGCCTGGCGCTCCTGGTGCTGGGTCCCGAGAAGTTGCCGGGGCTCGCGCAGAAGGTGGGGCGCTGGACCGGCCGCGCACGCGCGATGGCGCGTCAATTGCGCACGCAGCTCGAACACGAAGTGACGATGGAAGAGCTGGCGAAGTCGCGACCCATGCAGGGTCCGCCGAGTGCGGCCGCGAACGCCTTTCAGGAAACCGCAACTACGCCTGAGTCTGCCGCCGCGACTTCGAGCGCGAACATCGACTCTGCGCCGCACACAGATCCAGGGCTCGATCCCGATACGACGGACTCCGGCATCGAACAGCACGCTGAGCCCTCGACGCCGGAACCGACAGAAGCATCAACCACGAAACTTCCGCAATGAGCGGCGATGAGCGCGAGAGTCTCGCAGAAGGCTCGCTGATTTCACATTTGATGGAGCTGCGCGATCGTCTGGTCCGCGTGGTAATTGCGATCGCCGTGCTGTTCGTACCCTGCGCGATATTTTCCAAGCGGCTGTTCACGCTGATCGCCAT